>PBTW01000134.1 GCA_002729315.1 Gammaproteobacteria bacterium
GTTTTTGTCCAATTTGCATTGAGCTGGGTGCCCCAGCTATCGGCGTCGCCGTCGATTGTCGGTAGCCCAAAACTGTAATTTGTTGTTGTAGTGCCCATTTACACCTCTCGCTCAGAATATGTTTTTGTTGTTGCGATCTGCTCGGTATACGTTTTGGTCGACGGCGTNTGCTCTGTNTATGTTGNNGTCGAGAAGCCGGTGTCGANGTACANGTGGCGGATCGCGCTNACNAATGTCGCGACCGCCGTCGCCGTTATTGCCCCAGCAAACGTCCCAAATACTGACGCGACCGCCGACGCACTTGCTGACACCACAGACGCCGCTTGCTGAATGCGCGTCATAATAGCCGAGATGGTCGACAATGCGGTCACCACACCCGCCAAGCCCTGAATGCGATTGATGACCGCCGTCATAGTCGACGTGGCTGTTGTCGCCACAAAGTCGATGCCCAGCGCCACCGTAAAATCAAACACCGCTGTAGCGGTCGCCGCTACCGTGCCAGCAAAACTTTGAATGTGCTGAAACGCCGAAACAAACGTGCCAGAGCTAAGAACGGTGCCGGCCAGCGTGCGAAGGCGTGTAAACGCACTCACTGTTGATGATAGTGCGCCGATTGCTACAGCCGACAGGGTTTCGCCAAGAGTTTGATTAAACAGACCCTTGTTATACCTGCCGCGACCATAGCCGACGCGGAAAGACATTAGTCCAACCTAATCGCTAGACTACCCGACGGTATCCGCAGAATGTCGCCAGTAGCCACGGTTTTTGATGTAGTGGCCGCGCTAAAAGCGAGCATGTTGCCGCCCGTGCTGGCATCAAATACAGCCAGATGAGTAATCGTGCCCCAATCCGCCAGTGCGGTTGGAAAGTCAATAGCCGAGCTTATGTTAGCCTCGGTTGGGCTTGTGCCGCTAACCGAAAATGTCGCGGTCTGACGCGCGTAGCCGGTGCTACTGGTTGAAATCTCTGTGCCCCCACCCGTGTCACTCGGCGCCGCCGTAAAGAGGCCGACATAGAGTGTGGTCGGCGGTGTAAACGCAGTGTTGGTAAACGTGTGNTTGAGCAGTTTATCTTCGAGGTAGTCAGAAAATGCCATTTTTATTGTCCTTCTATGTGACGACGATGCGGCGTCGTGGGGCAACGCCGTAAATGCGACGCTTCATTGTTAGTGAGTTACCGCTAAATTGCGATCTGTCGGCCTCGGTGTTTAAACGCTCTAAATCGACCGCAAGGTTGCCGGCGATAACTGGTAGGCGCTCGTCATCCATTAAAAAGATAAGGCCATGTTTCATTGCGCCATACAGATAAATGTTTGGGTAGTCGGTGATCAGCCAGTTTGTAAGGTTGGTCGACGATAGTGGCGGCACCTTAGAATAGTAGCTTATTTCGATTTGCGTGGATTGCGACGGGCGCGGCACCACCTCAATGGTGTCACCGATAATGCTATAAAACTCTGGCGTGCCAGCGACGTTGCCGCCGGCGATCCGCACGCTATCGATTGTTTCTGCGCTGGCCTGTCGAAGCAAGACAACCGGATCAGTGTTTAGCTGAAGGTTTGTTGCTTCCAAAAAATCGGTNGGNANTCGTGTAAATTGACTGTCGAGATCGGCGGTTACCCGTTTGATCATTTTTCGGTGCCTAATAATCGAGTTAAACTCGGCTTCGGCGTTGTCGATAAAAACGTCAAGCTGTTCGTTTGTGATGTCTTGGCGGTTTAGATAACTGCTAATCTGGGTGCGTAAATCTGTATAATTCATAGCCGCCCCTCCCAAACCCTAAACTTTTTATTGTCAGGGTCATTAAGGTATTTTTTCCATTCGTTCTGATCATANGCCCAGCCNTCGCGGACGGCCTTATTCCANANNACNANNGGTATCCGCGCGGCGAGCTTTCGGTGACCACCNGATCGGTGNTTTTCCTGAAGCATCTTGTTTTCGCGGATNAGAGGCTCGACGTTCTGGGTCGACTTCACAATAATTTCGTTGTCAAGGTCAGCGACCTCGACTTGGGTGGTGCGGTGACCCCGCGCGTCATAGAGCCATTTATAGTTTGCCATGTGCCACCTGTTCAAAAGTGGCTGGCCGTGGGAGACGGCCAGCCACAGTCTGAATTAGGACGTTGTCAAGTCNGCAACGANGCCGTGNCCGGCTTCGTTGTGCATGCACACCCCNTANTCCACCAGCATGGCCTTGGCCGAGCTGTCGGAGGTTTTCGCGAGATCGAATGTTTCAANGTCACGCAGGTAAGCTATTGAAATCATTGACGGATCCAGAACCAGAGCCGATCGNNCNCNGGANAANCNTGANGGNACNACCGANAGCTGNCCGAAATCATGCGAAATAATATCGACCGATGAGCTGACGGTGTTTTCGTCAATCATTTGACGCGTGTTCGCACGACCCGTAAAGTCGCTCACCTTACCCTTGTTGAAGCTACCCACAACCAAAAGCTGGGGGTCTGCGCCTTCGTCAAATAGGCTCTGCATAACCCCATCGAGCAGAGCCTCGGTGAATGCACGCTGGGTGCCGTCCGTTGGCGCGGCTGTGGCAGAGGCGGCATTTGCGCCGCTGGTGCCGCGACTGACGTTGGTCGCAAGCCAGCTTTCGATGCCGCGTGTGGCACGGGCGGTTGTGGCGTTGCCNGCATTNGAGCCTTGGGCGCCGCANATTGCGGTTTCCATGTTGCGCTTCAGCTCACGNGCACGCATTGACATGCTGTGCGCGAGTAGCGATGTAGCGCCGGCCATGTCGGACGCNTCTTGCGANCCGGTCGACCGTGCTGTGACCCGATTGATCTGGCAGACGTTGCTGGCACGGGTGATCGCGGGCGTCGCGTCAGCCGTGATTTCGTCGCCTTCCAGTTCGCCCGTAGCGGACGCGCTTTGGAGCGCATCAATGCTCCAATCGAAAGTCGTGTTGGTTACATTTTTCTTGCCAGCCGCACTCATTACGGGCACCTCATCAGGGAGCAACGAGTATATAATGTCGGCAAGACTTTCACGATTTGTGGTTGCGCTGTAAGTATCAAACGCATTTGTTGCTTTAGCCATGTTCTTATCTCCTTCTAGGCTTTTCAGCGTTTAAAATGTTCTCAAACACCGCTGTGGCGGCACTCATAGAACCGGTTTTTGCTAGGTTTTCTCTAGCTACGCGAGCGCGAGACTTCTTGCGGACGTTAGTGGTTCCGGCTTTTGCAACCTTACGCACTTTTTGGCGCGGCGCCTTTTTTATTTTGGCTTGCGCCTCAAAACCTATTTTTGCCAGCCGCGCCATNATNACGCCACGGTGATCATATAGGCTTCTTATTTCGTCCTCAGTGTACCCTTGGCTCTTTAAAAACTCTGACAGCTCTTGCCCTTCTTTTTTTGCTACCTCCTGATCTCGCCATTCGGGTAGCTTTTCNAAAAGCATCGCGTTTTCATTTTGTATGTAAGAGGCAAGCTGTTTTTGCTGTTCCTCTGCCATACTCTTTTGGACGCGCTCCATCTCCGCTTTGACCGCTTGCGCCTTTTCTTGACGGGCGGTGATCTGATCCTTTGCCATCATNTATTGCATCGGATCGGTTTCGCGGAGCTGTTCGAGCTGTGCCTGTTCTTCTGCGGTCACCTCACCAGATAACTGGCGCTGTAACTGCGGCAAGAGCTGGGCATACGCCTGTCGCTCGGCATTGAGCTTTTCCATATCCGCCTCAAGTGTTTGGCGCTCTTGCGCTAACGCTTGGGTTTTTTTGGTGTAGTCCGATTGTCTAAGCTGACCCGATTTCAATTCTGCTAGAGTTATTTCCGTGCCGTCGTTTAATGTGACCGGCGTGTCATCGGAAAGCTCTACAACAGTCTCAATTTCGTCGTCAGGATCAACGTCATCTTCGTACTGCTCTGGCTCATCATCTTCCTCAAAATCAAGCTCATCGATTTCGTCGACCTGCTCGGTTTCTTGTTGATCAGCCGCTAAAGTGTCACCTTGCTCACCATCCGCTTGGTTGTCGGCGTCGCCGGCCACNAGAAGGCTTTCAAATGCACTTTGTGATTTTTGCAAATCTGTCTGAAGGTCAATCGGCTTNGNGCCGGTGTTGTTATCTTCTTCTTGCATNATAATATCCNNTTTNTANAGTTTGTCATCATTTTTNGTNGACCGCCATGCGTTTACACGCACAAGCCGGTCGTGGGTTANTGTGCCATCTTCGATNATAATTCGTAGATGACGTTGCACCTCGTCAAGCACGTTGACGGCTACAAACAAACGCTCACGGGCGTCTGTATCTTCGGGAAAGGTTGAGCGCCACTCGTCAAGGTAGCGCATCTCCAGCTCGTCAAGCGCGCGTTTAAACACATCGCTTTCTAGTATTCGTTTGGCTTCTGATGCGCGTTCTTGTGGTGTCGTCATATGTTGCTCAATTTTAATCCTAGTCTCGGTGCTATTTTGCCGAGCGTATCAATGTTCGCATATGGGTTTGTGACCGGCCTATAATCAGACTTTTGTATGGCCGGCGCCGTTGGCACCGCCATTGGTTCGCCCTCTAGAGACTTTGCTAAGTCCGCTGTTGCTTGTATCGCGGCGGGAATGTCTCGATCCGGCTTTGGTTTTGTCGAGCCATCCATGTCTACTTCGGCCTCGCCCATTTTTGAAAAGCCGGCATCAATTGCAGACTGTTCTGACGTAATGTCGCGGTTAACTACAGGATCGGGTATTATTGCCGGAACGTAACCCGCCGGCTTGTCTAAAACTGGCACGCTAAAAGGCACACCGGACATATCTGCAAAGCCGGCATTAAGTGCGCTCTGTTGCGATGGCATGCCAACAACCTGACCTACCGGCGCAACAGCCGGCGCAACAGCCGGCGTCACCGTCGCCGCATTCATCGGCGCTGGCGTTGCAAACGGATTAGGCGCAAATGGATTGAAAAATGAGAACATATTCATCATGTTTAAACATCCTTTGTTATTTTTGTATCAACATTCGTCCCGCCCGCCAAGCGTTTTTGACATTAGAATTGTTCTAATAACTCCATAAATTTGGCCGGCCAATGTGTTCGTAGCCTTCCCAACCCTCAACGGGTAGGCAATCAAGGTGTATAAATCTCTGTTCGTGGTCGCCCGTCATGTTAATGCCAATGCCCGTCCAGACGCCTTGCCTGATCGCCGCATTTAAAATTTTGTGTGCCCGACCACCAAAACACCGAATGTCCACCGCGTATCCGGTTGTGTGTGTGCCGGCGCGCGACTTGCTTGCCTCCACAGGATGCGCGACGGCTCGGTACCCGCTGGATACGTCGAGTGCGCCGACCTCATTTCGCAGAGCTTGCAGATGCTCCATCAGCTCCGGCTTAACACCGGTCATGCCGGTATGTTTGCACGCCATTTCTGCTTCGGTAAAATTTGGATAGCGTGACCAATCAAGCATCTTATTTTTTCCTAATGCTACCCACTACCGAAGGCACCACGCCTTTGAGCGACGACAAGCCCCATACGGCTCCATTGAGCGCAATCCAAATCTCTATCAGCCAGCTAGGGACGTACTCTAGGTTTTCAAAAATCCGTTTGCCATGCTCCGGCGCGACAACCATGACCAAAATGGGCGCGGTAAACATCGAGTAACTAAACCAGCGAAGCCACTTGTCTTTATCTTGAAGCTGGCTCATTTCCCATTCGTGATTGGCCTCAGTCTCCGAAAGCGCCAGCCGCGTTTTATTTTCAATGATCGCCAGCTCTAAATCTGCTTTCGCTTTTGACTTTGCGGCACGCCCTGCAATCCATGAGCTTGCAAGTCCCGCAACCGGTTGAATTAGCGCCTGTATCATTTTTTTCGATCTTTCAAATATTTTTGGACGGTGTCTGTTTCGTAAATCCGAATAGAAAACCAGATTATCGTTAGTATCGCGGAGAACGCCGGCAATAGGTCGATCAGCACACCGGCTGTCGCTAGTACGCCCACGCCGTCTCCCACGTTTTTTAATTCATCAGTCATTTTTCAAAGCCTGTTCTAAAAATCCCATTGAGCGATCGACATATTCTTGATCGAGGCGCTCTAATGGCAACGACATCTGTATGGATCGGTTGACAGCGGAGCCATCGCGATTTTTTGCCAAGCTGTTTGCATAGTGCGTTGGCAAGCCTATTTCATATGGCAAGGGCACCCCAAAGCCGCCAATGTAATCGCCACGGATTTGCACGGGGTAAGATAAGTGCGGGATTTGCGGTGACGTAATTAGGTCGGCAAATGGCATCGCCCGTGAAATCTCAAGGCCGACATCACCAGAGCGCGCATGTACCTGACGCGGATCAGTAAGCGCAAACCGTGCCGATGCAATGTCTGGGAAGCCCTGTTTTTGGAATTTATCAAGCGCCATAGTCTCGACTATCGCCGTCCTTTTGCCTCCGTCCATTGTGCGTAATTGCTCTGCCGCTTCTGGATGCAATACACCTTTCCATTTTAATTTTGGAAACCTGTCTCTAATTATTTTATCAAACTCGCGGGCGGCTTTTTTAGAAATGGTTTGGCCGCTGATCTGAGCCATCAAAACATCGCCCTGCATAGTGCTAAAATCGCCACCCATGCCAGACATTGATGTAAAGGCCGTGTAAACATTTTCTGCACCGGCATCGTAAAGCTCGTCTACCTTGTTTTTTAATTTGGTCATAACATTGAGGTCGCTGGCATACATGGCATTGTCTACGGTCTGCGCTGGCGACCTCATAAACGTCGCCCCGCCTTCGCGCGCCACCGGAAACAGCAACGGGTTGTTGTTGACTGACACCAAGGTGTCGCCCGCCATTGTGCGGTCGCCCAGCAATCCAATCACAAAATTTCTGTCACCCTGCAAGTCCGCCGGCGTTATTACCGGTCTAGGCAATAGACCCACTGGGTTTGGGATTGTCTCATATGACATTTGCGACACCGGCACTTGGTAGCTTGTCTTAGAAAGGCGCGGTGTGGGCGGCTTGGTTTTTATTTCTGGTTGATCCAAGCCCGCCTTGAGCTTCCCAATTGACGTTTCGTCTGCCATTGGCGTATCGGCGCGCGCCACGTTTTTTATTGTGCTTGCCGCTGGCACCAGCGGTATCAAGCCGGCGGCGGTCAGCGCAAAATTTACAGGCGTGCGGCTTTCGGGGTCGGTCGCGTACATCTCGGCATCAGCCGCTAGGCCGAGTACGTCACCGACCACCGGCGTGGTTGATGTGGCTAGTGCGGCGCTTGTCAGCGGATTGGCCTCGACAAAATTCAGCGCCTTGCCGACAGCGTCCGCCATTAGGGGCGCCATCTCCGCACTCTGGCGAGGATCAAACTGGATCAGCCCTTGCATTTATCTGCGCCGTGGCCGCACTACGCGAGGCTTGCGCTTGGGCATTTTTTTATTGGATTTCTTTTTATAACCGTACATAACCCTATCCTTTTTTTATTGTTGCTACTTTGCTTTTAGGCGCGGCGCGCTTGCGACGCACCGCCGATTTGATTTGTGCGGCGGTCATTGACCGTGCGCGCGATCTGGGAACACATTTTGGGTACCCGCGCTTGCTCTTTTTGGCTGATGAGCGCCCGCACTTTTCGTATCCGCCGCCCTTTTTGGGCGCGGATATATCAACCCAATCTTCTCGATACCACTGTTTTAGGCTCATGTCGGCTTCTTCCCACGATACTTTCCGCCCCGTTTCTTGTACTCGCGAACCAACCAGCTATTTGCGTAAGCACTTGGATATGTTGAGAATTTTCGCTTTGCCGCCGCCTTGACGCGCGCGTAGAGCGCAGGGTTGGTCGGGGTCGGGCTTTTCGATTTTTTACGTTTTGTCGCCATTAGCATTTCCACCTTCTGCGCGCGGCCTTGCCCCGTGGCGATGACCAGCTCCGCGATCTGGCGCAGAATGATTTCTTACGCGCCTTGTCTTTTTTAGTCTTAGGGTTTGCCGCCGGCGCCTTCAGATTAGAGCCGGTCGCGCGGTTGTATTTTGCGCGCCCCTTTGCAGTCAGCCCACCGCCCTGTTTTACCGATAGCTTTTCGCCTCGACCGACACTGAGGTTAACGCTCTTTTTTTTCTTACTACTGCGCGGCGCCATTCGGTGTCCCCAGTGCCAGCCCCGCCAGCTTCACGCGCTGACGAAGTTCTTCTTTATCGCGCTCCAGCACCGACCGGATTTCCGCGACGTTGATTTGCGAGCCATACTTGGCCTCAAGGTCTGCGAGCTGTACAAGCATTTTTGCTTCAAGTTCGTCGCGCTTGAGGTCGTCCTCCATTACCAGCTTGAGGCGCGCGATCTCATTGTCCTCGCGATTTTTCTGAACCTCCGCTTGAGCGAGTATAAGCGCAGGGTCTGGCTTGGGCGGCTCTTGCGGCGGCTCCATAGCCTCGGCTGGCGGCATTTGGGTGTTAATATATTTGCTGACATCCTTAAAACCGGACAGCTCCATGATCTCGCCGAGCGTGTTCGCGTACTGTTGGGGGGAAACCAGCGGGTTGGAAAAACCAAGCTGTTGCATGGCTTGCTCTTGCTTCCCAACGATTTGCATCAAAAACGCGACCTTTTCTTGGTCGCTGGTACCGGACAGCGCAACATTTACAGACACATCCTTATTCATGTCCCAAGTGCGCGGGTCTACCGGCACAAACTTATTGCGGAGGCGGAACATATCCTTACGATCCATGTGGCGCACCGTCAGCCGGTTAACCAGTTTAAACAGCGCCTTCATGCCCGTTTCGGCAAGGTTGCGTGCAATGGCCTCGATGCGACCTTGCGCGTTTGAGATTGTATTATTGACGGCGGCGGCTGTGGTGCTTTGGAGCTGGTCTTGCCGTAAGCCGACGCCAGCCGCCGACACGCCCGTGCGGTTCTCCGCCAGCTCGGTGAAATACTGAAGCACCGGCAGAGCTTGCCCACCGACAAACGGCACGGTCAGACTTTGCACAGCTCCGGCCTGACGCATTCGGATCGGCTGACCGACATCCGTATTGAGAACGTCGTCGACGTTGACTTGCCCGTCGACGATAGCCATGCGCGGCGTCACCGAGTGGCCGAGGCTGTCGAGCATGTCGCTCACGATCTGACTTTTCGCGAGCTGGATCGGCTTGATCTGATCAGCAGGGCACCGGCCAATCGCCGTATGCGGCTCTGGGTCTGCGCTAAACATCACAATCGGCAGATCGTCCCACGGCTCAACAGACAGCATATGATGGCCGAGGCCAACCGTGCAGACGCGGACGCGCTCGGCTATGCCGTCCTCGTCGAGATCGTATTTTATATAATGCTCCACAAACAAAACGTATCGCCCCGCGTCGTCGTTGCGCTGGTCGGTCGTGACTTCGCCATAAGGATTTCGCGTGATGCGCTCGCGGGTGTTGTCGACGGATAGGTCATCATAGCTTCCGCTGTATTGTAACAGCTCCTCCAAGTCGTAGCCCATAGCAACCAAATCGCTGACCGTCCGCATCGACCGATGGGCGACATAGTGCGCGCTGTTTAAACACCGCGCGTTGCGGGCAATCAAAATTTCTTCCGGCGGCACGGCCTCGATGACGACCTGATCGCGAGCTACCTCGCGTCGCACGGTCACATCGATGCCGGCCTCCACCTCCTCTTGTACTTCCTCACCGGTTTGTACGTCGACCGCTGTCACGGTCTGCATTTTGACCGTTTGCTCGACGATCTCGTTTGCAGGATCGACGATCAACGCCTCAAGCTGACCTTGATCGAGGTCGGTATATTGGCTCGTCGACACGTCTATGTCGTCGCTGTAATACGCTTTGATGTACCCCGCCTTGCGGATCAGCGCATCTTTAAGCGCCGCGTAGATTGCCATGTACCCAGAATTTTTTTGCGTGATTATGTAATTTATATAATCGGTTTGTTGCTCCGCCAGCTCGACATCTTCGGCGTTGGTCGGCACAAATTCGACAACCCTGCTATGCCCAAAAAATGTTCGCATCAATTGCGGCATCAAAAAATTGATCGCGTCGCTCACGTCGGTCGAGACAAACTGGCTGTGCCCTTCGACATCCTCGAAGGGCGCGTCGCCATTATANAAAAGCGAATTTTCGTTNCGCTCNNTTGCCAAGCTGTCGTTNAAATCCTCGGCATCGTCGAAGGCGCTTTTNATCACGCCNGAAAGCTCAAGAAAATCATTGGGATCGATTATTTCATCGTCNTGCATTTGCGCCTCGATTGGGTTTTTTTTTGACCTTATACGATCCGTTGCGATTTTGGAAGGTTTGGACGGCCAAAAAAATTTCTAAGTCATTGTTTTACTTAGTGATAAATCGTGTGAATAAGTGACATTAGGGGTTGAATAATGTTTCAGAATGCTTATATTAATAGTGTCAGTTAATTTTATTCATGGAGGACTAAATGACCGACACAATTCAAATCCCCGAATTTTTGGTTCGGGCAAACTGGTCGCCAGAGCAGGTCGCATCTAATGANGCGGCGTGGGACAGCGTCCTTAAAAACCAAACGCCGGCTGTGGCTGTTGAGCCGACAACATCCGGCAAGCGCCGCCGCACCGCCGCATTCCGCGACGAGCTGGCCGGCGTCATTCTCGCCAGCGTCGCGGACGGCGCCGACACATTCGGCAAAATCCGCAAGCGCGTCGGCGACCGCTACGACGACGCNGAAATNCGGATCGGCATCCGCGCCGCCAAGCGTTGGACACGCCGNGCCAAGCGCACCGGCACCCGCGCCAAGCCCTCACTGTCGCACTTCTATGCGCGCATCGAGAGCCAAGGCCGTCGCTACATCTATGTAAAGAAGGGGGCGTAAATGAGCAATCAATTTTCAACCCGTGAAGAATGGTTGGTCGCCGCTGTCGGGCACTTGCAATCGCAAGTGTTCGGCAAGGTCGGCCTGACAATCCCAACCGACGTNAAGGTGTCTTGCTCGTTTCCGTCCCGTGGCGGTCTTGCGAAAAGCAAGCGCACCATCGGCCAGTGCTGGGCACGCGCCGCGAGNGACGCAAACGTCAANGAGGTGTTTATCTCGCCGACACTCGACGACAGCGTGCTGGTGCTGGANGTGCTGACCCANGAGCTGATCCATGCAATCGACGATGTCGAGCATGGTCACGGCAAAGCCTTCCGCGACATGGCATTGGCTGTCGGGCTGACCGGCAAGATGACCTCGACCGTGGCTGGCGAGGAGCTGACCGAAAAGCTCAAGGCGATCCACGCCGAGCTGGGTGACTTCCCGCACAGCAAGATCGACGCCACTCANCGCAAGAAGCAGACCACGCGCATGGTGAAGGTNGANTGCGACGACATCTGTTGCGGCTTCAAGTTCCGCGCGAGCCGNTCGGCCATCGCNGACATGNNCNTNTNNGANTGCCCGACCGGATGCGGCGGCACACTGGAGGTGAGCTGATGGGATTGCATATTGACGATCTCGACGCCGAGACTTTGACCAAGCTGGGNNTGGGGGCGCCAAGCCCCCAGCCCAAGGCAAAGCCCAAGGCAAAATTTCTGGCCGAGGATGAACGGCGCCACGCCATCAACGTCCTCGCGCTNATCTCGAAACTATCACAGGCCGAGCGCCGNNNNGTGCTGAAGCGCGCATTGGAGGTAAACGATGTTTGATCANAAAGGCAGACCGTGGCTACGCAAGCCCGCCGCCGGCGACATCATCGCCCTGCGGCAGACCAGCGCCGCCGCCCTCGCCGGCTTCACCTATGTTAAGGTGACCGGCGTGGGCGACGCCACGCTTGCATGCGAGACTATCGCTGGCTCGCATTGCAAGCTCACCGTTTCAAAATCTGATTTCAGCCACATCATGGAGAGAGCAAATGGCAACAGCAAATCGTAATCAGCGCGGCATCACAATCCGCTTCACCGAGGAGGAATACGAATTTCTCCACGGCGCCGTCGAACAATTCCGCACCAGCCTCGACGAATTTCAAATGGCTGGCTTGCGTGACAATCTCTGCGAAGGCAAGCCGCGAGGCCATGCCATCGCCTTCACCAAGTTTTCGTCGGGGCACCTGTTGCCCCGACCAGACCGCATCGAGAAGAAACAGTTTTAGGGGTGAGCCATGATCAGCGAAAAAAATATGCGTAATGGTCGGCACGCCTTCCCACAGCTTCGAGATTTTCACCGGCTACCNGACCTCAAGGGCGACACGCTGTTTGACAATTTCACGTCCGTGCTGTCAGCAAACCACAAGCACCTGTGGTGCAATTATAAAGACAAGTTTGTTCGCAAGCGGATGGCAAAAATCAGACAGCTTCTGTCGANGGCNGACCGGTTTGTCATATCCAGCGACCTGCAAAAGCTGGTCGCCGACGTAAGCTGGGAGGCGACCGACGACAAAATTTTCGACGTGTTCAATAATGCAATCCCGCCCTTCGATAATATGTGGATCGAAACCGAGCGCAACCCGCGTGCGTTTCGCGTCGATGGCGGTGGCGACGGCTATCTCGAACAGTGCGGCTGGCATATCACGAAGGCCACCTATTACCCAGACGACGGGTATCGTAAAATGGGGATCGCGGAGGACGTGATCTGCATAACGAAATATATCAAGTTTACCAAAACCGAAACCGACAAAATGTTTGAGAATGCCAACCTCGACTTCAAGCTCAAAAAATTGCCGCACGATGGTGGCGGCGCCTACTACATCTCCGACTTGTCCGTTCTCATCGCCCCCAACACGGTTCCAGAATATCTGGTGCCCAAGGGCTGGTCGAACCTTGTGGCTCGACGGTTGGGCAAGAAAGGTAGCACGCTGGCGTGTCTGGGCGAGCAGTGGCAAGAGACAATCGAGAACGGCCAGCCACACATTAAAAGAAATCTGAGCGCGCGCATTGGTGTGTCGTCGTCAATGGCGATAGACCTGTCGCATTCGCTGGTCGACAAGCGCGTGCTGACGGGCGAGCTTGGTGACCCTTTTGTCAGTAGCGAGAATAGCTTTATCCACGACAGCTCAGACCCAGAAGATATGTTCCATGTTTTCTCGGCAAGCTGGGGGCAGTATGAGGATGACATCCGCATTCTGGCGTGGGCGTTGGCTGACTTTAATTACAATTGGATTGTCAAAGACCCTGCCCCGAAAACAAAACGTCGCAATCGGTGCGAGCCGCTACGCCTCGCCACAATCGATCACCGGACAATCGAGGTTGACCTACCCAAGCCGCGCGGCAAGGAAATGGGCGACCAACAATACGGTGACGGCATGCCGCGCAAGTGGCACAAGGTGCGCGGTCACTGGCGGCTGTACAAAAAAACTGGTAAACGTGTATGGATAGAAGCGCATGAGCGCGGAAGCAAAAAGCTGGGTGAGGTACACAAAGACTACAAACTGACCGCCGCACATAAATAAACAGCTAGGCTACACCAACCGACGTACCCTGCTTTTGAGTTGTGTCCTCCATGGCACCGCGCCGGTACCGCTAAACGCGGTGCCGGCGCTTGCGAATGAAAGNGCCAGTGCATCGGCTCGGTCAGGGCTGGCGATNCCGCGCCGACGCATCTGTTGCTTGCTTTCCATNCGAATTTTTCCAACCGAGTTAAAATCATATTGCGGCGCGATCAGCTCGGAGAACAACAGGTCGTCCTTTGGCAGTGAGCAGTCGCGGCGCATCAGCCAATCGCGGATGTTGAACCACAGCTCGACGCGCAGGTTGAGGTAGGTGCCCTTGATCGATGGNGCCTCGCTCACATTGACAGCGCGCACGGGCACGGTGCCTTCCTCATTCAGCTTGTCATACACGCCAATGCCCAGCCCGCCNGCATCGAGGCAGACCTCGACCGGCTGTGCCGAGATCGGCGTGGTGCGAAATTCNTTTGTGATCACGCCGCACAGCTCCATCAGATCAAGCTGTTTAAACGTCTTGACCTCNAACACCGTGTTGCCCTGNCGCTTGCAGATTGCCGAGGCATCGTTGCCCATGCGCGCGATGTCGACGCCCCACACAATCGGCTCGCTGGCCGTAAGCTCGACATCTCTTTCCATTGCGGCGCGCACCAGCTCGGCGGATATGATTGTCTGGTCGTCACTACGCGGCCAGATGCCCTGCACCTCGACNCGGAACACGTTNGATTGCTCGCCATATTGTTCGCCGATTTGCTTATAGACCTTCTGGTCGGTGCCCTCGACATCGCGGGCGTCGATCTGATGTTTATGCCAAAACGCCGCCGCGCTGTGAAANCTNTCNTAAAAGGCGCCGGTGTTTCGTCGCGGGTTGGAGAACGTAAACCAGAACCGGTCAGGCGTCGGCTCNGTAAANAAGCCNTCNCTGACNGTNTAGATCGGTTCGGGTATGCCGGAGCTTTCGTCGAATATCAGCATAACGCCCTGCGTCGAGTGTACGCCCGCGAATGCGTCGGGCACTTCCTCAGACCAGAGCTGGGCTTGGCCGTAGTAATACCCGCAATCGATGTTCATGTCGCCCTCGACGGCCTCACGAAACCACGGAGCCGGCTTGATGGTTGTCGCCGTGCGGTCGAACCAGTGGCCGTTGATCGATAGCGTCATCCACTTGCCGATCTCCGGCCACGTCCGCGACCGGAGCTGTTGGTCGGTGTTGGCCGTCACAATCACNGTCGAGCCNAGGCGCGTGGACAGCATCCAATGCACCAGCCAGCCNACNAGCGCCGACTTGCCTATGCCTCGACCACTTGCGACAGCCGTGCGNAGCATNTCNGGATCGAGGCGCCCGCGATTGCGCGCGATATGCGTCGCCATTTCCTCCAGCACCTTCATTTGCCACTTGCGAGGCGACTTGTGATGCTCCAGCGGCGTGCCCTCGACGCCCCACGGGTAAACGTATTGCACGAATGCCAGCGGATTATCACGCAAGGCCGGCGACCACAGGTCGGCCATAAGCTCTTGTTCCTCCGCCGCGCTGTATTTCATCGCCAGTAGGTGTCCTTGCGCTTATCGATCACGACCGGCGTGCATGTTGCAATGTAGCCCGTGTTGTTTGGTTGCTTGACATTGCGCTCGGCGCGCTGGTTTTCGAGCCGCCGCGCAAAATATCGACACCGATCGATGCTTTCCCAATAGCTGGTCGCGCCGACTTGGGCGCCGTTAAGCGTCAGGGTTAAAGAAAAAACAAGCAGGGTTTCCATTTCACAACCTCAAAAAAATTTTGGGCACGTCTTTCTCGTACCCGCACCCGATCTGCGGAGCCACGGGGGGGTCGAGCCGGCGGAGGGCACCAGCAACCCACGCCCCGTGGCGGGCGAGCATGCGTTGGTGACCCGCATCCAGCGCCCCGTGTTACTCTGACAAGGCGCCGTCATCGTCTGACCCGCCAATATCTGCGGTTTCTGCCGCCTTGCCCTCGATTATTTTTGTTTCTGGGTACCGGTTGGGTACCGGTCGCGCACGCGCGGCGTCCATTGCGTCACGGATCGACACCTTGTGTTCGTGCGCGATGTTCGTGCGGTCTTGCCATCGCTCGCCATCGCGATTTTTGAGGTAGAATATCTGCGCGGTGACGTTGCCGCCGGTCGCGCTTTCGAGCAATGCGTCGGTGACCATTGCTATGCCCCGCACTTTTCCTCTTTTTATAATGTCATCAAATTCCGCAGAACGCTTTCGGTTGCGGTCGATGGTCGACCATGAAACGCCCAGCGCACGGGCGATTTGCGTCGATCCCAAACCTCGCGCGGCCAATCGCTCAACCTCCGCATAATCAATGTCAATGCGTTTTCTGCCGACCTTTTTTGGCGTTTTTTTATCTTGTTTTGCCACTTTATCGTCCGTTTTCGTTGTCATAACAGCTCCAGTTTATACCGTATCGACCAGCAATTGAAGGCCAACCAGTGTGATATATCGCGCCTTGTTTTTATGTTCGGGCTTGCCCACGTTGCGGATCATATGCTCTTGCCAAGTGTTCGGGTCACGCGCGCCCATGCCGCTGGCGAACACCCAGATAACATTCTTTTGAAGAAGCTGTTTAAACGCTCTGTGCGCGGCTGACCGATGCACCCCGACCATCTCGGACACGCCACGTTGTGTAAGCCGCGAGCAACCCTCTGCCGTGTTGAACGTGTCGCAGAGCGCCCACAACACCAGCTTCTCCGTCGGCGTGAGCGCGGTGTCGCGCAGACGTATCTTGTACAGCTTCCAGACCGCATTCTTACGCGCCCTCGCGTCGATAGATTGCCAGCTCGACCGGTCGATCAGGCCGTGGTTCTCCATTGGCTGGCCGTCGACAAACCAGAGCCTGTCCTCACCACCGCGCCTTATCTGTGAGCTGATCGACCTCATAACATGCCCGCCTTCATCGCCGCCGCCTCATATTCTTCGAGCTGTTCCGGTTCCTCCAGCGTCAGCTCGCCGCGCCCTTGGCACCGGTCACAATCCGCCGTGCCGACCTTGCCGGCGCCCCCGTGCCCGTAAATTGTGACGCGGCCTTTGCCGGCACATTCCGTACACTCAACCGTCACTTCTTCGCAATCCTCATTGTCCACCGTCATCTGCTCGATCACCCGCAACGCCCGCAGGTCAGCCTGTAGTGTCTTGACCGCGTCACGCGCTTGCCCCAGCTCGATAATGCTATCGCCGATGCTATCCCCCAGCGATTTCAATTGATCCTCCAACAGATCGATTTTGCTTTGCCTCAATTCTTTAAGTGTCACCATTGTCTTTTTTACCCTTCACCTTCACAGCAACGCGGCGGCTACTTGTCACCCGATCAGCTCGCTTGAACGTCTTGTCGATCTCCAGCGGCTTTGCCGCCACAAACTTCTTGATAAACTCTTTCCAGCTTTCGCGTTGCTTCATCTGTTTCCTCACCTTACGCGCTTTGGCACTTGCGCCGCTTCGCGGCGCAGGTGCTGAAGCCATTATTATTATTATTAATATGATTGTGCATCAAATAGCAACAGCTCAATAAGCAAATAGCGACACCTAGTGTCGCTATTTGTGGAAGCTGGTGTCGCTCGGAGCGACAGCTCGGCTTACTCAGGTGTCGCTATTTGATGCACCGGTTTGTAGGTGAACAAGTCCAGCTTGCCGGCTCTGTTGGCAAGGCCGTTCTTTACGATGGCGTGTTTGTCCAGCATACTGACCATCAGCTCTTGATAGTTTTCCGCCAGTACGCTGACATAATATTCCCTGCTTTGTGTCGATAAATCAAAGTAGGCGATCATGTGGTCGGCCAGAACATTGGCGACGCTCTTGACCTTTTCGTTTTCCATACGCAGGGTGTACCCGCCGAGGTTGCCTCTGACCAGAAGCTCAAGCGCCTTGTTCATCGACCGTGCATTGCCCTCTGCCATCGGGTACAGCACCTTGCGGCAAAACTCTTTCCATTGACCAGCGGTCAGGTCAAACGCGTCCGCGCCATAACTTAATTCGTTGATGTCCATTTTTATGCCTCCTCCATATCCAAATAAGTTTCCATCCAAGCGTCGGACGGCCTGAACGTAGCAACGTGACCCCACCGTGTTCGCTTGCCAATTTCCCAATCGAAATCGAGATTGTCATTGATGGCATATTCCAGCTCGTTGACAAATTCTTCCATCGCTTCAGAGCCAAAGTATGGCCGGCTGTCTGCGATGTCGCGCTCATGCATGTCGTTCAGCTCGTCGTTAAAATTGTTTTGAGCTTCGTCATAATCACGAATTTTAATTGAGACTAATCCTGTAGTCATATTTATATCCTCCATGCGGAGGCGGCTTACGCCGCCCCCTTCTGTTTTACAATGCGTGGTCGTTTGAAAAACCCAAACTTGGCATCTCTGTCGCTTGGCGTCACGGTTGCGGTGAACGTAATCGTTTCACCCTTTTCAGCCTCGGCTGGTGCGGTGCCATAAACGCGAAAACCCTGATCAGCTTCGACCAGCATCTTGCAGGTTTCGCCCCAGCTATTTTCTACCAAGGTAAGGTTCAGCACCTTGCCGGTGATTTCAACGCGACCGGTAGGGCAATCTTCAGCATTCACGGCACGCTCTTGATCAGCCTTCGACCATTCGGCGATTTTTGCTTTTGATCGTGCCAACATCGCAGACACGGCTTTTGTCTGACCTTCGGTCAGCGCGCCATATTCCTCAAGGGCATCGACCATCTTTTTGTAAAAGTCACCGGACGATGCTTTTACCACTGGGTGCGTCACAGCGGTGGCTTTGTAGTCTTGCAAATAAGCTGGCATATTTGCCATGGGGCGTTCTTCGATCTTGCCAGCTTTATAATCTTCTGTTGAGATGCGTTGTGTAGTGCCATCTTCGTAGCGCACTACATAACCAACGGGGCTGTATTCGCCACTCTCCATCAGAAAGTCTGAAAGCTCTTGATTGCCCGCAACAGCCAGCCAGCGTTGCTGACGACCTATTTTCGCGTTCATACGAATGCGGCGTTGTTTAGCGGCTTCGTATGCGGCTGGGTTATTAATATATGTCATCGTGTCATCTCCATGTTTTGTTGACATATCTTTTTATACAAAATGGCTAGAAATATGTCAACACGTTTAAACACATTAGATCACGATTTATCACCAAGCATCATCGGGGTTATTTACCAGAGCTGGTGCGTCGACCAGCTCAAAATATGCGCGTCGCCTTACTAGCAATTTGACGCTCCGATCCACGCCGCCGCTGTTCGCTTTTACCATTGCAACCTTTGCGACCTTAGTCGGGTCTGGCATTTCACCTATTGATAGGCATGCGTCACTCACCTCCAGCTCGCTCGCATTCCACAGCGCAATCGCAAACCGGTGCCCATCGACCAGCGACGAAGCACCACGAATAGCCGCGCGCGCTTCTGCGGCGGATTGCGTACCGGTCAAGGCAACCTTGCTCATG
>PBTW01000007.1 GCA_002729315.1 Gammaproteobacteria bacterium
ATGAGCCTGTATTCGCAACAAACCCGAATCTCGATCTTCCCAATGCAATATCAGAGCCTGACCTTCATCATAACATCGTAGCTGCGATCGGCCGATCCCATTCAGGTCGAACCGAAGCAGTGCTTCGGGTCTATCGAGTTCGGTAACTGGTGAGTCGGGTTCAAGTAATTCAACGTCGAAGGCGAGTGAGTTGAATTTAACTCGCGCCGTTTCGAGTTGTGCGTAAATTCCAGCTAACGGGAAGCGTGGCAGGGCAAGGAAGTCTGAGTTGTAGCCTATCGCTCCGGAATTCTGTGCGAATCCGACAAAACCCTCTTCCACAAGCATTGCTTTGATCTGCGCATTGAACTCTCCGTAAGGATAGGCAAGAAAGCGATGGCTTTGGCCTGTTTCCCTCAGGATAGTTGTTTCTGCCTCAAGCAACTCATCTCGTTGCCGTGCCAACCAAATGCTATCTGTCTCCTCCTTGTTGCGACTCAACATGTAGGGATGGCTGACCATATGATTGGCAATCAGCACCCCCGCTTCGGAGAGCTCTCTTACCTGTTCCCAGGTCATATAATTTTTTTGACGATCGTTAATGGGCTCTGTGCTCAAAAACAAAGCAAACGGCATATCATATGCTTTGAGAAGCGGGAAGGCGGTCTCGTAGATTGAAGAATATCCATCGTCAAAAGTGATAGCAGCAGCGCGTTCTGGCAGCGGGGTCTTGCTACGTAAGCTATTGACCAGTTCGTCAAGTGGCAGAACGGTAAAGTCGTTGTCTCTCAGATAGTCAAGATGGGTGCGGAAATCTTCGGGTGAAATGCTGGTAGACGGAGGCGTTTCGTTAGCGACATGATGGTAGAGCAGAACGACGCCACTGTCGGCAGCCACGACGGTTCCGGACACAGACAAAAGCAAACACAGCACGCTGTAACGGAAAATTTGTCGGATCTCAAAAGTCATTCCGAAATTATACATCATCATCAACAAGGAATGGTAAGCATGCAGCATGTCACCCTGAGGAAGCGTCTGCTGCCCGGATTTGATTTGTCCCTGTCGCGCGCAGAGGCTTGCAGGTATACTCTCCGACCTATGGGAGATACGTCCTAAGTCGGACCTCGGGGGAAATATTTATGATATTCCAGGGCAGTGCGCTCAGTGTTGAATTGTTACCTTCAGGCGTAGCCAAATTGCAGTTTGATCTGAACGGGTCTTCAGTGAACAAGTTCAATCGGCACACACTCGAAGAGTTGAGGAATGCGGTTGATTTGCTGGCGAAATCCGATGCTAAGGGGCTTGTCTTTACCAGCGCTAAGAGCGGATTTATTGTGGGAGCTGACATCACAGAGTTCACCGGCATTTTTGCTGGCAGCGAAGAAAGCATTGTGGCCTGGCTGGTGGAGGCTAATGAAATCTTTAACGCAATAGAGGATCTTCCTTTTCCAACTGTCTGTGCGATCAGTGGTGTCGCCCTCGGCGGCGGGTTCGAGCTGGCAATTGCAGCCGATTATCGCGTGGCAAGCGCGGAAGCGATTTTGGGATTCCCTGAGGTTAAGCTCGGCATTATTCCGGGTTTTGGTGGAACGGTTCGTCTGCCCCGCCTGATCGGGGCGGATAATGCGAATGTCTGGATCAGCAGTGGAATCCATATCAAAGCAGACCAGGCCCTAAAAGAAGGGGCTCTGGACGCTATTGTTGAGCGAGACAAATTAGATGCTGCTGCAGAAGATCTTGTGCTGCAGTGCGTGGCGGGCAAGCTCGACTTTCAAGTTCCTCGCAAGGCTAAGAACTCTCCGCTCAGTTTGGATCCGATTGAACTGAATGTCGCCTTTGAAACGGCCAAAGGAATGGTGATGGCGCAGGCAGGGCGAAACTACCCGGCACCGGTTGCCGCGGTCACAGTCATGCAGGACGCAGCCGGAATGAAACGGTTTGATGCTTTGCAGGTTGAACACAAGGCTTTTGCCCGTCTAGCAGTTGGCGAAGTAGCGGCCAATCTTGTGCAAATGTTTCTGAATGACCAGCTGCTAGCCGGCTTGGCCAAGAAAGCGGCAAGGCTAGCCAAACAGGTAAAGTCAGCTGCGGTGCTGGGAGCGGGCATTATGGGAGGTGGCATCGCTTACCAGTCTGCTTCCAAAGGTATTCCGATCTATATGAAGGATGTCCGTCAGGAAGGTATAGATCTCGGGATGTCAGAAGCCCGCAAACTGCTCAACAAAAAAGTCAGTCGGGGCAGCTTGTCCACTGACGGCATGCTAGAGGCCTTGTCTAACATTACCCCGGCTATGGATTACAGTGGTGTTGATTCGGTTGATTTTGTGGTCGAAGCGGTGGTCGAGAACCCCGATGTAAAGAAGTCAGTGCTTCTGGAATTGGAGCAACTGGTGCAAGATGACACCATCATAGCAACCAACACCTCTACGATCTCTGTGGATGACTTGTCGACCGTTCTGGCGCGCCCGGAAAACTTCTGCGGGATGCACTTTTTTAATCCGGTTCCGGTCATGCCTTTGGTTGAGGTGATTCGCGGCGAGGCCACCAGTGAGCAAACGATCGCGACAACGGTTGCTTTTGCAAAAAAATTGGGCAAAACCCCGATTGTCGTTAATAACTGCCCTGGATTCCTGGTGAACCGCGTGTTGTTTCCCTATTTTGGCGCGTTCGCGCAATTAATTCATGATGGCGCTGATTTCCGACAAATCGACAAGGCTATGGAGCGTTTTGGCTGGCCAATGGGACCTGCCTACCTCATGGACGTCGTGGGGATCGATACTGGGGTCCACGCTCAGGGAGTTATGGCTGCAGGGTTTGAGCGAATGCGACAAAGTTTCCCCAGTGTTATTGAGAAGTTATTCAAAGCCGGAGACCTTGGTCAGAAGACAGGCAAGGGCTTTTACCTTTACGAGGTGGATAAAAAAGGCAAGCCCAGAAAGCTTCCAAATCCCGATATCGACAAACACATCGCTGAAGTACAGCCGGAAGCCCGACCCTTTACTGACGAGCAGATCATCAATCGCATGATGGTAGCCATGTGCCTCGAGAGCGTTCGCTGCTTGGAAGACAAGGTTGTAGAGACCGCGGTTGAGACGGATATGGGGCTTGCACTTGGAATTGGTTTTCCGCCCTTCAGGGGTGGAGCGCTTCGTTACATAGACAGTATCGGGGTTCGCGAATTTGTTGGTCTTGCCGACAGTTTCAAGGAGTCAGGTGAACTGTATAAGCCGACCGAGCAACTAAGAGAGCTGGCCGCGTCAGGCGGCGCTTTTTATCAGTAAGGCAAGGAGTTGAGTATGAATTTGCGCGCAAGAGATGCAGTCATTGTCGATGGGATACGAACGCCGATGGCCCGTTCGAAAGGAGGTGCATTCCGGCATGTCCGGGCTGAGGAGCTCTCAGCTTTCTTGATCAATTCATTGTTTGAGCGAAATCCCGGGCTGGATCCAGCGGAAGTAGAAGACGTTGTCTGGGGTTGTGTTAATCAGACCTTGGAGCAGGGCTGGAATGTTGCCCGTAACGCTGCACTTATGTCAGTGCTGCCGCATTCGACCTGCGCTCAGACGGTAAATCGTTTATGTGGCTCATCGATGTCGGCACTTCACACTGCTGCCTCAGCAATTCAGTCAGATAACGGCGATCAGTTCATCGTGGGTGGTGTTGAACACATGGGTCACGTTGGAATGACCTACGGTATTGATCCTAACCCGAAGGCATCCAAGCACATTGCCAAAGCCGCCTGGATGATGGGCGTGACTGCAGAAGTGCTGTCCAAAATGCACGGTATCAGTCGTGAACGGCAAGACGCCTTTGCCGTCCGTTCCCATAGGCTTGCTGAGCAGGCAAGGATCAACGGAGGATTCGACAACGAAATAGTCGCCATTGAAGGGCACAATTCTGATGGTTTCAAAGTACTTATTGAACAGGATGAAACCATCCGTCCAGACACAAGTCTTGAGGGGCTGGCGCAACTCAGGCCTGTATTCGATCCGGTCAATGGTACGGTGACAGCGGGCACCTCGTCACAAATTTCCGATGGCGCTTCTGCGATGATTTTGATGTCTGCAGAAAAAGCCCGTTCAATGAACGTGAAAATACGCGCACGAGTTCGGTCAATGGCCTATGCCGGAGTGGGTCCATCAATTATGGGCTACGGGCCTGTACCTGCTTCGCAGAAAGCGCTGAAAAAGGCCGACTTGGATATTGCTGATATCGAGTGTGTTGAACTCAATGAAGCATTTGCTGCACAGTCTTTGCCCGTGATGAAAGATCTGAATCTCTTGGATGTGGCAGAAGATAAAGTAAACCTCAAAGGCGGGGCGATTGCACTTGGCCACCCCCTAGGTTGCTCAGGAACTCGTATCACAACCACGCTTCTTAATAACATGGAAGAGAAGGATGCGACCCTGGGGCTTGCGACTATGTGCATCGGGCTGGGGCAGGGGATTGCAACCGTGCTGGAACGGGTATAGAGGATCCTCAGGTCGTGAGTACCGCCGATAAGAATCATTTCATGCTCAATCGCAGTCGCAAGAATTTGCGGCGCGATGTCGGTCGAGCGATTGCAGACTTTGACATGATTCAAGATGGGGATCTGGTCATGGTATGTCTGTCCGGCGGAAAAGACTCTTACACTCTGTTTGACATCTTGTCGAGTCTACAGCGCCATGCCCCTATCAATTTCGAGCTGCATGCGGTAAACCTGGATCAAAAGCAGCCGGGATTTCCCGAGCATGTTCTCCCAGAGTACCTAGGAAACCTTGGGGTGTCTTACAAGATTCTGGAACAAGACACCTACTCGATTGTTACCGACAAAGTGCCCGAAGGGAAAACCTTTTGTGGTCTTTGTTCACGCTTACGCCGGGGCATCCTATATAACTATGCCGAATCAATCGGTGCGAACAAGATCGCGCTGGGTCATCACCGTGATGATATTGTGGAAACCCTATTCCTCAACATGTTTTATGGCGGCAAGCTCAAAGCGATGCCGCCTAAACTCCTCAGCGATGACAAACGTAACATCGTGATCAGGCCGCTGGCATACTGTAAAGAAGAGGAAATCAGTCGCTATGCTGAGTTGGCAGGATTTCCGATCATTTCCTGCAATTTGTGCGGTTCACAGGACAATCTTCAGCGGCAGGCCATTAAAAATATGTTGCATTGCTGGCAAAAAGAGCACCCAGGTCGGGTCGAAACGATATTCCGAGCAATATGTAATGTGTCGCCCAGTCAACTTGCGGACTCAGAGCTGTTTGATTTTTCAGGACTCGAAGGCTCACGCAGAGCAAAATTTACGAACCTCGATCTGATTGAAGTCAGCTGAATGTGTTTTTCGGATTCCTGATCTAGAAATTGTTCGTGTTAAGTTAAAAAATGCGGTCTCTCTGAACGTGGAAATTCCCCATTCTCAACTATCCTACGAGGCGCTCCGGGCGATAATCGAAGAGTTCATCTCGCGAGAAGGTTCAAACTACGGACCGATTGAATATTCTCTTGAAGAGAAAGTGGGCCACGTGATGCAGCAATTAGATCGCGGTGAGGTGGTCGTGAACTTTGATGCTGCATCCGAAACGTGTAACTTGATCTCGACTCGATAGAGGTCTAGGGACGTCAAATATGGAATGCAATTAGCTGCGTGTTAGCGCGCAGTGGTGCGGCCATGTGGAGAATGAATGAAAGACACGCAAAATGAGCGAACTCGCACACGGTTGAAAGCGAACGAGTTTGCAGTTCTCGATGCGAAAGGCCTGTATTGTCCAGAGCCTGTCATGCTGTTACACAACAAAGTCAGAGATCTGCCTGGGGGAAGCCTACTCAAGGTGCTCGCAACTGACCCCTCTACAAGGAGGGATATCCCAAAGTTTTGCGTATTTCTTGGGCACGAACTTATTGAAGCGACCCAGGATGACACCCTTTACACCTATGTAATCAAGAAGAAGCCAGACGGATAATCAATGGATGAGACCCTTGAAGCGCATCCGCTGTTTCTGGTTGATGCGTCCATCTATATATTCCAGTCTCATTTTTCTGCTTATGTGCAGTGCACTAATCGCAACGACCAGGATCTCAGTGCGCTATACGGGTTTATCCATTTCTTGTTGCAGTTCCTACGGCGTGCCAAGCCCGTCTTCGCAGCAATCGCGCATGATGAAAGTTTATTCTGCGGATTTCGTCACGCTTTATGCAGTAAATATAAATCCAATCGGGAGCTGCCGGACGATAATCTGGGCATGCAACTTGAGGCCTGCTATGTAGTTGGTGAGATTTTCGGCCTTTCTTCGTACCGTAGCCGGGTATACGAAGCGGACGATATTATCGGCACGATCGCGAGTCAGATCCGAAAAGCTAGGTCAGGTAGCAGTCTGGATGGACCTCCACAAATTCAAATCGTTTCCAGAGACAAGGACCTAGCGCAGTTGCTTTTGACTGACAAAGATTGTCTTTGGGATTTTAGCGCGAACAAACGGCGTTTCCGGTCGCACATCAAGGAAGAGTTCGGCGTGTCAGCGGAACAGCTTCCAGACTTTTTGGGCTTGGCCGGAGATGCTGCCGACTGTATCTCGGGTGTCCCCGGAATCGGGGCAGTAAAGGCGGCTCGGCTGTTGCAGGAATTTGGCACACTTGACGAAATTTATCGTAATCTCAATGCAGTGGCGCAAATGAAGGTCAGAGGGTCAGGTCAATTGACGACTTCGCTTGAAGAAAATCGGGATACCGCTTTTCTTAGCCGTAAGCTGGCGACAATCGTTTGCGAGGTTGGTGACAGGGATGAGTGTTTCGGAGAAGTATCGTTATCAGATTTGTATGTGATTACACCAAATCTGGATGAGTTGCGAAGCTTTTTGGTCGAGTACTCTTTTTGTTCCCGAGACAGCAGTGAAATAGTAAAACAGGCAGCGCAAATCAGTAAAGACTCCTCAGAACATGCAGTTTAATATGTCGTTGTAGGTCACTCCCTGCCAGTCAATCAGAATTTGCTTATGCGAATCATAGCTGACAAAAATATCCCGCTTTCACCAAGCCTCTTCTCAGAGCAGGAGTTGGTACAGATAGATGCACGGGAAATAGACGCGAAAATGCTTAGTCAGGCAGATGCTCTTATCGTTCGCTCGGTGACTCAGGTAGATAGCCATCTGCTGACAGCTTCGTCGGTTCGATTTGTTGCAACCGCTACCTCCGGAATCGACCACGTCGATTTATCATGGCTTGCTCACGCCGGTATCGCTTTCTCTTCAGCTGCGGGTGCTAACGCGACAGCAGTAGCAGATTATGTGATGGCTGCCTTCAGCTGGTATTTGCAGCACACCGGTAAACGCCCTGAAGGGCTTCGCTGTGGCGTTTTCGGCGTTGGCCATGTCGGGGCTGAAGTATTAAGACGGTTTCGTGCACTGGGTTGTGTGACTCTTGCCTGTGACCGGCCAAGACAGGAAAGCGGTGACCCGTTGGCATCTGATTTTGTAGACTTGACTACACTTAGTACGTGCGACGTGGTGTCGCTCCATGTGCCCCTGAATTCATCGGGGAGTCATAAAACGGCAGACCTCATAGGCAGTGAATTCCTCGAGGCCCTGCCGGGCGGTGGTCTATTGATCAACACTTCAAGAGGAGGAGTGCTCAACGAAAAGGATGCGATAAACACCTTTGCTCTGCGCAAAGATATCAGTCTGATTCTGGACGTCTTTGAAGGAGAGCCCCGTCCGGACCCCGCTCTGGTCCGCTTCACCGATTTGATTACGCCCCACATAGCAGGCTACAGCCGGCTTGCAAAACACTTGGCTGCCAGACAAGTGTCAAAAGCGCTAATGGAGTTCTTTGAGCTCGACAACCGTCAATCTAATGAAAGCGCTGACCCAACTGATCACATCCGATTGGAACTTGTTACTGGCGAGCCGTATGAAGTATGGCAGGTTGCCTTACAGTGTTTTGATTTGACAGCCATCAGCGATTCCTTCAAGGGAGGGATCCGCCGGGGGGAGAGCGAGGTGATCTTTGAATCTCTGCGAAAGCAATACTCCGGACGGCATGAATATTCAGAATACTCTGCAGGCGGTCAAATGACTGCTCAAGTTGCTGATTATTTAGCTGGGTTGGGCTTTACTCTGGAATGAGAGTCAGACAGATCTGTACCCGGTAGGTGCTCCTAGCGAAGCCCTAAATTCGATACTGCTCCAAGACGCTAGCAAGCTTTTGCAATGCATTTTCTAGTGTATCAATGCGGGGTAAAAACACAATCCTCAGATGATGCGTATCTCTGATGTTAAACGCACTGCCTTGCACCAGAAGAACCTTTTTCTGTTCCAGAATGTCGAGTACTAGCTTCACATCATCGGCAATTTGAAAGTATGCGGGATCTAGGCGTGGGAAGAGATAAATCGCTCCCTTTGGCATGACACAGTTAACACCTGGAATGGAGGTTAGCTGGCGATGGGCAGCATTTCTTTGTTCCAACAATCGCCCACCGGGGAGAAGGAGCTCATTGATGCTCTGGTAGCCGCCCAGAGCAGTTTGTATTGCAAACTGGGCGGGGACGTTGGCGCATAATCTCATGTTGCTCAGAATCTCCAGGCCGAGAATGTAATCTCGAGCCGCATGCTTTGCCCCGCTGATCACCATCCAGCCGGAGCGGAAACCCGCCAGCCGATATGCTTTTGACAATCCGCTGAAGCTGACTACGAGTAACTCATCACAAAGCGTTGCGATCGGAATGTGGCAGGCATTGTCATAGAGGATCTTGCTGTAAATCTCATCGGCAAAGACAATGAGTTGATGTCTGCGAGCTAGTTCAATGAGCTCTATCAGGATATCTTCGCTGTAGACGGCGCCAGTCGGATTATTCGGGTTGATGATAACGATCGCTTTGGTTCGAGGAGTAATTTTTGACGCAACATCCGTCACACAGGGAAACCAATCAGACTGTTCGTCACAAAGATAGTGAACCGGAGTCCCTCCGCTTAAGCTGACTGCTGCAGTCCAGAGCGGGTAGTCAGGAGCTGGTATAAGAACTTGATCGCCGTCATTTAGTAGTGCCTGCACTGCCATTGTTATCAGTTCACTTACCCCATTACCGAGGTAAATGTCATCGATTTCCACATTCGCAATGCCCTGACGCTGACATTCCTGCATAACTGCTTTCCGAGCAGAGTATAGGCCCTTGGAGTCAGAATAACCCTGTGCGTCGGCTAAATTCTGAACAACATCGTAGAGTATCTCGTCCGGTGCATTGAAGCCAAAAGGAGCCGGATTACCGATATTCAGCTTCAGGATCTGTTGGCCTTCCTCTTCGAGCCGTGCCGCTCGCTCAAGCACTGGGCCCCGAATGTCGTAACAAACATTGATAAGTTTGTCTGACTGAGCAATGTTCGAGGCGTAGAGAGACGCTGGTCTGTTCTTTGATTTCATGATTAACCTTACACGGAGCGACAATGTATCGCACGCAGATATTTGGATAGGGCGCGGCTTTCGCTTAGACTTATTATACCCCAGCCTGCCTGATGTCGCTCTCCAAGACGTTTGACGAAACGGTTGTTTAGACAGGGAGAAGCGCTATGAAAAACAGCGATTCAACGAGCTGGAATTCACAGACACCTATGCTGGTGGTCGGAGAACAGTAAAAATGCATGATGAAACCAAGAAGACCGGAAAACCTGATCTCACGAAAACCGACGCAGACTGGAGACAAAAGCTTACTGCGCATCAGTTTCATGTTCTCAGGGAAAAGGGAACTGAACGGGCCTTTTCGGGACAATACTGGGATCTTAAAGATGAGGGAAGCTATCACTGTGCTGCCTGCGGTGAGACTCTATTTCTTTCAGAGACCAAATACGACTCAGGTTCAGGGTGGCCTAGTTTCTATCAGCCGGCAGGGTCAGACTGCGTCAAAGAGGTCGCAGATCATTCTCACGGCATGATTCGGACAGAAGTTATCTGCAGCAATTGCGAGTCACATCTGGGGCATGTCTTCCCCGATGGGCCTCCCGAGACTGGACTGCGCTACTGCATTAACTCTGCCTCGCTCGATTTCGACGGTAAGGCCGGGAAAGAGTAATTTAGGCGACGCACCGGAGCCGGGTTTGGCTCACCATCTCGCTTTTGACGATCCATTGGTATCGCTCTCTCAAAGTTTTGACGGTTTGTCAGTAGGTTAAAAAGTTTGTCTGCAGTCGGTCGGCGTCAGTTTAGAGTGATTTCGAGCAGAGAAAGACTGCTCCTGGAGATATCTCCGACCATCGAGGGATGGCAATATCTCGCTGCACACAATGATAGAGCAGGATTGGTGCGGATTTGTAGCGTTGTGCGATGCGAGTGAAACGATTTCAGTCGGAACGATCAGTTTCTATCTTATATTCTGCTAATTCTCTGTCTGATCAAAGTATGGCAAGTTGCCCATCGTGATTGACCTGCAGTTTGCGCGACAGAATTCATAACATCAGGTCAGCGACCATATCCTGCCATTACGTAACCCTCATCTCAGTAGAAACGCTTTTATTAAGTGGTTGATTGCCCGATGCGAGAGAGCTTCCTATTCTGGATCGGCGTCAAGGCGCTGTTTAAGCTCAGATAGGAATTTGGTCAGGTTGGTCTGAGCTTCAGATTTATATCTGAATGGGCCGACTTCTTGACCTTTGTCGGTCTGGTAATACCACAGATTATCCTGAATGTAGATCTCGGTCTTATGATCTTGAGTTCCGCTTTCGTCCATCTGTATCGAGATCAGCTTCTTCATATCATTCTGGCTTGTAGGTAAGTTCAGGTCCGTTATCCGCAAAAGCCAGCGCTCCATGGTTTGTATGTCGCGAATGGGATTATGAGCGTGGTAGCCCTTGGTTTATGGCTGCGCTTTGATTTGTTGATTCCGATTCTCAGCGGTTTGTAGATTTCTATGGGCCGTCGCGGGCAATGATACCAACCTGCGACTCAAATTGGACGCCCCAGCTTTCAGCTTCTCAAAGTTTGCCGGCCAGCGCCAACATATCCTGTTGGGTGTTAAGATTTGTGAAATCAAACTCTGAACTGCACTTGATTTCAACTGCTACTGCGTCAAGATCCGATAACATGGGCTTTGCGCCATTAATGCCCGCACGGAGCGCCTGATTGATTATTTCAGCTGAAGAGCAGTTCCACGATGATAATAGTGGCTGTATCTGATTAGCTTTGAGGGTGACAGCGACCTGCTTGTCTTGAGCAAAGAGCGCACGTTTTAGTTGCACAACGATCGTGTTCGGAAACATGGGGACATAGACTGGCAAGCAGACAATCAATGGCAAGGCTGTCTTCCCTGCTTCCTGGTTGACGATCCAGTCTATCGCGCTGGCAATACCCAGCAGTGGGCCGGCCTGTGAGTCGTCTCGGTCTGGAACGATTGGTAATCCAAATTGCTGATAAAAAGTCGAAGACGAATTACTCGACAGAATTAGTTCATCGACCTGATGCTCGGCGCGTCTCACAACGTGCTACAGCAGGCTCCTACCGGCGAGAACTTGTTCGGGTTTACTCGCCCCCATTCGTCTTGAACGACCACCAGCCAGAATGACCCCGCCTGTTCGGTAGAACGATGTTTGTGTTCCCATGGAGAAACGGATGGTTTCCGTCGCTTTGCAACGTCACACTTTGATAATCGAACCATTAAAGGGTAAGTGTGCGCTACTTCGCATCAGCTTCCCTCCAGTCATCGTGATATTGCAAGCGCAGTCAGACTTTTCAATTCCGGCTGGCAGTCCGTTGAAACAGCAAGCCCGACAGGCGTTGCAGTCCCCATATCGATGTGGGAAAATCGCGCTCTTTGCTCGCCCGGTGTATCATTGTAACCTATTGAAATATATAAATAATAGGGTGGCTTATGCGCCCTGGCTGAATAGTTTTGAACAATTTTTGCAACACGGGACCAATGCAACCGGTCGCGGACGTCGCGCCGCAGCGACCATGAATCAAACGAGGGTTAAACATGCAGGTTTCAGTAGAGACGACTGAGGGTCTAGAACGGAAGTTAACGATAGCGATACCAGGGGATCGTGTCGATACGGCTGTCAATGCTCGGCTTCAGGAAGCTGCGCAGACAATTCGCCTTAATGGATTCCGGCAGGGCAAGGTCCCGCTTAAGGTGGTAAAAAACAAATTTGGCAAAGGTGTCCGTCAGGAAGTGGTTGGCGAGTTAATGAACCAGACCTATTCTGAGGCTATCGCACAGGAGAGTCTGAAGCCGGCAGGGCAACCTCGAATCGAACCGACAAGTATAGATGAAGGGAAGGACGTCGAGTTTGTCGCCGTTTTTGAGGTGTATCCAGAGATTGAATTGCCCGATTTTGCCGCCATTAAAGCAGAGCGCCTGGTTGCCGAGGTTTCAGACAATGACATCGACGAAATGATCGAAACTCTTCGCAAACAGCGTCAGACATGGGTGCCTGCAGAGCGGGCGGCTGCCGACGGGGATATGGTGAACATCGATTACGTGGGCAAAAAAGAGGGTGAGGAGTTTCAGGGTGGTAAGGCGGCTGGTCAGAACTTGGTTCTGGGCTCCGAGCGGATGATCCCTGGCTTCGAGAACGGCGTAATCGGTAAGGCCGCGGGTGATGATTTTACTTTGCAGTTGAAGTTTCCTGATGAATACCACAGTGAGGAGTTGGCGGGGGCGGAAGTTGAGTTTGAACTAAAGCTCAACACAGTGAGCGAGCAGAGCTTGCCTGAGGTTAACGAAGACTTTTTTAAGAGCTTCGGCATTGAAAATGGTGGTATGGAGGCATTTCGCGAGGAAGTTCGCAACAATATGCGGCGCGAAATGAAAACGGCTTCGCGTAACAAACTTAAAACGACGCTGACGGATGCTTTGATTTCGGGGTTAGAAGTAGCGATTCCAGCGGCATTGCTGANTNACGAAATTTATCANCTGAAACATCAAACTGTGCAGCAGATGGGNGGGGGTCAGGGTTTTGACCCTCAAAACATGCCAGACGACCTTTTTAAAGAGCAGGCCAAACGCCGNGTCACCCTTGGTCTCATTCTGGGTGAGGTGATCTCGCAACAAAGCATTCAGGCTGACGCGGGCAAAGTCAGGGCTGCCGTGGAGGAAATCGCCGCCACTTATGAATCACCGGAGGAAGTTGTCAAGTGGTATTACAGTAACGAAGAGCAGCTACAGGGAATCGAGTCGTCAGTCATAGAAGATGAGGTCTTTGACTTTATTATTGAGCAGGCAGAGGTTTCTGACAAAGAGGTGTCGTACCAGGACGTTATCAAGCCCGAATCGCAAGGGCGCGACGATGACGAAGCGGCTTAGCTGCTGACCTCGTCACTTCACCGACACATCAGGATGTCCCGCCGGGATGACACATGATAAGAATCCGGTGCGGTGTCTCTCCCATAAATCGCAATGTAAGAAGGAATAGATGCCATGCCGAGTCGCCCAATTGATCCTGTAGCCGCATTGGTACCCGTAGTGGTGGAGCAAACTGCTCGTGGCGAACGATCCTATGATATTTATTCGCGTCTGCTCAATGATCGGGTTATCTTCATGACTGGGCCGGTTGAGGATCATATGGCCAACCTGATTGTTGCTCAAATGCTATTCCTGGAGTCCGAAAACCCAGACAAAGACATTCACCTGTATATCAACTCACCCGGGGGCTCAGTAACAGCGGGTCTCTCCATTTACGACACCATGCAATTCATCCAGCCAGATGTAAGCACGATGTGCGTTGGCCAAGCGGCCAGCATGGGTGCCATGCTGCTTGCTGGCGGTGCGACAGGGAAACGCCTTGCGCTGCCGCATGCGCGAATGATGATACACCAACCCAGTGGTGGTGCCCAGGGTCAGGCGTCTGATATTGAAATACAAGCTAATGAAATCATAAAGATACGAAAGAAACTTAATGTTCTTTTGGCAGAACACACCGGTCAAGATGAAGAACAGGTTGCCCGGGACACAGAGCGAGATAATTTCATGAGTGCGGGCGAAGCTGTAGATTATGGCCTTATTGATAAAGTAATCGAGCGACGTGTAGATAAAGTAGATAAGTCGGAAAGCAAGGGATGACAGTTAGTTTTCGCTTGCAATCGCGCACCAATGCCTTAGTTTAGGGCCCAGAAAGGCAAACCACAGACTTTTCGCCCCGCAGATACATCTGTGTGCGGCAGTCCAGTAGTAACAATCCCCGTGACCGGGACGTGTTTTGGGTAGTTAACATTTATGTCAGACGACAAATACAGCAAAGGTGAAGACAACGGTAAGCTGTTGTACTGCTCCTTCTGCGGAAAAAGTCAGCACGAAGTCCGAAAACTCATCGCAGGTCCCTCCGTGTTCGTGTGCGACGAATGCGTAGATCTCTGCAATGACATTATTCGGGAGGAAATTCAGGAGAAAGACGCAGATTCAGCCACGCGCAAGTTGCCAATCCCGCAGGAGATCAAAAGCACGTTGGATGAATACGTTATTGGTCAGGACAGTGCTAAAAAGGTGCTTGCGGTGGCAGTCTACAATCACTACAAGCGGCTGAATTACGATAAATCCAATAATGATGTTGAACTCGGCAAAAGCAACATTTTGATGGTTGGCCCGACCGGGACCGGAAAAACCCTGCTTGCGGAAACCCTGGCGAGATTATTGGATGTACCGTTCACGATTGCGGATGCCACCACTCTGACCGAAGCGGGCTATGTAGGTGAAGATGTTGAGAACATCATTCAGAAACTCCTGCAGAAATGTGACTATGACGTTGAGAAAGCGCAGATAGGAATCGTCTATATTGACGAAATCGACAAGATTTCGCGCAAGTCGGACAATCCCTCGATCACGAGAGACGTCTCGGGCGAAGGGGTCCAACAAGCACTGCTGAAACTCATTGAAGGCACGGTGGCCTCTGTGCCGCCGCAGGGAGGGCGAAAGCATCCCCAACAGGAATTTTTGCAGGTTGATACCGCCAACATATTGTTTGTTTGTGGGGGAGCCTTCGCCGGTTTGGATAAGGTGATCCGCGATCGGTCCCAAAAAAGTGGTATCGGATTTAGTGCAGAAGTGCGCAGTAAGGAAAATGAAGACAACCTTGGCGAAACCCTCAGTGGCGTTGAACCCGAAGATCTGGTCAAGTACGGATTGATTCCGGAATTTGTCGGTCGTCTGCCTATGATCGCGACCCTTGATGAGCTTGATCTTGATGCTTTGGTACGTATCATCAAAGAGCCTAAAAACAGCCTTACAAAGCAGTATGGCAAGCTGTTTGAGATGGAGGGTGTTGAGATACAGTTCCGGGACGACGCATTGCGTGCTGTGGCACGGAAAGCCAAAGAAAGAAAAACGGGAGCGAGAGGTCTGCGCTCGATCATGGAAGCCGTCTTGCTGGACTCAATGTACAAGATTCCCTCGCTCGAAGCTGTCAGCAAGGTCATCATTGATGAGGCGGTCATACGGGGTGAGTCTGAGCCGCTATTAATGTACGAGAACGCCGAACCGGCCGGCAAATCAGCGGCCGACGAATAATCTCTGACATCGACTTGATTTTTGGCTCATTGCCTCTATCTATNTGANAGAAGTCCGGTCCATGCCCAAATGATGAGTGCANTATGAGCTTACCCTCTGATTCCGCGAGCAACACACAGTACCCTTTGCTCCCCCTCCGAGACGTGGTGGTCTATCCTCAAATCGTTCAGCCGCTCTTCGTCGGTCGGCCCAAATCTATCAAAGCGCTTGAGGTCGCAATGGCTAGCGACAAGCAAGTACTCCTCGTTGCACAAAAAAACGCNTCTGATGATGAACCCGGTGCAGNCGACCTTTTCAGCATTGGCACGATCGCAACCATTTTGCAGCTAATACGTCTGCCTGACGGCACTGTAAAGGTGCTGGTAGAGGGCATTGCGCGTGCGATGATCAAAACAGTGATGCACGATAATGAGCACTTCAAGGCTGAAACTAAGAACCTTCAGACGGCTGAGGTTCCAGACAAGGAGTNTGGCGTGCTTATCCGCTCGCTACTGTCTCAGTTTGATCAGTATGTCCAGCTGAGCAAAAAAATCCCACCTGAGGTTATGACTTCCATTTCCAGCATCGATGAACCGGGCAGACTGGTAGACACGATTGCCTCGCATATGTCCTTGCAGCTCGAAGAAAAACAGAATTTGCTTGAATTGCCGGCTTTACCGGCCCGAATTGAGCATCTTATGGCGCTGATAGAGTCAGAGATCGACCTGTTTCAGGTCGAGAAGCGCATACGCGGCCGGGTCAAAAAGCAAATGGAGAAAAGTCAGCGCGAATANTATCTGAATGAGCAGATGAAGGCGATTCAGAAGGAAATGGGAGAGCTGGAGGATGTCCCTAACGAAGCAGAAGAGCTCAGACAAAAGATCGAAGANGCCGGAATGCCGAAAGAGGCTAAAGATAAAGCTACAGCAGAGCTGAATAAATTGAGGATGATGTCACCGATGTCATCAGAGGCTTCCGTGGTCCGGACTTATCTGGACTGGATTCTCAGCATGCCCTGGAAAAAGCGGAGTAAGGTACGCCTGGATCTGCCAAAGGCAGAAGAAATTCTGGAGGATGACCACTACGGGCTGCAGGATGTGAAAGAGAGAATCCTAGAGTACCTCGCGGTTCAGAAACGGGTGAAGAAGCTCAAGGGTCCGATANTGTGCCTCGTGGGGCCGCCGGGTGTCGGGAAAACGTCTCTGGGTGAGTCGATTGCTAGGTCTACTAACCGGAAATTTATCAGGATGGCCCTGGGCGGNGTGAGAGATGAGGCNGAGATCAGAGGGCATAGAAGAACATATATCGGTTCCTTGCCGGGCAAGTTGCTACAGAAATTATCGAAAGTGGGCGTGAAAAACCCACTGTTCCTTTTAGACGAAATNGACAAGATGGGAATGGATAACCGGGGAGACCCTGCTTCAGCGCTGCTTGAGGTGCTGGACCCCGAGCAAAATCACAACTTTAACGATCATTACCTTGAGGTCGATTACGACCTTTCTGAGGTCATGTTCGTGTGCACGTCAAACAGCATGAACATCCCGGAGCCTCTTCTCGATCGCATGGAGGTAATTCGTATTCCGGGTTACACCGAGGATGAGAAAGTCAATATCGCTGAGCGGTACCTTATCCCGAAGCAAAAGAAAAACAACGGATTGCGCGAAGGTGAACTCGAATTTTCTGAGGAGGCAATTCGCGGGCTCATTCGCTATTACTCCCGAGAAGCGGGTGTGAGAGGCTTGGAGCGTGAAATCGCAAAAATATGCCGAAAGATCGTCAAGGAGAACGTCGCGAGCAGTCAAGTTGGTGNCGGCAAGATCAGCCTTGAAGCGCTTGAAGTCTACTCTGGGGTGCGTAAGTACGATTATGGCAAGGCGGAAGAGCAGAACGTCGTCGGTCAGGTCAACGGCTTGGCGTGGACCTCAGTCGGGGGGGAGCTACTNACCATTGAGTCCAGTGCTGTGGAAGGTAANGGTAAGACTATCAAAACCGGTTCGCTCGGGGACGTCATGCAAGAGTCCATTCAGGCGGCATTTACGGTAGTAAGAAGCCGNGCCAAATCCTTGGGCTTGGATGCCAATTTTCATGAAAAATTTGATCTCCACATACATGTTCCGGAAGGGGCGACTCCAAAGGATGGGCCCAGTGCGGGAATTGGCATGTGTACCGCTCTTGTGTCAGTGCTGACCGACATTCCAGTTAAGTCTGATGTCGCGATGACAGGCGAAATTACCCTTAGGGGGCAGGTTCTGAAAATAGGGGGTCTCAAAGAGAAATTGCTCGCCGCACATCGTGGTAACATCAAGACCGTTTTGATTCCGGCAGATAATGAGCGGGACCTTGCGGATATCCCGGACAATATCAAATCTGATCTGCAGATTGTGCCTGTTCGCTGGATCGATGAGGTTCTCGAGCATGCGCTACAGTACCAGCCGAGTCCCACAGCTGTTGGCGCTGAATCAATCCCTGAGACTGAGTCGTCAGGCGAAGAGACAGACCAAGGTGGCGAAGAAAAGCTCATTAATACGCATTAATACGCATTAATCCGTATTAATACCGGGTGTTTTTGTTGACACCGCTTTTCACCGCTTGGTTTAATTGACAGGCTGT
>PBTW01000135.1 GCA_002729315.1 Gammaproteobacteria bacterium
GACGAAATCTTAGAAATGGTTCGCGCTGATCGCCGAGCGTATTTTGACGGCAACCCCATGGCGACAATTGCGGCAAATATAATTGGTGGCGTAGCAATGCCGGCTGGCGTGCTAGGTGCGGCGGGTAAAGGTGCCTACGCATTAGCTAACCCACTTAAAACAGGGGCAATGGTTGGCGCTGGACAGGGCGCCCTTACTGGCTTGGGCGCTGGCGAAACGATGAGCGAAAGAACAACGGGCGCTTTGTTTGGCGCGCCATTTGGTGCGGCGGGTGGTGCGGCTGGCACACGCATAGGACAGGCAATTGCAAACCGTGGCATGTCTGTGCGCGACCGTGGTTTAATGCGAGCGCGACAAGCTCTGGAAGATGACAATGTCGATATTGCCAATATACCAAATCGCATTGCGGCCAACACAGCGCGCGACGCAGAGCTTGGCATGGGTGAGCCGACTGAAATGCTTGTCGATTATGGTGGGCAAGCCACGCGGCGCGTGTTACGGGGCGCACAAACGCAAAACCCAGCGGTTAGCGAGGAAATTGGAAGCACGATTGTCAACAGACAGGCTGGGCAAGGCGGGCTTACCACTACTGACCCACTAAACCCAAACCAGAGGGTGCTTTCTCAAAGCCAGCGCATCCAGCGCGAGCTTGATGCAGTAGCTGACCCAATGCGCCCGCCGCCTTCTGGCGCGCTGGTTGAAAGCATGCATGCCCAACAGTTAAAACAACCAGACATCAAAGGCTTGTATGACGCCGCTTATGGGCGCAACCTAAATTTTAACAATAAGGAAGTGTTTAGAGCGATGGTCGGAAACCAAGACCTCCGCAACAGCTACAACCTTGCTCGCATTCGTATGATCGACATGATGGCTGGTCGTGGACTTTTCGACAAGCTGGGTGATTTTGAGGCGCAGGTGCCCAAAAATATTGACGACATATTGGAAAGCAATGTGGGTTTGCCGCTTGAGTTTATCGATATGGTCAAACGGCAGGTAGGCGACAGCTTGTGGACGGCAGGGCGTAAGTTTGAAAAGGCACCGCCGGAGCTTGCAGAGCGCCGCAAAACACTTGGTGTATTTATTAGTNGCCTAAAGGAAGCCGTCGACGGCGACGAATATAAAAAAGTGCTAGAAATTACGGCAGACCAGTTTGAAATCAGCGACGCCGAAATGTTAGGCAAAAAGCTATATGGCAAATCTGCTAACCAAATGGAAGAAGCAATAAAAGACATGAAGCCCGCCGCGCTTGACGCTCTGCGTGTCAGCTATTTGGAGGAAATGATTGAGCGCATCGGGCGTGCGCCACGATCGCGTGACAAGGTTGACACGGTCGTCGGCAGTGAAAACGCCGACGCCGTGTTGGAGGTTTTGTTTAAGGATAAGCCAGAGTTATTGGCCAAGTTTATTGATCGTGTGCGCCNCGAGCGTGAAATGACAGCGACAAGACGCACGCTTATGCAACAATCCAACACGGCAGATAAACTTATGGATGCCAATAGTATGAACCCGACTACCGCGATTGACATTGCCCGATTTGTCACTGGCAACCCAACCTTGGAAAGCATGGGGCGACTTGCCCGCACAGCAATGGGTGGGCAGGGCACTAAAACGTCGACAGGCGTAGGGCAGGTGTTAGGCGATACCAACCCCGTAACACAAGCAAGGTCGATAGAGGACATGATGCGTTTAAACAGAACGCTTGATATGTTAAACCGACGATCTCTAATCGGTGGCGGTGGTGTTGGCTCTATGGTTGGCACAGAAGCGCCGGCGTCAGTGTTTGACAAGTATCGCGCCGGTCGCCGCCGTAGAAATTTTAGCCGTTAGACGGCACCTGCATTAGCTCATAGCTAATGTCCTCGACAGCCTCAAAAGCTGTGTCATCAAGCAGGTGAGCGTAGCGCCGCGTTGTCTGGCTGTCCGTGTGTCCAAGTATCATTCCAACCTGATCCAGCCCTTTGCCGTGCGCCAGTAACCGCGTCGCAAAATTATGCCGCAGATCATGTAGGTGAAAGTCGACCAAGCCCGCGCGCTTTTTTACACGCGCCCAGACCGCCTTGTAGTAAAGGCCGTCTGCAAATACGGTGTCCTGATCGTCGCTTTGGGGCACCTGCTTAATCAACAGCGCGGCCTCACGGCTCAAATAGATACGGCGTGGCTTTCCGGTGCGGTCGGTTTTGTGCCGCCACAGTGTTATGACACCGCCGGCGTCGGTAAACTCGACATCTGACCAGCGTGTCGACTTTAACTCACCGACGCGCGCTCCGGTCAGAGCGCACAACATGATCAATATGCTTACTTCGGGGCACCGCTGACGCTCCACGATCAGCTCATGGTACAGNGCTTGCCATTGGTCGGCGGTCAAATAACGCTCGCGCTTTTTTTCGGGGCGCTTTTTTATGTCAGCGGTTGGGTCATTCTCAATTTTGATCCANCCCCGTTTNATAGATTGTTTAAACACCGACCGTAAGCTCACTAACAACCGGTTGGCTTGCACTGGTCGATCCTCGGCTATCCGCGAGATAAATGCCTCTACTGAATTGATGGTGATTTGATCGACGCGCTTGTTTATAAAGCCGGCAGAATGAAAGTGCTTACGGTGAATATTTACATAGTCTTGATCGCGACGCTCGCTTGTCAGGCGATCAAACACCTCGCCAAATGTTGGAATATCTGGCTCACTTTCAGGCGCCGCTACTGGCGGCAAGCCCAGAGACTGACGCAAATTCATGTCTTTCGCTATGCGTTTCACAGCTCGCGCATCGACCTGCCCTACGCGCCCTAACACTATTTTGGCGCCGTTGCCACGCCGCGACCGCCACACATAAGTGGCGCTCTTGTTGCGCTGTCGCACATACAGGTGCGGCACAGCCTCATCGAGTAATGTCATTTTGTCCATCGGAACCTCCTAGATTGTCACCGATGGTACCTTAACGACTAAGAAGGTAAATGCAAATAAAAAATTACCAACGACCTTCAGTGTATATGAGCCAGCCTATCAGTATAGTAAAGCCGGCTATCCCCAAAAGCAGTATTGATATAAATATGCCGCTAATGACATCGAGTATTTTTTTGCGTGCGAGCTGTTTTTCACGCACGGCTCGCGCTCGATCCTTTCGCGCCTCTGCACAGTATTTTTGGTAGTCGCCCCACATACCGGCGCGGCCATACAATTGCATGTATTCGCGCAGGTTGTTTTCCATCTGTCGGACTTTTTCTTTATGCATAAAAGTTTCCAAATCACTGGCGTCGGTGCCCGCGAGCTTTACCCAAAAGCTATTGCTTTTTTCGTGGTGCAATTTGTCTAGCTCACTTCGGCCAGCGGCAAACTTACCAATCGCTGACGCGCACGATGACAGCTCGCGACCGTTCTCAATTGTGGTTTTTATTATGGCGTAAGCGGCGTTTATTCCAGCCATAGTTTCTAACACCGGCATTTTTTTTATCCTTATCGGCGGTGGGTAGTCTGCCCTCCAGCATATTGATGCGGAATTGGGCGTACTTAATTATTTTGCGGCAATCTTCGATCTCGGACTTGTCCATGTTCAGACCTTCATATTTTTTGCGACCGGCTCTACAAGCGTACTTAATTACCGAAGCCGCCCACGCTGGCAGATTGTTCAGCAAAATAAAATCTGCCGGCTCAATTTCCATTTTGTAATGTGTCGGATCGTCATGCCCCATCTTTTTTTATTACCACAATGCGGCACACTTGTCGTTTTTTTTGTTCTCACTGCGTTCACACAAAACTTGCTGTTGACCCAATTGCAAATCATGTGTAACCGTGTTGTTTCGTTATTAGTGGAGGCTATTTATGACGGATCAGGAAACACTCAATAATTTACCCACGGACAGCATTGTTCTGACGCCCAAGCAATTGTCAGCTCGCTGGGATTTGGCCGAGGCTACGTTGCGTAATTGGCGCTCTGCCAAAAAGGGCGTGCCCTACTGCAAGGTGGGCGGCAAGGTGGTCTATCGCCTAAATGATGTGGTGGCTTATGAGGCCAAAAACCTAAACACGCTACAAATCAAAACGCCAGCCTAGTCATGGTTAATAGCCGGTCAAAGGGCGCACGCAATGAGCGTGCCGTGGTGCAATACATAGCCGAGATGTGCGGCATTGACGCCGAGCGCAATCACTCGCAGGTTGCAAAGGGCGGACATGATTTATTGGGCGTGCCCTTTTACGCAATCGAGGTAAAAGCCTACGCCAGATATACTGACGCTGACCGCATCAAGTGGTGGGAACAGGCGGTGCGCCAAGCAAAGGTCGCAGAGCTAGAACCCGCTGTGTGGTTCCGAGCGAACCGTCAAGATTGGCAAGTAATGATTGCTCACCCAACCGCCCTGAACGACAAAATATATGAGCTTGACGATTTCCGCATCGTGCAAACTATGCACGCGGAGCTGTGGTGTTCACTACTCAGCGAAAGGGTGGCCGCAAATGGGACATAGTATTTGGGCACCAAGCGCGGCAGAGCGCAACATGGCTTGCGCTGGATCGGTTATGTTAAGTGTCGGTCAGCCGGACAGGTCGTCGGTCGCATCTGCCGCCGGTACGGTACAACACCGCATCGGAGAATACGGCTTACGCAATGACGGTGACATTGATTTTTACCTTGGCACAAACGAATTTGCGGACGGCTTTGAGATACCGATCACCGATAAAGAGATTGCTGTCGCCCGATTGTATATTGATTATGTCAAAAAGCGTCACGCGGAATTAGGCGGCGATTTGTTCATTGAGCAGAAGCTCCACGCAAAAGAAATACATAAAGAATGTTACGGGTCTGGCGACGCGGTAATCGTGGCGCCCCATACTATTGATGTCATCGATCTCAAAACAGGACGGATGGCCGTCGAGATCGAAGATAACAAACAGCTTAAAATTTACGCGCTTGGCGCTTTGGAAATGTTTGGCACCGAGGACGTGGCGACAATCACCACGACCATTGTGCAACCCACAACATTTCATAAAGACGGCGCCGTCCGGTCGGTAACGTATGATACCGTCGGGTTAGTCGAGTGGGGCTTTGACGTATTGCGCCCAGCAATACTAGCGAGCTTCGCTGACGATCCAGAATTTAGCGAGGGTCATTGGTGTAAATGGTGCCCAGCTAAATCAATTTGTCCACTTAAAACTAAGGAGGTTAACTATGAAGTTATCGGACATTAAATCAAAGGCAGTGTTGCGCGCGCCGCGCATTGTCCTTTTCGGGTCTGCCGGCATCGGCAAGACTACAATGGGGGCGAGCTTGCCTGACCCCATTTTCGTGCAAACGGAGGACGGCCTCGGCAAAATAGCTGTCGACCATTTCCCGCTGGCCGAAACCTATGAAGAAGTCATCTCGGCGCTGGATGTGCTGATCAACGAAGATCACCAATTTAAAAGCGTGGTGATCGATAGCGTCGATTGGCTCGAAAGCCTCATTTACACTTATACCTGCCAGAAGGGAAACGTCGACAGCATCGAACAATTCGGGTATGGCAAAGGGTACATGGAGGCGCTGACATGGTGGCGTCAATATATAGACCGTTTAAACACTCTGCGAAACTCAAAGGGCATGTTGATTTGCCAGCTCGCTCACGCGCGGCAAGTGGAGGTACGCCCGCCAAACACAGAGCCATATCATCAATGGCAGATCAAACTACACAAGCATTCAACCGCACTAATTAAAGAGCATTGCGATTTGCTTGGGTATTGCGATACGAAAACGACCATCGTGAAAAGCGAGAGCGCGTCAGGTCGTCAGTTTCAGAAAACTAAGAGCGATGGTAAGCGGTTTATTTACTGCAACAAGGCACCGGAGCGCGACACCAAAAACCGTTACGGTATCGATAAAGAAATCGAGATGTCTTACGACGCTTTAAAAGACGCCATTGCCGGCAAAAAAGAAAAGCCGGCGCCTAAAGAAGCTCCAGTACAAGAGGTGGTATAATGCCAGATATATCAAATTACTTTGAAGATGGCGCACCTGCCATCAGCAACAACCCAGCTTCAGATCGCTCGCCGTTCAAAGCGGGCGAATATGTAATGCAGGTCGTTGAAAGCACGGCGAAAGAAAAAGACGAAACGCAAATGATCACGTTTCAATTCGAGGTCGTCAGTAGTGAGTTTGGTGACGAGTATAACGGGCGCAAGCATTGGGTGGATGTAGTCATGCAATCGCCGAACCTTTCGCGCCAACAGATCGGGCACAAGACTTTGGGTAGTCTGGTCGCCGCGTGTCAGATGGACAAGGTCACCGACACCGATGCGCTGAACGGGCATCAGGTCAAGGTCACCATCGAATTAGGCAAGCCTAAAGAAAATGGCGGGCATTTTCTTAACAGCTTTTTTGCGGCACATTTGACAGAGCCAGAGCCGAGTGCCAAGGTCGAAGCTCCCGCCAACGAAGCCGAGATCGTCGACGACGAGATACCTTGGGCGACGTGAAAGACACGCGTCCAAGTATTTGCGGAAAATGCGGAAAGCCCGCTACGGGCTTTGCTTTCAAGGGTGTCGGGGCATGCTCAATGGCATGCCTCGATGACCTGCAAGGGGGTGATCGCGCAAAACGCGAAAGGCTCGCCATTGTAAATGACGACAGCATAGTCGTCGCACATGCAAAGGCGGGCACATGGTTAAAACAAAATGAGGTTACCGACCTCGGTTCTCTGACGCTTGAAAAACAGCGCGAGTTTTGCAAGACAATCGTGCGTGCATATTTGGGGGATCAAATCGGATGGTGAGATTTGATGGTGAATGTTCAAAAATATTATGGGGGGCACGCGGCGCCGGCGTATCATCCGGCTAGAATTAAACCGGCGCCATTATCCGATGCAATAAATTCGTTAAGTAATGCCGGACTGATTATTAAAAATGGTTTGATCGACGACGGTGAAATCCACCGCGTGCCGACGCGCGACAAGCCGAAGAAGGATCATGGCTGGTACGTTGTGCAGACATCGGCGTCGGGCAACAAGACAGTTTTTTATGGAAATTGGGGCACTGGATTATCAGAAGCGTGGTCAGCGTTAGGCCATGTGGAAACCAATAGTCACTCACAAGCAGAATTGATCGAAGCGCAACGCGCGCGCGATGCTGACCGGCGCCAAAAGTTAAGTGAGGCAATGGCCGAGGCTGGGCGCGTTTGGAATAAGGCGAGCGACGCCGCCACAAATCTTACGCCATATTTGGTCAAGAAAAAGGTGGGCGGTCATGGCGTCCGGCGACAAGGCGACGATTTGGTAGTGCCAGTTTACAGCATAGGTGGCGACCTGATCTCCGTGCAGATCGTCAAGCCGGACGGTAAAAAAAGATTTCTGAAAGGCGGGCAAGTAAAAAACGGTTTTATGTTGGTGGGGTGCGATCACTCTACGATCAAACACGAAACTGAAATTGCCGTTGTCGAGGGCTACGCCACAGGCATGTCAATTTTTGAGGCGACAGGCGTGCCGGTGGCGGTCGTGTTCAGCGCACACTTCTCGACGGGCACTTGTCGAGCTTTACGCACCGTGACTAGCGCCAAGTTTTTGCTGTGCCTCGATCACGATGAGAACGGCGTCGGGCATGCCGCCGCAAGCAAGGTTGCCAGCTCATTAGATCACTGCGAGGTGCGGTTGCCGCCAGAACATGGCGATTGGAACGACATGCATCAGATGCATGGCGGAGACTTTGTGCGGCGCCATGTGCTGAAAAAAACATTTGGGTTGTCTGGATCAAAGGCACGCTACCTACAGGGCGAGCCGCCGGAGCGCATATGGCTGGCGGAAAATTACATTGAGGCATCAAAGGCCGGCGTGTTGGCGGGCGTGGGTGGCATTGGCAAATCGATGGAGGCTCTGCGGCTGGCGCTGATGGTGGTGGAGGGTAAAGGTCAGTGGATGGGGCATGACATAAAGCTGGGCGGCAATGCCGTCCTTATCTGCGCCGAGGATGACCGCGTCGAAATGCACCGGCGCATCCACGCCATTGACCCCGACGGCGACAGGCGGTCGTGGACACATGACTTGTATTTGCACACGGTGCCAGACGCCGGCGCACCGGTCACGTTTATGACCGGCACAGGGGCTGGCGAGTGTCAGCTCACGCCAGCGGCAAAAGAGCTGGAGCGTGAGCTGGATGAAATTGAAGATTTACAGCTTATCATTTTTGATCCGGTGCAAGCGTTTACCACGGCGCCTATTAGTAGCTCCAATGAGGCTGGACAAATGTGGGCGCAATTCTGTACCGGCTTGGCGTCACGTTTAAACTGCGTCGTTCTGTCGATACATCACATGAGCAAGGTTGCCTTGACCGGTACGCAATCCGCCGCAGAAGCGCGCGCGGCTATTCGTGGCGCATCGTCGCTGGTCGACGGCCACCGCTTTGCGATTGCGCTGTGGAATGCGAGCGAGCTGGAGGTGAGTGACGCATGCCTATCAATAGGTGAA
>PBTW01000008.1 GCA_002729315.1 Gammaproteobacteria bacterium
TCCAGCCATTTGCCATTGGCGTAGCGGAAAAAGTCATCCCCGGGGCGAATGTCCGGATCCTGATGGCTCAGGTCTACGCCAAAGCTGCCAAGTTCGGGTCCGGCATTCTCGGGCTCGCCGTCAGAGTCGGCGCTTTGTCGCGAAAAAAAAGCGGCGACTTGAGGACTGGTCTCCTGGGTGGGTGCGTCTTCAGAGCCGCAGGAAACCAGTAATACACAGAAGGTGGCTGCTAATACTTTTACAGGCGAAGACATGTCTTTCTCCAATCATAATTTGTCGAGCGAGGCGGAAGTATACCCAAAATCCCCGGGATAGTTGGCCCAGGTGCTCCCCGAACTCCCGCATTGCTGACTGTTCAAAGATACTGATTAATTGACCTTGTCAAAGCGTTCACTTTATAAACGGGCTCGCTTTATCAATGGTCTTTGATAACGATACACTGCCGCCTTATCTAATTACGCGGCTACAAGAGATATACGCAGGCTAAGAGCAGGAGGTTGACCCATGACGGGAATTATCCGCATTTTGGCGTTTCAGATTGGTTCTGTTGCAGCCACAGTTACACTGCTGAGCAGTCTCACAGTTCAGTCCATGGCTCAGGAAACCTCGACGCCAAACGGCATTGCCGACAATCGCGCCGGTGCTTACGCGCTGACGAACGCTCAGCTCTATCAGTCAGACGGCAGTTACCGCAACGGCAGCCTGTTAATCAGGAACGGGCGCATTGTCTCAGTGCAGGACAATGACCGGGTTCCTGACGGCTTTTTTGCAATTGATCTGGACGGAAAGTACCTGTATCCCGGTCTGATTGACATTTACACCGATTTGGGGATGCCTGAACTGGAGTCAATCGACAACAATGGTGCTGCTGAAAATCTGTTTCCCTCCAACGGTGCGCTCAATGCCAACGATGCGATTCGCGCCAACTTCCGCGCCAGCACCTCCTACCGCACCAATGAGAACGCTGTTCGCAATTTACGTGAACTGGGGTTTTCCACGGTGCTCAGCCATCGCGCGGACGGTATTGCCCGCGGCACGTCTGCGCTGATCACGCTAGGTGACCAGAATGCCAACGAGGCCATTATCCTGCCTGATGTGGCAGCGCATTATTCACTAGATAAGGGCAGTTCGACTCAATCAATGCCAACCTCCCTGATGGGCTCATTTGCCCTGATCAGGCAGACCTTCCTGGATGCTGCCTGGTTCACGCAGCAGCAGCCGCGACCGTTTACTGATGACACGCTTGAAGCATGGCAGGCGACGCAATCACTGCCCCAGATTATGGAAGTAGAAAACTGGCAGCAGGCGCTGACTGCAGACAAAGTTGGGGATGAATTCGATACCCAGTACATCCTGAAAACGGCCGGAGACAGCTACAAGCGCGCCGATCTGATTGCCGCAACCGATGCCTCTCTGATCGTGCCCCTTAATTTCCCGGAAGCGCCTGAGGTGACTGATCCAATTGCTGCGGAAGATGTCTCTCTGGACGCGCTCAAGCATTGGGAACTTGCACCGTTTAACGCGCGCCTGCTCGTCGAAGCCGATATAGAGTTTGCGTTGACCAGTGGTGCCGATCCTGGCTTCTGGTCCGATTTGAGAGAGGCCGTGGCCAGCGGTCTGTCCGAGGCTGACGCCATCAATGCGCTGACCAGCGTACCGGCGGCGATGCTCGGCGCATCCGATCAGATCGGGTCTCTGCGGGAAAACGCACTGGCGAATTTTCTGATTACGAACGGGCCGCTACTGGGTGAAGGGACGGTACTTCTGGAAAACTGGATAGCGGGCGAGCGCTACCTGCTCAACGAAGATTTCGACAGCCGGGCCGGTCGTTACCAGCTGAACGTAGGCTCTGAGACCTATGAGCTCTCTCTGACTGTTGAGGGTGCCGAGCCCAGTGCAGAGCTGCTATTGCCGGGTGACCAGACCCGACTGGTCAATCTGGAGCTGGGCCCGGATCTGATCACCCTGAGTTTTGTATACGATGAGGAAGGGAATCAGCTGCGCCTGACAGGCTGGTCGACTGAGCAGGGTTGGCAGGGTAATGCCTACACCCCGGCCGGGGAGCTGGTGAGCTGGTCTCTTGGCCAGCGCGGCGTGCCGGATTCAGCCAGTTCGCCGCGTAATGCACAGGTTGCAGCGGATCTGCCAGCAGGTGTGTTGTATCCGTTCACCGCTTATGGCAGGGAAACGCTACCTAGGCAGCAGGACTTCTTGGTTCGGGGTGCGACTGTCTGGACCAACGAGGCCGAGGGAATTGTTAACACTGATGTGCTCGTCAGAGATGGCCGCATAGCTGAGGTGGGCGACAACATTTCTGCCACGGGAGTCGAGATGATTGACGGTGTCGGTAAACATCTCACCCCCGGCATTATTGATGAGCACTCCCATATTGCCCTGTTCAACATCAATGAGGGTCAGACTAACTCCAGCATGGTTCGCATGAAGGATGTAGTAGACTCGGAGAACATCAACATTTACCGGAATCTGGCCGGCGGCGTAGTAGCAGCACAATTACTGCATGGCTCGGCGAATCCCATCGGCGGGCAGTCTGCAATCGTCAAGATGCGGTGGGGTGAGCCTGCAGACGGCCTGCTGATTGAAGATGCCGCGGAGTTCATCAAATTCGCATTGGGCGAAAACGTAAAACGATCTCGCAATCCGTTCTCATTCCGATATCCGCAAACCAGAATGGGCGTGGAGCAAGTTTTCGTAAACGCGTTCAGTCAGGCTCAGGAGTACGGAAAGACGTGGGAGGATTATCGAAATCTGTCGCGCGCGCAGCAGCGCAATACCTTACCGCCAAGGCGAGATCTGGTCGACGAGGCCATGCTGGAGGTTCTGAATAGCGAACGGTTTGTCACCAGTCATTCTTACGTTCAGTCGGAAATCAACATGTTAATGAATGTTGCCGATAGCTTTGGCTTCAATATCAATACTTTCACTCACATCCTAGAAGGGTACAAGGTTGCGGACAAAATGGCGGCCCATGGCGCCGGCGGTTCCACATTTGCCGACTGGTGGGGCTACAAATGGGAAGTGCGCTATGCGATACCCTACAACGCCGCTTTAATGCAGCAAGCTGGAGTTATCGTAGCATTGAATTCCGACGACGCAGAAATGTCACGGCGTCTAAACCAGGAGGCTGCGAAAGCCGTGAAATACGGAGAAGTGAGCGAGATTGATGCGTTTAAGATGGTTACCTTAAATCCGGCTATACTTCTGCATCTCGAAGATCGTATGGGCAGTATCCGAGAGGGAAAGGACGCAGACCTTGTCCTATGGTCTGATCACCCGCTATCAATTTATGCAGCTGCAGAGACTACCTGGATAGAGGGGACTCCATATTACGATAAAAAAGAGGATGCCCTGCTCAGAACGCGTATCGCCGCCGAGCGTGCAAGGATTATTGCTAAGATAACCAAAAGAGAAGCCAACCGATGAAAGGTATTGATCAGGCAAAAAGGATGTATCGTAACTGGCTGGATTGCTGCTGTCTTTTGGCCGTACTTTGCTTCGGTACTTCATTTGGTATTGTTCCCACGCCTGCGCCGGATCAGGGCGGACCAATTGCGCTAATTGGCGCAGTGATTCATGACGGAAATGGCAACATCATCGGAGATGGTGTGATCACTTTTGATGAAGGCATCATTACTGAGGTTGGCAGTGCCGACGACGCCATTGATCTCCAGAATCATGAGGTTTTCGATCTGCAGGGTCGGCATGTCTATCCGGGATTGATTCTGCCTAATACGTCGCTGGGATTGGTCGAGGTTAACAGCGTGAGAGCGACACAGGACGTAGTGGAGGAGGGTGATATCAATGCAAGCGTGCGTTCAGCGATCGCCTACAACACAGATTCTGAAATCATTCCTACTAATCGCTTTAACGGGATCCTAACCGCGCAGGTTGCGCCCCAGGGTGGCTTGCTGTCAGGCTCATCCTCAGTTTTCAAACTAGATGGCTGGAACTGGGAGGATGCTTTGCTTTCCGAAGATGTAGGGCTTCACCTTCACTGGCCTGGTATGAAGCGTCGGCGCCGAAATCCTGAATCTGGTCAGTTTGAGCGAGTTGCTAACGAAAATTACCAGGGTCAGACGCAGCTTTTGCACTCGCTGTTTCAGGATGCAGCAACTTACACAGGTGAGCCGCTCAATCTAAACCTTCAGGCCCTGCAGCCTGTGTTTAGCGGAAACGCCAAGCTTTTTATCCATGCTGACGAAGCAAAAGAAATAATAAGCGCGGTTCGATTCGCACGTAGTTATGGTGTGCGGGATATTGTGTTGATTGGAGGCGCAGAAGCTATCCTGGTGCTCGACTTCTTGTTGGCTGAGAAAATTCCGGTTATCTACGAGCGTATTCATGAACTTCCGCTGCGCGAATGGAATGATGTAGATATGCCGTTTAAGACGCCGTTTCTGTTGCACGATGCTGGTATCAAAGTGGGAATCGGCGGAGGTGCAACCTCAATTGATCGCCAGCGCAACTTGCCCTTCTTTGCCGGTACAGCAGCAGCCTACGGGGTTGAGCGAGAGACTGCACTGGCTATGGTAACTCGGATAAACGCGGAGATTCTCGGCATTCAAGAACGCATAGGTACACTTGAGGTTGGGAAGGATGCAACGCTTTTCATTTCGGAGGGAGATGCGCTGGATATGCGTACTAGCAAGGTAATTGGGGCTTTTATTCAGGGTCGGGATATAGATTTGAATGGCACTCAGCAGCAGCTTTATGAGCGCTTTCGCGACAAGTATCAGAATCAAGTCGAATAAGAGCCCCTACGGGCAGTAATGTCGTAACATTTTGCGACGGGGGAGCGACTTACATGGAAGAATTTCCGACTTTCGTCACCCATCTCGAGTGTAGCGAAACCGGTAGGCATTACCCGGCGGATCAGCTGCACGGGCTCTCAGATGCCGGTAAGCCCCTGCTTGTCCGTTATGACCTTGACGGGCTTGGGAAAGCATTGACAAAGCAGGACCTGAAATCCCGCCTGCCCGAATTATGGCGCTATCGTGAGTTTTTGCCCGTGCGTCACTCGCAAAACGTGGTGCGCCTAGGCGAATTAATGACCCCGCTGCTGCCGGCAACCAGAATACAGCGGGAGTATCAGTGCGGCGAAATCCTGATAAAGGATGAAGGGCGTTTGCCAACTGGCTCTTTCAAGGCTCGCGGGCTCACCATGGCTGTCTCCATGGCGAGGGAGTTGGGTGTTAGGGTCATGGCCATGCCAACTAATGGCAATGCGGGGGCCGCGCTGGCCGCCTACTGCTCGCGGGCGGGTATCGAAACCTATGTGTTCTGTCCTGAAGATACGCCCACAGTCAACGTTGAAGAAATCGCTTTCCAGGGTGCCAAAACATTTCTTGCAAACGGCTTTATCAATGATTGTGGTCGCATTGTTGGCGAAGGCAAAGACACTGTTGGCTGGTTCGATGTCTCTACCCTGAAAGAGCCTTATCGGATTGAAGGCAAGAAGACCATGGGTCTGGAATTGGCTGAGCAGCTCGATTGGGAATTGCCAGATGTCATTTTGTATCCAACCGGAGGTGGAACCGGATTGATTGGGATGTGGAAAGCATTCAATGAGCTCGAGGCAATCGGTTGGATCGGCTCTAAGCGGCCTCGCATGGTGGCGGTACAGGCTGAGGGCTGTGCGCCAATTGTGAAGGCCTATAACGACGGAGCCAAACATGCCCATCCATGGCCCGATGCGCATACAATGGCGGCGGGCATTCGCGTACCGGCTGCGATTGGAGATTTTCTGATTCTCGAGGCCGTTCGCGAAAGCGGAGGGTTCGCTGTTGCTGTTTCCGACGAGGCCATTCGCGATGCGCACCAGCACTGCGCGCGGACTGAGGGCGTGCTGCTTTGTCCTGAGGGTGCGGCGACTCTGGCAGCGCTAAGACAGGAGCTTGGCTCGGGCAGAATAAAAGCAGATGAAAAGGTGGTGCTGTTTAACTGTGCAACTGGGTTAAAGTACCCCATGCCCGGTGACCATCGTCGAATCGATCTCGGCGAAGCCATTGACTATGACTTCATCTTGTCGGACTGATCAGTTCAGCACCCGTCGCAGCTGCTGGCGGTGAAGAGATGACGTCGCGTCGACGTCGACCTGAAGGCGGCACACCCGCTTGGCGATATAGGTGCCGACGGGTTTTTCGAGGCGACATACAATCCGGTCCTCAGGCGCCACGCGAGCGTTGTACTGTTCAACTTCAGCGTCGGTGGGCGTGAGCTGCGCGCTGTCGCCTTTCGGCGGAGACACCTTGCAGGATTGCCATCCTAGCAGAACGAATATAGGCATCGACATTCTGAAAAAATTTTTCATGGATCAATTTTCTCTGCTGTTAGGCAGCTCTTGCTGCGGCGCAAATTGATAACGTAACTGAAGGCCGTTCATCTCGACAGGTGAGCCGTCCTTCAGAGCTGGTCTCAGTTGTAGCAGTGACATCTGATAACGGACTTCTTCTTCCAGAGCGCTGCTTCGCGGCGTGAGTTCCAACACATCAACATTTCTGAGCCCGAATCCCAGCTTGATGATTCGGTGATTGCCCATCAGTGCAATGGGTGGCGCCGGTAGCAGGGTGAATCCGACTAATGCACTGCTTGGCTGCGTCCGGTCGGCAAGGGCGACCTCAGCAGACGGCAGCTGCGCGCCGGGATAATTGGGGGTCCAGGCCCTGAACTGAATAGCCCCTTCTGCCAGAGCGGCCTCAAGTCCATCCAGGCTCGTGTGTATCACTGGGTCGGGCAACACGCGTGGCCGACCAAAGAGCCGATTAAGTAGTTCGCTTTGGGCGCCGATCGAACTGAGTTGTCGGTTTGCTTCGCCGTACAGCGTCATCGCAGTGACCTCATGACCAAACAGTAGTTCCCAGTCTGCCTGATAGAGTACCGCGAGCGCAGAAGCCTCTGTTGGGCAGTCTTGACCGGCGGACAGGATCTGCTGGATGCGGACCAGTAAATCTCTACCTATCCGATAGCTGATGCGCAAAGACTCATTCTTCGCCAGAGTCCAGCCTTGATACTTCGCAGAGTTTTCTTGTGCGGTGACTTCATTGAGCAGCGAGCGTCGCTTAGTAAGGGAAACCTGATAGTAATGCGCCAGAACCACATCATAAAGCCAGGGCACCAACTCAGAATCTGTTTCCCCAAGAGTAGCCTCGATTGCGCTGATCGCACGCCAGCTGAGATTCTTGGCCAGAATGAGATACAGGGTGCTGTTTGAATTTTCGGCATTGGCCGATGCCCGATAGAGCAGCTCACTGAGCTGCTTGGTGCCGCGCAGGTAATCATAGAAATCGCGTAGATAAATTTCGTCGTTGAGCCATTCAAAGTAACTGAGCTGATCACCCGCCAGCTGCCACTTCTGCTGTGCCAGCAGCGCTTCGATCAGGTGTTCCAGAGCGGCGCGCTGTTGAGGTGCTCGGAGCCCATAATTCACTTTGGCGACCTGAACAGCTTCAAGGAAGGTTTTTTCCGCTGCTTGGTAGTCCTTCGCCTCCATTTGCAGCAGGCCGCGGGCAATAAGCGGCTCAGAACGCTCGTGCTCATATACGCTGAGGTACGGCAGTGCATTGCCGGCTTCCTGTGCCAGGGCAGAGCTCGTAGGGCAGCTCAGGACGATCAAAATAAGCAGACGCAGCATATGAGAACGATAATGATCCACAATTCACTCAGAATAGCGCAATCCCGGTAACCCGCAAATATTGGACCTGTTCACGCCGGTCGACAAGTGCCGCTATACTCCACGGGCACGAACAAAGACCCACAGTTGTCGTCTCAAACGCGTTTTTCATCGACAAGGATCACAGTATGTCAGATGTCGTAAAGAACCAGAAAATAGATCTCTATACCTGGGCGACCCCTAATGGCCGTAAAGTCTCCATTATGCTTGAAGAGCTAGCGTTGCCTTATCGGGTGATGCCTGTGGATATTACCCGTGGCCAACAGCATGCCCCTGAATTTCTGGCGATCAGCCCGAACAATAAGATTCCGGCGATCGTCGATCATGACGAGGGGGCGCAGCTCATGGAATCCGGTGCCATCCTGATGTACCTGGCAAGNAAATCGGGGCGCCTGATGAGTTCAGCTGGGCNCNTNCNCTGGCAGCANCTTGAATGGCTGATGTTTCAGATGGGCAGTCTCGGNCCAATGCTGGGNCAGACCCACCATTTTGTAAAATTTAATGCAGGNAAGTCNGTCTATGCAGAGGANCGTTACCGGGCTGAGAACCGCCGCCTTTACAAGGTTCTGGATGCCCGACTCGAAGGTCGACAATTCATCTGTGGGGAGTACTCGGTCGCTGACATTGCGGCGTGGCCGTGGATTTCCCGATTCGAATGGCAAGAGATGGATCTGCGGGAGTTTCCGCACTTGATGGACTGGTACGTAAGAATTGCGGAGCGCCCTGCCGTGCAGAGAGGCTATGCGGTCCCACAGGATTTGCCGGTGCCGATGCCCGACTGAGTGTGCCTTTGGGGTGAATTAGCCTCTGTGCTTTGCGGATTGCTATAACGGGGCAAACTGACTAAGTTAATTCGCTCTATTTCAGTNATTAAGGAGTCAATATGATCAGGTTGAGCANCACCTTNCCGATNATNNNCGGNTTTCTGCTNTGTGGCNCAGTGGTGGCGGCAGACGNTACCTANGTTNCTCCCCGCAATGTNTGGGGGCAGCCCGATCTGCAGGGTGTTTGGAATTTCTCCTCTAACGTACCCTTTCAGCGTCCGCAACAGTTCGGCGAGCGCGAATTCATGACTGATGATGAGATCGCGGCCATGCGGGCGCGACTAGCGGAAGCTGATGCGGCTTCTGACCAGGCTGTGCCAAGTGCCGACCCAAANAGCCCCGGGGGATACAACGATTTCTGGGTGGAAAGTGCTGGCATTACCGATCGCATCCGCACTTCTCATCTGGTCTATCCTNCGGATGGNCGCTTACCCGACCGGGTNGCGGGATCTGCAGTCCAGTTNGGAGGCCTTGGGCCGGATGTTCCGGGTCAGCGACCGGTTCGCTANACGGTTGGTGGTATTGCCAAGAATGGGCCNGAAGATCGCGGACTGTCAGAGCGCTGCATTGTTGGTTTTAACGACGGGCCACCGTTCATGCCCAGCCTCTATAACAACAATGTCCAGATTTTCCAGAACCGCGATCACGCAGTCATTCTTACTGAGATGATTCACAATGCCCGCATTGTGCCACTCGACAACAGACCTCCATTACCAAAGGAGGTCGGTCAGTGGAGCGGCGATGGGCGAGGCTACTGGGACGGGGATTCGCTGGTCGTGGTNAGCCGGAACTTCAATGGGCTCACTCAAAGTTTCAGTGCGTTTGGCACCTCGGATGAGAAAGTACTCACNGAGCGTTTCACCCGCGTCGACGCGGTGACAGTGGATTANGAATGGACGTTNGAGGATCCAGCGACCTTCACAGACAGAATTACCGCGATNGTGCCNATGACCAAGGTTNGCGGTCAGCTGTATGAGTACGCCTGCCATGAAGGCAACTACGGCATGGTNAANATACTGCGCGGGCANCGCATGGANGAGATACGCGCGNCGCAAGGATCTGACTNAGAACAGGTCAAAANGGATTCAGGTCNNGGCAAATTACGNTGNCGTGTCCNGCTCTCCGGCTTGCTGCNATTCGCGNCAGCCCGGGNNCCTGACAAATCTGGNCGGNNAGTNCGCCGGTATNCTNCCCGNCGCNGATAACAGCTTCTNTATNGACGANGACNTAGGCCATGCTGNTCGAAAACTGATGANGGCCGCTGAAGCTTGCNTGGTCTGACANTGAGGAGGGACCGAACACCACNATATCGGCAAAATAACCTTCCGCCNGTTCGCCACGATCCNAGAGTTTTAAATTGCTTGCCGGTNGCTNGCTCAGCTTATGAATCGCTTCAAGCAGAGTGCTGACTTGCTCATNACGGACGTACNGGCCAGCACCCGGGCGAAATTATCGTAGGCGCGCGGATGGTTGCTGAGTTCGAGAAAGACCCCTTCGGCCGCCATTAATTGCGCGTCTGAGACAAAGCTCACCCAGGGCAGGGCGATGCTCCCGGCGACATTTTGCAGGTGTGGCTCAACTTTTCCGCTGGCTGACAGAAACCCGTTGCGCCCCTGTCAGTCATTCGGGCAGCGTTCGGCACTTTTCTTGGCGCCGGGTGTCGGTTTTTGTTGTTTCGGGTTGACATCAGGCGTTCTCAAAAATACTGTATATAAATACAGTATTTTTTTCATGTCATCATGCCACCAAAACCCCTCCATGAAACGGTCCTGAACCCGGAGTGCTCTCCCGGGCTGCCAGATTATGCTGAATTGCACTGCCTTTCGAATTTTACTTTCTTGCGCGGCGCTTCTTTTCCGGAGGAGTTGATAGAGCGTGCTGACGAGCTGGGCTACCGGGCAATTGCCATTACTGATGAGTGCTCCTTGTCCGGCGTAGTGCGCGCACATGCGGTTGCCAAGGAGAGAGGTATCGAACTGATTATTGGGAGCGAATTTCATCTGGAGGAAGGCTGCCATTTCGTTCTGCTGGCCTGTAACCGGCGCGGTTATGGTCATTTAAGTCATTTGATCAGCTGCGCTCGTAAGGACACCGCTAAGGGTAACTACCATATGGATTACGCAATGGTAGAGCAGCACCTGCCCAGTGATTGCATAGCCCTATGGTTACCTGATCTGAACCATGCTCCTGAGCATCTGGCACATCAAGCAGTATGGCTGCACCGATTATTCAGTAAGCGCTTATGGATTGGGGTCGAATTGCTGCTTCGGGGAGATGACCTGAGGAAGTTACGATTTCTAAAGCGCTTAGGTGAGCAGTACACAATACCCTTATGCGCAACAGGTGGAGTTTACATGCATGTGCCAAGTCGGCGTATTGTGCAGGACACAGTAACCGCGATTCGCTTGCGGC
>PBTW01000009.1 GCA_002729315.1 Gammaproteobacteria bacterium
TTCACCTATTTGTTTTAAACTCCCTGTCCCAGGAGGCTGAAGCTCAGGCAAACTGGCTCGATCGGAAATTAGCAGCCAGTGATGCTCGTTGGAAATTCGTCACTTTCCACTACCCGATATTTTCATCGGCAGGAAGCCGCGACAGCGCAGGTCGCAGAGATTTGCTGTTGCCCATTCTGCAGAAGCATAGCGTCGACCTGGTTCTTCAGGGCCACGACCACACTTACGCCCGTGGCGCTATGGGTCAATCGCCGCATCGACTGGCCCTCGGCCACGATACCGAGGTCGACGTGATGTTCGTAAACTCAGTGTCTGGCGCCAAGATGTATGAGCTCAAGCCAGACGGTTGGGACAGCTATGACGAATACGGGGTCGTCCTGCAAAAGGCTGCTGAAAACACACAGTTCTATCAGATTATTTCAGTGGACGGGGCACGTTTGACCTATGAGGCCTATACAGCTGACGATCAGCTCTATGACTACTTTGAGCTGGTTAAAGGAAGCACTGGATCGAAATCTTTAAGTGTCGGAAATCGGCAAACGTTGAACGCACGAAGATTCAGTAACACCTCGGATTACAGGAATGCTCCGCCGCTCTAGATTGCATTAAAGATAAAGATTGGCCTGACAGCTGTACTAAGGTCGGAGGTTCTTGCAATAGTTTTTGACCGTGGCCATTCCAGGTTCACCTGCTGTGATTTTGGTCGGCGTCGTCGGCAGTGATGGTCCAGATGAGGCCAAAATATTTTCCCATCAGCGCATGAATATCAATGGGATAAAGAGCATGGCCGCCTCGGGATGGGTCCGGCGGACCGACTTCCTGGTTTCAGCCAACGCTATATCGGCTGTGAAGTTGGTGGTTATCGGCCAGCGGCGTGACCCTTATCTGTCTGGGTCGAGGCTGTGGATGACATTAACAGGATTGATAGAAACTATAGCAACAGCAGATTGGTCAGGGTCAGGCTTCCTGAACGCCTGGACGTCCCGCTTCAGTAATATAGCTGGCACGAATTGAGATGGGCGCATCAGCCTCGGTTACGCGAGGCAGCACTTTGTAATCGCTGCGCCATTGTGCTGGGGTGAGCGTACAGGCGACGTAACCGCGCTGGGCATTATAGAACTTAACATGGGGATTTTTATTAAGTAGGGCTTGTCCATAGTCGGTCATATCCTGGCCGTCTCCTCCAGACGTTATTGAAGTGCAGACAAACTCAGCTCCAATGGTTGGCGAAGCCTCGTTATCAAAATCCAGTTTCAGGTCTGCGGCCCAATTGGAGTGAATGTCGCCGGTAAGTACTACTGGATTGGGCGTTGCTACTGTTTGGAGATGATCCAACAGTTCTTGGCGCTCAAAGGGATAGCCATCCCATAAATCCATTGGCCACAGCTCATTCCCTTCATTGTCCACAGACCGCAGGCTGGCCATCATGATCTGTTGGGCCAGTACATTCCAGGCTGAGTCAGCACTGGCCAGGCTGTCGTACAGCCAATTTTTTTGGGCACTGCCAAGCAGGGTACGGTTACTGTCTCGATGCTCCGCGCATCTCGGTTGACGACCATCACCGCACGCCTGATCGCTGCGATACTGCCGAGTATCAAGAATATTCATTTCCATCAAGCGGCCAAAGCGAAGGCGTCGATAAATGGGCATCGCTGGTCCCTGACGGCCCACCGGCAGGCGAATTGGCATAAATTCGTAGTAAGCCTGGTAAGCGGCAGCTCGGCGGAGCATTAATTGCTCGGGTGTCTGATCGTCTTCGGATATCTCCGAGGCGTAATTGTTATCAACCTCGTGATCGTCCCAGGTCACGATCCATGGTGCAGAGGCGTGAGCTGCCTGCAGATCCCGATCGCTTTTGTAGGTAATGTAGCGGTTGCGGTAATCAGCCAGAGAAACAATTTCTGGGCCTTCATGATGTCGCACAAGATTTTGTCCCCAGCTGCGTTCATAGATATAGTCTCCGAGATGAACGATTAGATCCATTTGTTCCTTGGCCATGTGTTGATAGGCAGTATAGAAGCCATGCTCGTACTGCTGGCAGGAAGCGAAGGCAAAGCGAAATTTCTGGTTATCGCTTGATCCGGCAGGAGCAGTCTTAGTTCGTCCAACTGGACTGGTGGCGTTGCCTACCTGCCAACGGTAGAAGTATTCAGTGTCCGCTGCTAGCCCCCTGACGTCGGCATGCGCGCTATGACCCAGCTCCGGTACGGCCGCGATAGCGCCGCGGCGTAAGATGTTGCGGAAACTCGGAGAATGTGAAATCTCAAAGCCCACTTCGACAGCATCATTGGCGGCGCCGACTTCTGCTATTACTTCATTTGCGAGGCGAGTCCACAGCACAACTGAGTCGGGCGTTGGGTCTCCGGAAGCGACGCCGAGATTGAACGGGTCAGCTGGCAGGCTTCCCAAGCGACGAGTCGCGCCATGCAACAGGATCGGCAGCCCGCCCAAGGCGAGTGCGCTGCCGAGCGTCGCGCTGCTTCTTAGAAAGCAGCGTCTGGATTGCGTGGAGGTGGCATAATTCGGTCTATAAACTGAATCAAGGGGCATTATTCGACTCCATGCCAGTGTAAATTTTGTAATTTAGGTCCAGTTTGAGCGAGAAATATTACCGAATTATGACTTGCAGTGTGTCTTATGCGTCTTCTGCGGACTGGTGGGTGGGCCCACTAGGACTCTAACCTGGGGCCAATGGAATTTGAGTCACTCCCAGGCAATTAACCACCACACCTCAAGTCACCACTTTTCGTCGTCACATATGGCAGCATTGGTCGCATGATACTGTAACCACTTGTGTTAATCTTACGTCCAATTGAATGAATAGGCCCCACTATTTGTTCAAAGCGACTCGTGGTCTGCTAGCATCGACGATGATCACGGGCGCATATTAATGATTCACTGTGCCAGTAGTTGCCTCAGATCTTGACAAGTTGATGACAGCAGATTTAATTGAAAGAGGAGGCCCTATAGCTTGGCAAGCAATTTATCGAGACGAAAGCTTGATTTAAATGAATCACATGACTCTGAATTAGTGAGCAAACCTGATACGGAAGCAGAAGCATCTATTGATACGGCTGTATTCTTCGGGAGTTCAGGCTTGCTGCTGATTATTACCGCGGGTTTCATAATGCGCCCCGAATCAAGCGCACTGCTCCTTGCTGAGGTTTACGTTTTTGTGACTTCTCGCATTGGAGTTGTATATATATTTGCTGCAATTTTCACCCTTAGTTTCCTTCTTTGGCTTGCTTGTAGTTCATACGGTTCGATGGTCTTGGGCGCTACAAACAAGCCGCATTACTCAACCCTTAAATGGGCCTCCATGCTTTTTTGTTCTGGTATTGGTGGATCTTTGATTTACTGGGGCGGCACAGAATGGGTATTCTACTATGTCGATCCGCCATTTGGATTACCGCCGCTGTCCGATGAATCTTTGCAATGGGCTCAAGCTTACGGATTATTTCACTGGGGTCCGATAGGCTGGTCATTTTATTGCCTCCCCGCTATTGCCCTTAGCTGTTCATATTACTTAGAAGGTAGCTCGAACTTTCGCTTGAGTGAGGCTTGCCGCCCGATACTCAAGGAGTTCACCACCCGGTGGCCAGGCCGTGTGGTAGATTTATCATTTCTCTTTGGGGTAATCGCTAGCTCTGCTACAGGATTAGGGTTCGGCATTGCCATAGTTTCGGCAGCAACTAGTGAATTAATCCAAGTGGCAGATTCTGTATTTTTGCAGATATGCGTCATAGCACTGGCGACAGTGCTCATCACATTTAGCGTTTATCGAGGTTTAGAAAAAGGAATTTTAGTGTTGAGCACAGTGAATGTGTTTTTGGCGCTGTTGTTCATTGGCTCTATCTTTCTCCTTGGTCCAAGTAAATTTATCCTAGAGATGGGTTTAGTTACATTAGGAACTTTTGCAGGTGAGTTTGTTGAAATGTTAACTTGGAGCGACCCTCGAGAGCGAAATGACTTCGTTGAGTCATGGACCGTTTTCTATTGGGCATGGTGGATAGCCTTAGGACCATTCATGGGTATCTTTGTTGCGAGGGTGTCGGAGGGCAGGACAATCAGACAAATAGTTTTAGGGGTGCTCGCCTATGGCAGTGCGGGATGTGCACTGTTTTTTATAGTTCTGGGTAATTTTAGTTTGAGTCTTCAACTAGATGGGACTTACGATTTAGTTGAAAAAGTAGGTGACGGCATAAGCCCGGCTGTCATTATGTCCGAAGTAATCTCTTTTTTACCATATCCAAAAGTCTGGTTAACCTACCTTGCAGTTATCGGCCTTGTATTTACGGCAACGACTTACGACTCCGCTTCATATGTGCTGGCTTCAGGCTCTTCAAAAAGTTTTGGGGAGTCTAGACAGCCCGCTCGATGGCTCCGAGTATTTTGGGCTTTGGGTTTAGGGGTATTGCCATTGACTCTTCTGTATTTGGGCGGTTTGCGTGAGCTTCAGACAGCATCGTTAGTTGGCTCCTTGCCAATAATCTTGCTGTATATTTTTATGGCTATATCCATAGTTCGTACCCTCAGGAAATTCCACAGATGAGGGGTGTAAGATCAAAAACTACTGTCTTCATGCGAACCTTTAATATTTATTCCTAGAGATAAAGATGTTCGACCATAAAATAAACCTTCATTTAGACGGTTCCGTCAAAATTTTAGACGCGGGAATGGGAAAAACCTTGGCTATGAAGGGGGTTGAAGTGCCTAATACTATTTGGTCTGCGAAGGCGCTGCTAGCTGCACCTGACGTAGTCCAAGAAATCCATACTGAAAACATAGAAGCCGGAGCAGATATAATCTCTACAAATTCTTATGGGATCATCATGTCTGACTTAAACAAAGAAGGTCTAGCAGACCGGTTCGATGAACTTAATCAATTGGCGGGAGAGATCGCGCAGCAAGCAGCAGAAGCCTCGGAAAAGAAGACTCTTGTTGCTGCCAGTCTACCGCCTCAAAATGGAAGCTATCGGCCAGATAGAGTCCTAGACGAGCCTCTGCTTGTAGATCTTTATAATCGTCAGATGAATTTGTTGGAGCCCTATGTTGACTTTTTCCTATTTGAAACAATGTCCTCAATCAATGAAGCGCAGGCTGCTCTCAAAGCAGCCTGTAGTTTTACCAAGCCAGTAATGATTGGTTTAACTCTCGATGATTATGAGCCGAACCGTTTAAGAAGTGGTGAATCTTTGTCGGATTGTATCGAGCTTCTCATTTCATTTTCTCCACTTGGAATATTAGCAAACTGCTGTCTGCCAGAGAGAATTTCTGACGCGATGAAGTCGCTTGCAGGCAGCGGGGCTCCCTATGTCGGTGGCTATGGCAACGCATTCTCCTGTGTGCCGAAAGATTGGCTACTAGACGGAAGTAAAAGCACTGACGGATCCCTGCAGATGAGAAGTGACCTTACCCCAAGCTTTTACGCTGAATTTGCTATGGAATGGCTGAGACAGGGTGCGAATATCGTTGGAGGCTGCTGCGGGACTACTGCTCAACATATTCACTCAATTTCAAGCCGGCTTGCTGAATTTGAGACTTGATAATTACTTCAGAATCTCGCCGAAGTTCGAGTTAGAATTTGTCACGGGTCGATATCGCGAGGCGGCTGTGTAAAATGATTCAGATGAAGCCATTAAAATCGATTTGTTTAGCCTTTGTCTGCAACTTTGCGCTATGCATATCAACAGTGGTGTGTGGTCAAGATGATCGCCAACTGAATAGTTTTGTTGATAGGCCTTGGACTTCCGCCCGGCATTTATCGGTTCCGGTTGACGACATTTGGTGGACGGCGACCGGAGATCAAATGGCATGGATGCACAAGAACGTTCACCAGATCTTTCCCACCGTTAATGTCTACCGCCAGGGTCCTGTAAGTGCTCTGAAAAAAGTAAACCAAAACTCCCTGCAGTTTCAGGTTGAGACCGAAGAGGGCCCACTCGATCTTGATACATTTATATCAAGCGAAGCGTCAGCCACATTAGGGATGATTATCCTTTTTAAAGGAGAAATAGTATTCGAGTCCTACCCTAGGATGCGGCCTCACGAAAAACCTATATATTGGTCGGTAACTAAAGTCATGCCGGCACTGTTAGTAAGACTGTTCGAGGAAAGAGGACTGATCGATACAGCGAGAGCGATTGATTTCTATATACCTGAACTTTCGTCATCTGCATTTTCAGGAATTCAAGTGAGGAATATTCTTGATATGTCATCGGGACTCAACTGCCAGGACGATTACACTGACCGCACGTCTTGCTACTATCAGTATTCAATGGCCATTGGAGATGGTCACCGAGATGACGGTTCTCCTGACAATCCCTATGACTTTCTCCGAACACTCAAAGCGGAGCGTGTGAGTGCTGAAGGCACCTCATTTTCGTACTCAGGAGTCAATACCTTCATTCTTAGTTGGTTGGTCGAAAGTATTGCACAGGCGCCTTTCCACGATGTTTTTACTGATGAGATCTGGAGCAAAGTAGGGGCGGAGTCAGACGCCTCTTTTCTCGCGTANAGATACGGTATCCCGCTTACGCATGGTGGGTTTCTGTCGAACATGAGGGATATGGCAAGATTTGTTCTACTTTTTACTCCTTCCTATAGAGTTGTTTCGAACGAGAAGATTGTTTCTGACGAAACTTTAGATTTGCTTCTAAATCAACCAAACCCGAATCTTATTAACAATGATGGATCACATAATTCATATCAGTGGGACCGCATCTATGATGATGGCTTTATGTTTAAGGGCGGTTGGGGAGGGCAGGGAATTCTGGTTAATCCCTTATTGGATGTTGTTGCTGTGTATACCGGATACTATAAGGACGACTACAGTCAGGTTGAGGTTCTAGAACCTTTACTCGGCGCTCTTCGNAGAATTTTTACGGTGCAATAAGACCCGGGTTGCTTAAGCGGCCTGAGTACTCGATCNTGTCATCTCAAGCGCCACGCGAAGCGTATGTAGAATCTAACAACCAAGTAATGCTGCACCCTCTTGGCAAAGATTCCTCTGCAATGTAGCGCCTGACAGAGAAAACCTTCTACCCGAGCAAGCTTCCTTGGCTGGCTACATGGCTGACTCAAGCGGAAAATGAGGATTCGAAAGTGATTGGCAGAGAAAGCTGCAAAGCAGAAACAAGGAGCCCGTCTGATTCGNTTCCTCAGAAACCTACCTTGCTCGCTTTGAACACGCAAAAAAAGATAGCAGCCTATAATCTCTTTAGTCTTTTCATGCTACTTTGTTACTGCGGGACTCACGTTCTAGCGCAACCACTGAATCACACTATAGAACATAAATCCGATGAATTGGCACTGAAATCTGATCAGATTGATGATGTCTGGCGAGAATCAAGNGCTTCTGGAAGCGTTAGAACCAGAGCAAGCAGAATCAAAGCAGTTTCAGAAACTGACGAAACCATTAACTCTATTCGGGCCCAAATCTTGGTTCAAACGAATGTCATAAGTATGGAGGGATTGTCTTTAGCTGCGACTGTTTTAACTCAGGCCGCTGGTACTGCAGCGAGCATAGCAACTGGCGGGATTGGAGGCCCACTCGTTAGTGCTGCCGTAAAAGCAACTACTCGGGCAAATCTTGTCAATGAAGACGCAACCACTTATNTTCCGGTTGACTCCACCATTTTAAATGAANTAGTGCGCTTCTCTGAGTGTTTTGCGGTGGAGAACGACCGGAAGATTNCTTCGGTCCATCTGGTNCCTAGTGCGGCGAAATACGCTGCCCAGACGGGTTGGGGTGATTATCGTGATATTCTTCGCTTCCTAGAGACCCACCTCGAGATGAATGACTCATGGACATTAGCGGAAGATACGGATGAACTAATATGGATTTATTCTACGCTTGAAGTCCCTGAGGGTTTTTCTTTCAAAACTCTTGCAGATATCCGCTTTCTCTCCGCCAGCGGCTTTACTCTCACACTGAAACGATCGACGGGAGAGATCGAAATTTCTGAGATGGAAACATTCCAGAAAACAGCCTACACGAAGATTAAATTCAGCGTTTTCCTTAATCGGTTTTTGCAAAGCTATATCCCCCAGATGCCACATCCCGAGTGTGGTACTAGGAGCAAGGTTTTGAGAAAGTTGTCCGCTGAAATTGATCAGGATTCGACGTTATCCGAGTTAGAACAATTCTTTAGAGACTTAGAGGTCTCTTACGAAAGAGACCGNTCTAAAAGAAAGCTGATTGGGATAATGAGGCCGAGCGCGGAAGAAGATCATGGGATTGATTTCCCGGTAAAGATAGAGCTTTCGTATACACGGCGCCCTAGACGCTTTGATAGAGCACTGATCTCAAACTTTAGTGACTAAATTATGATTTCTGGAGATGAGTTACATTTTTTTGACTGCAGAAGTTGTGGTGGTTCTCTTAGATCTTGTTCCTTCCCNAGAAACGAATAAAAGTGTATTTCAAACGCNGTAAATTTCAGCTCGGCCTCCTTCCTACTATTTTTGCGACCAGTGCGACTTTCTCGATTTCAGTCAAATCTAGCAATATTCAGGAGATTCAGCGGATACCAGAGCAGAGTGCGAATGTCGTCATAGATGGGTTTCTGAATGAGAGCGTTTGGCAGCGTATCCCGTCGTTTGATGGAATGCGAAAAATTGAGCCTGATACACTCGAAGAGGTTCCATATGAAACAGAGATCAGGTTTTTTGCCACGGAAAAAGGTCTTTATTTCGGCATCCTTAATTATCAGCCTGCTGATACATTAGTTTCTCGATACACAAACAGAGATACTTCGCCGTTCGCAAGCATCGTTGATGCGATTCGGGTATTTATTGATGCCTCAGGAGACGGGAGGTATGGGTATGGAATGGGATTAAGCCTTGGTGATGGCATGGGAGATGGGTCAATACTTCCGGAAAGGCAGGTAAATTTGCAGTGGGATGGTGCTTGGGATGGTCGAACCCAGGTTGTAGAAGGTGGTTGGAGTGCTGAATTTTTCGCCCCGTGGTCAATGATGCCACTTCCTCAGTCAGATGAAACTCGGCAGCTCGGAGTCGCTTTTATAAGAGAACTAACAAAACTTGGTGAGCGATGGGGTTCGCCTCCTCTTCCGATGACGAGAAACTTATTTTTAGGTGGCTTTAGGAAATATACTGTCGAGGGTATCGAGCCTCGCCGACAATTGACCATTTTCCCTTTTTTTTCGGCTGTGTCTGATCAAATAAGAAATTCGGATCAAGCCCAAGTGGGTGCAGATATTTACTGGCGACCAACGACTAACACTCTGCTATCCGGAACATTTAATCCGGATTTCGGAACAGTAGAATCTGACGATGTTGTTGTCAATCTAACGGCGTTCGAGGTTTTCTTTCCTGAAAGACGAGTATTCTTCCAAGAAGGTCAAGAGATTTTTGTTACAAGTCCACGAGCGGCAATAAGTAACAATCCTATTCCGGGAGGGCCAATCGCACTCTTAAACACTAGAAGGATTGGTGGGTCCCCTAGAATTTCAATTCCAGATGAAGTCGGTGTTAGAGCGACTGATTTAAGCCAGCCTACAGACCTTTTGGGCTCGATTAAGTTTGTCGGCCAAACTAACAATCTCCGCTACGGGCTGCTTTTAGCGTCTGAAGATGACCCTTCAATACAGGGAACACTGGGTGACGGTTCCATAGTCAACTTACAGGGAATCGGTCGAAATTTCTCTGTAGGACGGCTCCTGTACGAAAGAACAAGCAATGGCTCTAGGCGTTCAATTGGCTGGATGGGTACGGATGTTGCTCATCCTCAAGCGAACGCATCTGTAAATGCTATAGACGCGCACTATTTTTCCTCAGACCAACGTTGGACCCTAGACGGTCAACTAATGTTTAGTGATTCAAACGATATGACCGGAAAAGGTTTCCTAGGCGATCTGAGGTACGCACCGACACAGGGCACGCAGCATGAGGTAAGAGCGACTTATATTGACGATTCTTTCGATATGAATGGGTTGGGTTTTTTGGTGAGAAACTCTCAAATGAACCTAGATTACAGCCTAACTATGACAGAGTCAGATATCCCGGGAATACGCTCTCGAACGACGACAATAAGATTGTTCAATCAATATAATACCGAAGGGGACCCGGTGCGAAATGGTAGATTTTTTGGAAGAGCATGGAGTTTTCTCAATAATAATAAATTCGACTTTACATTGGGCTATTTGCCAAAAAGAGTTGACGATCGATTGGGAAGAGGCTCAGGTAAATGGGAGATTCCTGAGCGTCCCTTAGTGAGATCGAGCTTTTCTTCTAATCCAGCAAATTCGGTAGCGTGGTCCTTTAACTTTTCATACAAAGGGGAAGATCTAGGCCCTCAAACCATTACAACGGGCGCTGGAATAGTTTGGAGGCCGACCGACCGTTTCTCATTTGATCTGGGCTTAAATTACACTGACACGGAAGCTCTATTGGTTTATCAAGGGGATGGAAAGTATACCAGCTTTGAGGCACATCAATGGGCTCCTAAATTAGTATCAAACTATTTTATTACTCCGAGGCAACAATTCAGTTTCACAATGCAGTGGAACTCTTTGAAGGCCTTTGAAGACAGGTATTGGATGGTAGATACTGAGCGACTCGCACTCTTGCAATCTGACTCAACAGGGCATCCTAATTCCGGTGACTTTCAAATTAGCCGGCTAACATTCCAAGCTCGTTATCGATGGCAAATTGCGCCCCTCTCCGATCTATTCTTCGTTTACACTAGAGGCTCGAATTTGCCCGCAGGGGTCATGACTTCATTTTCGGAGATGTTTCAAGAATCGTGGCATAGTAAGGTTGCTGACACTTTTGCGCTTAAGCTTCGTTATCGATTCGGGCTATAGCTGGTGCTAGTGGGGCATACTATGCTAAACGTAGAAATATTTGTGGACCCGCAGACCTCGAATCTGAAATCTGCCAATTTTCAGCCCCCACAGGCAATCGACCACAACTCAGTGCAGGGCTGATTCGCCTTCAAGTTCAGTTCATGATGACCTGCAAAAACGTCAGTTGAAGCTAAAGCGAAAATAACCCGCTAAACACCTCATTACCTTCTCTGAAAAATTTGACTTTAACATCGTATGATTGGCTATATCGTGAGGCTAGAGCGCGAAATATGAACCTCGAAGTTGCGCACCGTTAAATCACCATAATAGCCGTTCGAAGCAAGACCTTCTTTTACACTTTCAATAATTTTTAAATTTTGTCAGGGTAGCTGGTCGGTACTTGAAGTAAGATCGAAATGTTAGTACCTTCCCAAGAATTCACCAAAAAATAATGTGGCGAGTGGAACATGAATGCGAAACCAAAGCGCCGCGCTTGCGTCAATTTTTTGGCTACAACTAAACTAATGGTTGAGGGTTTGAGATAGCATCATGTTGGTTGAAAATCTTGAAGACATAGCAGCGTATATCGTTGACGATGGTAAAGGCATCCTAGCGGCCGACGAAAGTAACCCAACTTGTTCGAAAAGGTTTGAGTCTATCGGAGTCGTCTCTACTGAAGAGAAAAGACGAGATTACCGGGAGATGCTTTTCAGGTCTGACGGTGTGCCTGACAATATTGGCGGTGTCATACTTTTTGACGAAACTATACGTCAAAGGGCGGCAGATGGGACGTTACTTCGGGAAGTAATAGCTGAGCAGGGCGCTCTTTTTGGGATTAAGGTCGATCAAGGGGTGAGGCCTATCGATGGTTGCCCAGGTGAAACAGTCACGGTTGGGCTGGATGGTCTTGATGAGAGGCTTCAAGAATATGCCTCGATGGGAGCTAAATTTACAAAGTGGAGAGCTGTCATAAAAATTGGTAGCGCGATCCCCTCAGAGAAATGCATTGAGCTGAACATGAAGGCCCTCGCAAGCTATGCTGCATTGGCACAAGCGAATGGTATGGTCCCCATCGTTGAGCCTGAGGTGTTGATGGAGGGCGAACACACTATAGACTCCTGCCACGAAGTCACTGAGCGTGCTCTAAATGCATTGTTCCAGTGTCTAGAACAGGACGGCGTTAATTTGAAGGGGTCGCTTCTGAAACCGAATATGATCACTGCTGGAGCTGGTTGCAGTGTGCAGGCAAGCGTCGATGACGTAGCTGAAAGAACCCTAATTTGTCTAAAAGCTATCGTTCCTTCAGCGGTTCCCGGGATATGCTTTCTCTCTGGTGGACAGTCGGATTTGCAAGCCACCGCCCACCTCGATGCCATGAATAAGATCGGTGGATTCCCGTGGAAAATAAGTTTCTCTTACGGGAGGGCCCTTCAATCTTCGGCGCTTTCGGCTTGGGGCGGAAGTCCTGATCGTGTTCGTAGCGCTCAGGATGCATTTACGCATAGGGCTTCAATGAACAGACTTGCCGCTCTCGGCAAATGGAATAAAGAGCTCGAAGCCGGCTAAGACTGCTTTTGGCTAACTGCTTGCTGGCCGATATGGGCGCCTCAATGCAGTGTATAAGTCGGAATGGATGGCGTTGACTTATTAGGTTTGCACACCTCGTTTAGCAAGTAACCCCTGAATAAAAGCTGCTTTA
>PBTW01000010.1 GCA_002729315.1 Gammaproteobacteria bacterium
GACATTGAATTCCACTATGATTTCGGGAGCCCGAATACCTATTTTTGTCACCGCCTGATTCCGGGTATCGAAGAACGCACGGGCGCACAAATCACTTATTGCCCGGTGCTGCTGGGCGGGATTTTCAAGGCGACCAACAATCGCCCCCCCATGGAGCAGTTTGCCGAAGTCAAAAACAAGAAAGAATACCAGGCACTGGAAATGAAGCGCTTTATTGCGCGCCATCAATTCTCAAACTACCGGTTCAATCCGCACTTCCCAGTCAATACCATTCATCTGATGCGAGGCGCCGTATTTGCCAGCCATCAGGACTACTATGTGCGCTATATTGAGGCCATGTATCAGTGTATGTGGGAACAGGGCAAAAATATGGCGGATCCGGAAGTGATAGCCGAAGCCTTGCGCGAGCATGGCCTGCCTGCCGATGGTATTGTCGCGGCGGTGCAAAACCCCGAGATCAAACAGGAGCTCATAGACAACACCAGCCGCTCGGTTAAGCGTGGCGCCTTTGGCTCGCCGACTTTCTTTGTCGGGGATGAGATGTTTTTCGGTAAAGATCGGCTACTTGAACTCGAAGAGGAAATCGTCAGCCAGATGCGCTAGAAGGCTTACTCTGCTCGGTCGAAGTACCTCACCAGTTCGATTGGCTCGCGAAATGAATCTGGCTGGATTGTCATTTCGATGCGCAATCTATTGCCGCTAGACTCAAGGGTATAGGTTTCAATGGTAAACCCACCGTCTCTTGGTCGCCCTTCCACCACCAGCGAATTGTCCTCGAACAGGCCCGAGGAGAAATCGGTACCGCCTTCACTATAGAAACCGGTTGCCGACGCGCGGCGGCGACGGCCATCTGAGTGAAACACCCGCTGGAAATTGTCTTCATAGGTGAACCGAAGCTCAGGTACATTCACCTCAATTGTCAGGACATCATCATAAGAGATGCGGTCATAAAGCTCATGCTCCGGCGGACCTCCACGATAAAAGTCTTCCTGACGATTAAAGAACCCGCGGCTACCCTTGCCGCCACCTGCTTCAATTGCCTCTTCCACCTTATCGTCTGTGTTGTCGCTAAGCTCATCGTTGATCACCCAACGGCCTGACAGATCCATCCGTATTTCCGGTGCCTGCGCTGAAGCAGGGGCTGCCAAAAAAGCAATGAGCAGGCTGGCGAACAGCGCTTTCAACAGGAATTTTGTAGGCATGACAACGCGGCAAAACAGGGCTATATCCATCCATTCAATCCGCTTTGACGTCAAAGTTCAAGTCTGGGATGTCAGCTTGCATCCGTCTGTTTCACAGGCAAAGCAAAGAAAACACTGCGATCACCGACCAGACGCCGGGCCGCTAGAATCATCAGCACGAACAGCAAAAGGTAGTAAACCGGAAAAGCGGCCAGCGCATCCAGAAAAATCTGCTCAGTGAGCACTTGCCCGTCGACTTGCGCATCCTGGCGATACCGCAGCGTTGCCACCAGTGTGGTGTAGAGCAAGCTTGCTGTCCCTAAACCGAGGTTCAGCGCTAACCCCTTGAAGCTAAGTACGGTCGCGCGTATCTGTGAGTCAGCCTCTCGGTTCAAATAGTAGCTGGCCTGAAACTGCACCATGCCCATGATGGCAAATGCCCCAATGGCGAATAAAACACCCACGTACGGCACGGCATAACTGATGCCAATCAGCCCTGCCATGAGTACTACAGACAAGAACAGGAAATTGAAAAAAGGAGAGCGCTTGCTAACCAGAATCCGTGAAATACGCGCATTCAGGATGCCGATCAATGACATCCCAGCGCCGATAAAGCCAAACCAAGAAACCGGAATGTCAATCAACCGGTAGTATTCGCTGGCCAAAACCACAAACTGGCGGGCCACAGAATCCAGCGTCAGGGCCGCCAGAATGACGAACAGCACGAAGCGATGGTTCACTGTCCAGCTGGCAACGCGAGAAATCTGGCGAAAGGGTTCCAGAAGAGAGCCCTTCGACGAAGCCTTTTCCCGCGCCTCATCCGTTTCCAGGTCATGAAAACCGAGCGCTGTGAACAGCACCAGACAAGCGGTAACCAGTGTCAGCATCACCGGCAAACGGACAATTACGGAGCCTTCTAGCATCCAACCCGCATTCAGCGAGGCCAGACAGCTGTTAACGACAGACGGATCATAGGCGAACGCGCCCAGGATCATTGTGGTAAAAAAGCCGATAGACACGACCCATGTCGTCCGCTCCAGAACTTTAGGCCATTCAGCCTCCCGCCCCAGAGATTTGAGTGAATCGTAGGCCAGCGCTTCGTCAGCACCGCTGGCAGCCGCTTCCGACAAACCGGAACAGATTCTGTTGAGCAGGAACACGAGAAACAGCAGCGGAGAAGCACCCAGTGGCACAAAGACAAGCAGCGCCATCTCCAGCACCATTAGCAGTGCTGCAAATACCAGCAATCGCTTGTGACCGAGGATATCGGCCAGAGCCCCTGATGGCACTTCAGCAACCACGATACTCAACGCCCAAACCAGATTCAGCAGCGCAAACTGCTCCAGGGTCACGCCATAATCGAGAAACAGCACCGTGAAAACCGGGTAGTAGAAACGGGCTGTATAGAACAGGCGAAAAACAGTGAAACGTCGGACGTTCCCTTCAAGCCTTGCAGTGCTATCTGAATCCAGATTCATCAACCGTAATAATCACACTAATCGCAATGCCGTCACTTGATAGTCCGGCGACGCCAGTCAGCAATCGCCCTGCCGATTTCATCGGGTGAATCCTCTTGCAGAAAGTGATTCCCCGTAACGGTGACTTCTTCCTGATTCGGCCAGCTTCGACAAAATTCTCGCTGCTGGCCGATCAGGATCGCCCCGGGATCAGCGTTTACGAACAGTTTGGGGACCTGCGACTCAGCCAGCCAGTCCGCATAATCGCTGACAATCGAATGCACCGAGGCTGGCTCACCCTCTATCGGAATTTGTCTGGGCCAGGTAAGGGTAGGCCTCCGCCCCTCGCCACGCTCAGCGAAAGGCCGGCGATAGACCGTCATCTCTTCATCATTTAGACTTCTTAAAACAGAGCCGGGTAGCACTCTTTCAACAAACACATTCTTTTCCAGAATCATCTCCTCACCGGCAGGAGACCGGAGTCCCTGAAAGACCCCGCGCGCGGCCTCGGGCCATTCTTCCCAGGTGACCGGCCGGACGATACCTTCCATGTAAGCAATACCCGCAACCGCATCACGGTGCCGATTTGACCAGTCAAAGCCGAGAGCCGAACCCCAGTCATGAATGACCCAGGTTACATTCTGGCTGACGCCCAATGCCTCAAGCGCAGCATCGAGATAATGCCTGTGCTCCTCAAAGGTATAACGCTCCGGACCGGACGCTTCCAGTTTTTCTGAATCACCCATGCCAATCAGATCAATCGCTATGCAGCGACCCTGATCCTGTAAATGTGGCATCACATTGCGCCACAGGTAAGAGGAAGTGGGATTACCATGCTGAAAAACAATCGGATCACCTCCACCCATTTCCACGTAGGCCATGGTTTTGCCATGCACTGAGATGTATTTTTTCCGCCACTCGCGGTCCTGATTCATATGTAGCCTCTGCTGAACAATGATCTGACAGACGGTAAAACTAACGCGTTTGACGAGAAAAGAATACCGGACAAGACTGATCCCACGAATTGAATCCCCCACCGCTCTTCATATATTCTGCGAGTTCGCGCCGCAGCGCATCAGAATAATACTGATGGGAGAAAACCGAATGACCATGCAAAACACGCCTCTGTTGATGTCTCGAATACTTGGCCGGGGTGCGGAACTTGATCCGGAAGTCGAAGTCGTGACGGCTCAGGCAAACGGCACCCATCGCCAGACGCTGAAGCAGACCTGGGACCGGGCCCAGAAGGTGGCCAACGCGCTGAAGTCGCGCGGCATCGAAACTGGCGACCGGATCGGCAGCTTCATGTGGAACAACTACCGTCACCTGGAGCTTTATCAGGGCGTGCCCAGTATGGGCTGCGTCCTCCACACCCTGAATATCCGTCTGTCCCCTACTGATCTGGAATACATCATTAATCATGCTGGAGATCGCGTTATTTTTGCTGATGAAGATCTACTGCCGCTGCTGGAACCGCTATGGGGGAAAATTCCCTGTGTTGAGCTGCTGGTAATTTGTCGCCACGGCGAGGGCGGAGAAAGCAGTTTTGCCAACCAGATTGATTACGAAGATTTCATCGCCGACCACCCGGCCGCCTATGACTGGCCTGATATCCCGGAAACGGCACCAATGGGTTTATGCTACACCTCAGGTACCACCGGCAACCCCAAAGGCGTGATGTACACCAACCGGTCGACCTATCTGCACACCCTTACCGAATCGCTGACGGATTCCATGGGTTTGTCTGCACTCGATTCCCTGCTTGGTATTGTTCCGATGTTTCATGCCATGGGCTGGGGCTTGCCCTTTGCCGCATCCATGCTGGGCACCAAACAGGTCTACCCCCACCGATTCATGACGCCGGATTCCTTCCTCAGTCTGATGCAGCAGGAACAGGTCACGATCTCGGCGGGCGTACCTACGATCTGGCAGGGGGTACGGGCCACACTGGAAGCCAACCCGGACAAGTTCGATCTCTCAAAACTGCAGCGCCTTACCTGTGGCGGCTCTGCCCCGCCCGTTGAAATGATGCGCTGGTACTGGGAAACCTTTGGCGTGGAAATGATTCAGGGCTGGGGCATGACCGAGACCAACCCTCTCGGCACACTCTCGCGGAAAATCTCAAAGCGATCCCAGTTCGCACTATCCGAAGATCAGCAGTTTGAGAATATTGCCAAGGCTGGTCTCGCCATGCCGGGACTGGAAATTGAAATTTTCGATGAGCACTGGAATGCCCTGCCGCATGATTGCGAAGCGGTGGGCGAACTTTGCATCCGTGGCCCCTGGATTGCATCCGAGTACTACAACGATCCTCAGCCCGAAAAGTTTCACAAGGGCTGGCTGGTCACCGGAGATGTCGCAAAAATTGATGCCGATCAATACATCATCATCTGTGACCGCTGCAAGGACATGATCAAATCCGGCGGAGAGTGGATCTCCTCCGTTGATCTCGAAAATCACATTGTTGCGATGCCAGAGATTGCTCAGGCGGCTGTGGTTGCCCAACCGCATCCAAAGTGGGACGAACGCCCAGTAGCGATGGTCATCATGGCCGCCGGCGAAACATTGGATCAAGCGGCAGTCATTAAGCACTGTAGCCAAATATTCGCAAAGTGGCAGCTGCCAGATGAGGTGATTGCAGTGGAAAGCCTGCCGCTAGGCCCGACCGGCAAGATCGAAAAAAAGACCATCAGAGCCAACCTGGAAAAAGAAGGCTACCAGCTTCCGGATCTACGCTGAGATCNTCACTACGTCTNTGCATATCNGAAAAAAGGGAGTCTGCGACTCCCTTTTCTGTATCATGCTTCAACGTCCCGGATCTGTCGGCGCGTAATCNACGCCTTCCGCATCTGCGGTGCGCGCCCCGGCCAGGATACCGGGAAGCGCATAGTTNCCTTCATGACAGGCATATTCGAAAACCTGATCTGCGGTCCGGTTCATTGGCAACTCCCCGCTCCAGGCCTGCGTATAGTTTTCCGGATCGTCCACGGTGAACTGGTAGTGGATGACGTCATCGGCAACTCGGGTGAATTGCTCCGTCACTTTCATTTGCTGCGACCCGTAAAACCGATGTTCTATGGAAGAACGCAGACTTTGCTGCGGATGAAAATTGGTGGTTTCAACAATCAGACTGTCTCCTTCGTAATAGCCAACAGAATCGCCCATCCAGGGATACTGGCTATTGGCCGAAAACTCAGCGTTCAGTCTGATGATACGAGCATCATGGTTCATCTCTGCCATCAGCAGAACATGGGTTTTAGTCTGCACGATCTGGGTCAGATTATTGTAAAGCACCGGCAGCTTCGGCGGGCCCCCAGTAGAGCCAAACCCCACGACACAGCGTTCACCCAGAGGGCGCACTTCTGGCCCATCATAGGAGTTACGCTGGCGCATGGCAGCATCATAATTTGCACGGCCCTGCTCCGAATAGGGTAGCCTGCCATCAACGGGATCAACGAGGATTGAGGTTCGGATTTCACCGCTTACCACTGCAAGCCGGTCTCCCGGGTCCATCCAGAATGTGTTGTAACCTCCGACATTACGCCCGACGCCCGGTGCTTCGCGGTCTGGATCACTGGGCTGATTGCTGGCCTCATTCCTCGCCTGAACACTGGCTTCGATCAGAATCGCCTCTTCTTCAGAGATAACCAACTGTCCGTTAAAGCGCTCCGCCCGCTCAAGATTCGTCTGAGTCGCGATTGACCAGACGCCCTGTAAGTCAGGCGCCCCATGCTCCGTTTTGGGTGCCAGATAGCCTGATTCAGCGGCCAGCAACCCATTACCGGCGCAGAGGGCAAGCAGTCCCGTTATCAAGCCTCTGTGTCTCATTCTTATCTCCCTCAGTTTACCGCCAAGCATGTCCACAAAGTATGACAAGAACAGCCGACAGTCACCAACTGATTTCTGATGAGCCCCGGGAAATAGCCCACAATCACACAGCATCAATGGAATTTGCCATCTTTTACTTGTTACACTCCGTCCCCCAACTGCGAAAAGCATGCAGCAAATGCTCAGACAATCACAAAATCTGCTGGTAATCGGCTTCNTCTTGGCCCTGATCATTGTCGATGGCTTCATCCTCGTTGANGAGAAAGGCGACCCTGACNGTATGGTCTGGCTTGACGGCGGGAGCTTTACNATGGGTTCAGATCACGGTCTGCCAGACGAGGCCCCGGCCCGTCCGGTGANCGTCTCTGGATTCTGGATCGACAAATATGAAGTGACCAATGCCCAATATGAAGCATTCGTCACTGCAACCGATTATGTGACCGGCGCTGAGCAATTCGGCGATTCTCTGGTGTTCCACAGCCCGCAAGGCCGAAGTCTCAGAGACGTCGCACCCATGAGCTGGTGGCGGTTGGTACAAAANGCCAGCTGGCGTTCTCCGGAAGGCACCGGCGAGACACTACTCTCGCAGGCCGACCATCCTGTTGTGCAGGTCAATTACGAGGATGCACTGGCCTACTGCAACTGGCAAGGCAAGACACTGCCCACGGAAGCGCAGTATGAATTTGCCGCCCGGGGCGGGCGAGACGGGCAGATCTACAGTTGGGGTGATCAGCCGGTTCACCACNCCCAGCAAATCACCAACTACTGGCAGGGCGAGTTTCCGGTGAGAAACGAGAATACCGATGGTCACCACCAGTCAGCTCCGGTTGGCAGCTATCCNGCGAATGACTACGGNCTCTACGACATCACAGGCAATGTCTGGGAGTGGGTTTCTGACTGGTACCACCCGGACGCTTACGCGCTTCTCGGTAGTCGGAATCCCAAAGGAGTAAAAAGGGAAGAAAGTCTCGATCCGGCTGAACCGGGATTGCCCAAGCGGAGCATACGTGGAGGATCCTTCCTTTGCAGCGAAAACTACTGCCAGGGCTTTAGAGTCAGCGCGCGGATGCCTGCCGACCCTGATTCGGCGACCAACCACACCGGTTTTCGGTGCGTCGTCCCGAGACGTTCAAACCGCTTGACCGCGCTCTGGCTGGACTGAACCTCCTACTCAAACGCTCGATCGCCGAAATTATTGCGCCCTTCTGTGCGGGAAATACCTAAATCTCTCTGGCAATCAACAACTTCATAATTTCATTGCTGCCGCCGTAGATCTTCTGAACCCGGCTGTCAGCGAACATCTTGGCAATCGGATATTCCATCATGTAGCCATACCCGCCGAAAAACTGTAGACAGGTGTCCACAATTTCGCATTGCTTCTGTGTAGTCCACCACTTGGCCATCGACGCCGAGGCGTCATCAAGCTTGCCTTCAGCAAGGCGCATCGCACAGTCATCAACGAATACTCTGGCAATCCTCGCTTCAGTCAGGCATTCGGCAAGCCGGAACTGGGTATTCTGAAAATCAAGAATTCGCTTTCCAAATGC
>PBTW01000011.1 GCA_002729315.1 Gammaproteobacteria bacterium
GCCTGAAACACATCGGTCAGATGCTGGCTGGCGGCCTCTATCGCGTCGGCCACGTTAGTGTCTGTCATGATATCGATGTCTTCATCACTGAAATCGATGGCGGATTCCACATTGACTCGGATGCTGGTGATTTCTTCAACCAGTAGATGGATTTTTTCCGAAAAGGCCCCTTTAAGTGTTCTCATGGCTGACCGGGCCGCTTGCGCTGTGCTCGCATCTATGAGATCAGCGATGGCTTCAGCTTGTAGGAGATCGATCTTACCGTTTAGGAACGCTCGTTCAGTAAACTCTCCTGGGGCGGCGACTCTGGCGCCCCGTGCAATACATTGTTCAAGCAGAGACTTAAGCACTTGCGGGCCGCCGTGACCCTGAAGTTCCAAGACGTCTTCGCCCGTGAAGGAGTAGGGGGCCTTGAAATAAAGCGCGATGCCGCTGTCGATTAGGTCACAGTTGTTGTTCATCATGTCGACAAAAGTGGCCAGCCTGGGTTGCAAGGTAAGTCCGGTAATCAGTTGGCCGATTGCCAGTGCTTTGGGCCCGGACAGCCGTATGATCCCTATGCCGCCACGCCCTGTGGCAGTGGCAATGGCACAAATGGTGTCGGCGTCCTCTTTAATCATTCAATCTATCCAGGCGGTCACTGGCAAAGGATGTCGAAGGGCTACAAACGACAATGCGATTTTCGGGATTGCCCCTCAAGCCGCTTTTTTGCCGTCTTGGGCAGCATCCAGTTTTCTGGTGATATACCACTGTTGAAGAATGCCTAGTAGCCCGTTTGTTAACCAGTAGAGAACAAGGCCTGCCGGGAACCAAAGAAATAACACCCCCATCATGACGGGCATGAGCTTCATGACCCTGGCCTGTATAGGGTCGGCGGGTGTTGGACTGAGGCTTGTTTGTAGGTACATGGTCGCCGCCATCAGCAGAGGAAGGATAAAGTAGGGGTCCCTCACGGACAGATCCTGCAGCCACAATCCGAACGCCGCGTGTCGGAGTTCCACGCTTTCCAGCAAGACCCAGTAGAGTGCAATAAAAACGGGCATCTGAACTAGCATCGGCAAGCACCCGCCAAAAGGATTGATCTTTTCTTTTTTATAGAGCTCCATTGTGGCCTGCTGCAACTTCATTCGGTCGTCGCCATAGGTTTCTTTCAGCGACTCCATTTTAGGCATAACGCGGCGCATCCCGGCCATGGACCGGTACTGGGTCTCGGTCAGTTTGTAGAACAGAGCTTTGACCACTAGGGTCAGCGTGATGATCGAGAAGCCATAATTATTGATGAAGGAATCGATTTGACGGAGCAGCCAGTAGATAGGTGCAGCAAGGAACCACAAAAATCCGTAGTCTATAGTCAGGTCCAGATTGGGTGAGATTTCTGCGAGAACATACTGGTCTTTTGGGCCGGCGTAAAAACCCATGTTGTATTCGGCAAACTCCCCGGGTGCAACGACGATTGCACTGCCTGTGAACTCGCCGAAATACTGGCCTAAATCGTTCCTTCTCGTGGTATACCGGTTGGTCTGGCTAGCATCTGGAATCCAGGCAGAGATGAAATAATGCTGACTGAACCCGATCCAGCCACCTTGGGCGTCAAATGCCTCAGTGCCGTCATCGACGTCATCAAAATCGATTCGGATGTAGGGGTCATCCCCTGATGTGGTGACAAACCCAAGGTAGGTGCGACCAAACCCGCCAACTGCGCTCGGATCTTCGAACGCGTCTCGCTTGATCTGTCCAAACGCATTGGCCTGGAAAAGGTCGGCACTTTGATTTGAAATGAGGAAGCTGACCTCAATAAGGTAGCTTCCGCGCGTAAAGCGATACCGTTTGGTCACGGTTACCCCACCGGTTTCGCTTACTAAATCTACAATGAGGTCTTCGTCAGTTTCCTGCATCTCGTAATTAGAAAGTTGACTTCTATAGCTTGCTCTATCGCCGCTGTCGATTCCGTCTGGTCCAATCAGACCGCTCTGGGCTAAATAGCTGCGTCCTGGCTGTGCCTGAAGTAGGTCAAAGGGGTCACTAGACACTTCTAGTTGTTTGAGAAACTGGGGAAGCGCGAGGGCGGTAATATCTCCTCCATTCAAGTTGATACTGAGTTCCAGCGTGTCGGTAGTGATACGTACCGTTTCACTTGTAGCAAGTCTCTGCAAAGTGTCACTGGAGGCGGTATTGGTCGTATTCGGTGCTGCGGCAGGCAGGGCACTGGGTATATCTGCTCCATCTGCGTTTGAGGCAGAATCTGACGTCATGACCACGGCGGATTCAGAGTTCTCAGTGGTCGGCGGATAGTCTTGTTGCCAAGCAAGCAGCATCAGGTACGTTACTATTGCGAGGGCTGAGTAAAGTAAATAGCGTGTGAAATTCATAAGTCAGCCCTTAGGGTCCGGGTAACGTGTGGGGTCAGGTACAGGGTCCATTCCGCCTTCATGCCATGGGTGGCATTTACTCAGCCTGTTGATGCCCAGCATCACGCCTTTGATAGGGCCATGCAGTCGTATAGCTTCCTTTAGGAAATGCGAACAGGTGGGGTAGAAGCGGCAGTTGCTTCCAATTAAGAGGCTGAAAAATCGCTGGTAGGTGTCGATCATGCCGATCAGGAGCTTGGTAATCATCTCAGTGTGGTGCTCTCAGGCTGTCTTTAGTCACGTTGCGATTTGGTACCCTGGCATTTTAGCGCAACATCGGACCAGAGTGTGTTGAGTAGGGCAAAGGCTTGTCGGTTGTGGATCTCATCAGCGCCTTTCCTGACCAAGACGATCAGATCTAAATGACGGGGAAATGGATTAAGGGATCTGAATGACGTTCTGATGAGCCTTTTCATCCTGTTCCTTTGGATGGCAGCCGGGATATTTTTTTTGGCAACGATTAAACCGAGCCTGGTATTCGTGTCGTGACTCAACCTAGCTAATATCAGGAAGTAGCGACAGGAAACCTTGAAATGGGTCTGATCGAAGACAGCGCTGTAGTCGGCAGCATTTAGCAGTCGAGAAGCTTTGGGAAAGCTCTGAGTTGCCACAAGGCCTTACACCTGGATGCCAGTACGCGTTGGTGATCTCAGGCTGACAGCTGCGCCCGCCCCTTTGCACGACGTCGCTTAAGCACCAGTCGGCCACCCTTGGTAGACATTCGAGCGCGAAATCCGTGCGCGCGAGCTCGCTTGAGAACGCTAGGCTGATATGTTCGCTTCATAGTGAGTTATCCGACTGTTTAGATTGCGGATCGAAACGGGTTCGAAACAGTGCGCGAATTCTAGTGGTTTTGGGTCAAACTTGCAACGCAGACACGAGTAAATTGCTCGNTCGAATGCGGTNGGNCCAAAGGTTGCATCGCTGGCTGAGGTNGNTTGTGAGCTCGGTNGGAACATCCATAAATTAGCAACAAGTTATCCACAGGATATTTATNCACAGGCTTCGCTTTNAATAAAAAAATAATAGNTNTTTNCANTCGGAAAAAACAGTAGAAAAANCTATAAATAATTGAAAAATATCAAATAAAATCNGCCTGAAAAANTTGTTGTTCTGGCCCGCTGGCGGTGGATAACTCNNATGTTCGTCGNTATGATTCNTANCCTATAAAAAAATAAAAACTGACTAGTGGAATATNATGTCGTGGTAGTTGAGCCTTGGAAGAGATGCAGTGAGCGTCTNAAAGAAGAGTTACCCCCGCAACAATTTGGCACCTGGATAAGGCCCCTTAGGGCTGAGCTGGAGCAGACAAGCCTTCGCCTCTATGCGCCCAACAAGTTTATCTTGGATTGGGTAAAGGACAAATATTTGGCGCGAATTTCGGACCTTCTTGAGGAACAGTCAGGCGAGCAGTTCAAGGTGTATCTGCAGGTGTGCAATCCGCACGGTGCTGTTACTGCGGCTTCGGTTCCGGTGAACGCCAGGGTGTCACGCTCGGTGGCTGAAGATGTGCATGGCAGTCGCCCGGTGTTCGATATTTCGGCTGGGCGAAGCGGTAAAGTTGGGTCCAAAGTAGAGACGATTATAGACGGTAAGCTGATGCACCGCGGCTCGCTGAAGTCGGATAACACCTTCGACAGCTTTATTGTGGGTAAGTCCAATCAGCTCGCTCGCGCGGCAGCAATTCAGGTTGCTGAAAACCCCGGTTTTGCCTACAACCCGCTGTTTATCTACGGTGGGGTTGGCTTGGGTAAAACCCACTTGATGCATGCTATTGGTAATTACCTGGTTTGTAAAAAGCCTGATGCCAAAGTGGTGTACCTGCATTCGGAAACTTTTGTGGCCACGATGGTTACAGCTTTGCAGATGAATGCGATTAATGAGTTTAAACGGTTTTATCGTTCGGTCGATGCCTTGCTAATTGATGACATTCAGTTTTTCGCTGGGAAAGAGCGTTCGCAGGAAGAGTTCTTTCACACCTTTAACGCCTTGTTAGAGGGCGGGCAGCAAATAATTCTCACCTGCGATCGTTTCCACAAAGAGATCAATGGCCTGGAAGAAAGACTAAAATCCCGTTTTGGCTGGGGTTTAACCGTAGCGGTGGAGCCTCCGGAACTCGAGACTCGGGCGGCTATTCTGATTAATAAGGCAGCTCAGTCTGGCATTGATTTGTCCTATGACGCTGCCTTGTTCATTGCACAGCGACTCAAGTCCAACGTCCGAGAGTTGGAGGGTGCGTTGAAGCGAGTTATTGCGCATGCCAGCTTTAAAGGGGCCCCAATCGATCTTGAGCAAATTAAGGAAGCGTTAAGAGATCTGTTTGCCCTGCAAGACAAGCTGGTGACAATTGACAACATACAGCGCTCAGTAGCGGAGTATTATAAGATCAAAATGGCCGACATGTTGTCAAAAAGGCGTAATCGCTCTGTAGCAAGACCCCGACAAGTGGCCATGTCACTGTCAAAGGAGCTGACAAACCACAGCCTGCCTGAAATTGGTGACGCCTTTGGTGGGCGAGATCACACAACGGTTCTCCACGCCTGTAAACAGATCAACAAACTTCGGCACAGCTCAGTGGACATAAAAGAAGACTATAATAATCTTCTCCGCTCACTTTCCACCTAGTTAGGTATTTTTTAAAAAGGATTAATGAGGAAATGCAATTTCAGATAAGCCGCGATGCACTGCTCAAACCACTTCAACTGGTTAGTGGCGTCGTGGAGCGTCGCCAGACCCTCCCGGTACTCGCTAATGTGTTGTTAGTTCTAAGAGAAAGAGAGCTTTCCCTGACCGGCACTGATTTGGAGGTCGAGCTGGTGGGAAAAACGGATGTTGATCAGGCTATTCAGTCCGGAGAAGTCACTGTGCCTGCTCGCAAGCTTCTCGATATCTGCAAGTCACTGTCAGATGGCGCGATAGTAGACTTCGCTCTGGAGGATACCAAGCTGGTGCTGAAGTCTGGGAGGAGCCGTTTCTCGCTTACTACATTGGCCGCATCCGAGTTCCCGAACGTTGAGGAAGAGCCCGATACCTTCTCTCTTCGTATCGGCCAATCGATACTGAGGCAACTGTTGGAAAACACCAGCTTCGCTATGGCGCAGCAGGATGTGCGCTACTATCTGAACGGGATGCTTTTTGAGGTCGGTAAGGACTACCTTCGACTGGTGGCTACGGATGGTCATAGACTGGCGATGGAGACGGTTAGTTTGGGTACCGCGCTTGAGGACGTGCAGCAGCAAATTCTTCCTCGAAAAGGGGTTGTTGAGCTGTCGCGTTTACTGAGCGATGAGGGCGGAGATATTACGCTGACATTTGGCCAAAATCATATAAGAGCTAAAGTGCCAGAATTCACGTTCACGTCGAAATTGATCGACGGGAAGTTCCCTGATTACAACCGAGTGCTTCCGAAAGGAGGGAATAAATCGGTTATGGGGAATTGCCAAGAATTGCGGCAAGCCTTCGCCAGGGCGTCTATTCTCTCCAACGAAAAGTATCGCGGTGTTCGAGTGGTGCTGACAGAGGGCGAAATGAAAATACTGGCAAACAACCCCGACCAGGAAGAAGCTGAGGAAGTGATTGCTGTGGAGTACAGTGGCGAGTCTTTGGAGATGGGGTTTAATGTCTCCTATCTCATTGATGTGCTGTCAACCTTGAGCAGCAAGCGGGCTCGGATCACGCTTTCTGATCCGAACAGTAGTGCTCTGCTTGAAGCCGAAGAGGGCGGCGGAGCGCTTTATGTCGTTATGCCGATGAGACTTTGAGCAAACTCGGCTGTGCGAGATGACTGAGGCGGGTCGATAGTCACCTACTCGACCGGCATCAGACTTGTGGTTGGGTTGGCGATCCTCGACCTCTGACTATGCCAAGTATTGATAAGCTACAGATCATCAATTTCAGGAATCTCTCCGAAATTAGTTTGTCACCGAGTCGAGGCGTGAATCTCATCTATGGCAGAAATGGAAGCGGGAAAACCAGCCTTCTGGAAGCGCTTTATGTGATGTCATCGGGTAAGTCATTTCGCAGTGCTCTGGTTGACCCTTTGATTAAAGCCGGAGAGCCGGAGGCAACGGTTTACGTCTGTACGGGTGAAAACGCTAAGTTCGGGCTGTCTAAGCGAAGACACAATAAGACCCAGCTCAGGGTCAATGGTGAGAATCAGAAAAATTGGGATCAGGTAGCAAGAGCGTTGCCTGTGCTGGTAATCGATTCCGGCGCCTTCGAGCTTTTTGAAGGAGGGCCTAGGACCCGCCGCAGGTTTCTGGATTGGGGGGTGTTCCACGTGGAACCCACGTTCCTCGAAAACTGGCGCCGGACTGCAAAATGTCTTTCAAACAGAAACAGCCTCTTAAAGTCAGGCCTGTCAAATAGCGATGAGCTGAGAGCGTGGGACGTAGAGCTGAGCATTGTTGCACATGCCGTGGATAAGGCCCGGGCAGCCTATTTCGCGGAGTTGCTACCCTTGTTCGAACGGATCTACACACAGTTAGTTGGCGGTCACACTCATCTTAGCGTCGAATATAAGCGGGGTTGGCCGGAAGGCGGCGCCCTTGAGGAGTGGCTTCTCGCGAACCGTGCGATCGACATGAGGTATGGTTCGACTCAGGCCGGGCCGCATCGAGCGGATCTTGAGATGAAGGTAGGCCGCAGAAAAGCTACGGAAAGGTTATCTCGGGGTCAGGCGAAGCTGGTGGTCTGTGCGCTAAAAATTGCTCAAGGTGAACTGTTGTCTGCCGCTGTTGGCCAGCGTTGCCTGTACCTGGTCGACGATCTACCGGCGGAACTTGATAGCTTGAACCGAAAGCGTGTAATGGAGCACTTACTCACGCTGGGCTCGCAATTGTTCGTGACCTCCGTGGACGCGGAAGCGGTTGACCTGAATGAATTCCAAAAGGCAGAAACCGCTAGGTTTCACGTGGAACGTGGTATAATCATATCTTGAAAGGTCAGCTAATAAACCAAGTATGGTGGGGGTACTGGGGCCGTGTTGGTGGCGGCAAGAGCTAGGAATGTTTATGGAGCATCTCCATGAGAGAAGAGAACACACCGGACTATAATTCTGACAGTATTAAAGTGCTCAAAGGCCTTGATGCGGTCCGAAAGCGACCAGGTATGTACATCGGGGACACTGATGATGGTACCGGGCTGCATCATATGGTGTTCGAGTTGGTGGACAACTCCATCGATGAAGCCTTAGCGGGGCACTGCGATACGATCGAAGTTACTATCCACGTGGGAGAAACAGTCACAGTGTCTGACAACGGCCGCGGAATCCCAACCGAGATGCACAAGGAAGGGGTGTCAGCCGCTGAAGTCATCATGACGGTGCTGCATGCTGGTGGGAAGTTTGACGACAACAGCTATAAAGTGTCGGGTGGTCTCCACGGGGTCGGCGTATCTGTTGTAAACGCATTGTCCGAGGAGCTTAAGCTCACCATTCGCCGGGAGGGCGAAGTGTTTGAGCAGTACTACGCACACGGCACGCCCCAAGCGCCTCTTGCAGTGGTCGGTGAGACTAAAATTAGCGGTACAGAGGTGCATTTTAAGCCGGCACCAGAAACCTTCACTAACATTGAGTTTCACTTTGACATCTTGGCTAAAAAGCTTCGTGAGCTAGCGTTTCTTAACGCTGGCGTTGCCATTAATCTGAAGGATGAGCGTTCTGGCAAATCAGAACCCTACAAATATGAGGGAGGGTTGCGAGCGTTCGTCGATTATCTGAACACTAATAAGGCCCCGGTAAACAAGCTGTTCCACTTTACCTCTGAGCGGGAAGAAGACGGCATCACCGTCGAGGTTGCCTTGCAGTGGAACGATTCATACCAAGAGAATATTTTTCCTTACACGAACAATATTCCCCAAAAGGACGGTGGTACACACCTTGCGGGTTTTCGAGGTGCATTAACCCGGGTACTGAAAAGCTACATTGACAAGGAGCTTGCACAGAAGAAAGGCAAGGAAGTGGTTACAAGCGGTGATGACGCCCGCGAGGGTCTCACCGCCATCATATCTGTCAAGGTTCCGGATCCGAAATTTTCCTCACAGACGAAAGACAAGCTGGTGTCCTCAGAGGTCAAGGCTGTTGTTGAGCAGGAAATGGCCTCTCACTTCAATGACTATCTGCTCGAGAACCCGCAAGACGCAAAGCTCATCGTCAATAAAATGATCGATGCGGCGCGGGCGCGGGAAGCAGCCCGAAAGGCTCGAGAAATGACTCGCCGCAAAGGTGCTTTGGATGTCGCCGGCTTGCCTGGTAAGCTGGCCGACTGTCAGGAAAAGGATCCGGCCTTGTCTGAAATCTACATTGTTGAGGGTGACTCAGCCGGGGGGTCGGCCAAACAGGGCAGAAACCGAAAGAATCAGGCCGTTCTCCCTTTGAAAGGCAAAATACTTAATGTTGAAAAAGCCCGATTCGACAAGATGCTCAGTTCAGCAGAAATCGGTACGTTAATAAAGGCACTTGGATGTGGCATCGGCAATGAGGAATTCTCTCCGGAAAACCTGCGGTATCACGTTATTATCATCATGACGGATGCAGATGTAGACGGCTCTCATATTCGTACGCTACTACTCACCTTTTTCTTCCGTCAGATGCGTGACCTGGTCGAGAGAGGACATATTTATATTGCTCAGCCGCCGCTTTATAAAATTCGGAAGGGCAAACAAGAGCAATATCTCAAGGACGACGGAGAGCTGGCGAACTATCAAACTCAAATTGCGCTTGAGGGCGCAAGCCTGCATGTTAACCCAGATGCGCCCGGTATAGCGGAAGACTCACTGGAATCTCTGGTCAACCAGTATAACGAAACCTATTCCGTGATCAGTCGTTTGTCTCGAGTCTACCCCACCGAAGTGTTGGAGGCTATGATCTTCAGCGACCCGCTTGCTGAAACTGACCTAAAGGATTCGTCCCGGCTGGATGACTGGTTAGAAGGTGTAAGTCAGCAGCTGGCAGCACGCCACCCCGGAGTTAGCACTAACTATACATTGAGGTTTTATGAAGACCGCGAGAGGAGTCAATTCCTACCAGAGGCTGTGCTGAACTTACATGGCCTGGAGCGATCTTTTGTCTTCCAGGCAGAATTTTTCAATTCCGGAGAATACAAATTACTTACCGGTCTTGGGCAGACTTTGAACGGATTGTTGGAAGAGGGCGCCTACATTAANCGTGGCGAGCGNACTCAGACGATCTCCAGTTTNGGAGAAGCTATTGAGTGGCTCACCAAGGATGCAATGAAGGGCCATTATTTGCAGCGTTACAAGGGGCTGGGGGAAATGAACCCGGATCAGCTGTGGGAAACAACGATGAACCCGGAGACACGGCGAATGTTGCAGGTCACGATTGATGATGCCATCGCTGCTGACCAGCTATTCAACACACTTATGGGTGATCAGGTTGANCCTCGCAGAGAGTTTATTGAAGACAACGCACTCATGGCAGAGAATCTGGATATCTAGCGCGAGTCTCGGTCCTCAAAGTTAGCCCGCACCCACTGTTCCGCATCGCAAGTCAGGTTTTTAACTGATCGGTCTGTAACCTTGATCGGAGCACCAATCTTTATAGAGACAACGCCCGGTAACTTGATGAATCGATGGGAAGGCCACGCGTATCCCGAATTATGCACAATAGGCACGATGGGAACCCTTGCAGCAGCAGCAAGCGCNGTACCACCTCGAGAGAATCTGCCGACGGCTCCTGGTTCGGAGCGAGAGCCCTCGGGGAATATGATGATCGAGTTTCCTTTTTTAAGCATGGCCTTCCCCTGAACCATGAGAGAGCGGGCNGCTTCTCTCGGTTTGCTTCTGTCAATCGCGACTGGTTTCAACAACCGTAAAGCCCAACCCCATAAGGGTATCTTTAGCAGCTCTTTTTTTAGAATCGGCGAGACCGGGTAGATTAACTGGTAAAACAGGATGGCTTCAAAGCTGCTCTGATGATTGGACAGGTACACGGCAGNATAGCGGTTGAGATTCTCGACCCCCTCAATGGTATAACTTATGCCACAGACTAACTCGAGCCACATGAGTATGGACCGGCACCAGGCTGCCGCAATGCAATGTCTGCCACTGGACTTCAGCAGTGGGAAAAGAAGAATAAAACTCGTCGACAGCACCACCGTGAGTAGCACATAGCCGAGATAAAACACACCGGACCGAAGTGTAAGGTTTAGTTGCCTAAGCATGCTTGGCTGAGGTCTCTACGCTGACAAATTCAGCAAGGCAGTCGAAGATTTCAACCTCATGATCAGCCAGCGACTGGAGTTGCCTCTCTGTCTTTGCCCCATTCCCGGTTCTTACCAGCACAGCTCTCATGTTATACGACTGAGCGGCCTGGAGATCNGTTAGGCTGTCACCCACGAAAGCCTGACCCCCCAGACTCACGCCAAGCTCCTGCTCGATTCGCGTCAGCATTCCGGTGCCGGGCTTGCGGCACGCACAAGGCTCATCAGGGCCATGCGGACAGAAGAAAATACCTTCAATGAAGCCGCCTTTATCCTCAACTGAAGCGCGCANCTTCTGATGGATATTTGCAAGAGCATATTCGTCNAAAAGACCGCGAGCGAGNCCCGACTGATTGGTGGCAATTGCTATCCGATATCCGCTNGCTGTGAGTGTGGCAATGGCNTCCAGACTACCATCAATGGGCGCCCATTCTTCGGCTGATTTGATANAATCGNCTGACTCTTCGTTTATCACCCCATCTCGGTCAAGCACGATGCATGTCATGGTCGAAAACCTCGGCGTGCAATCAAGATTTGGACAGATAGGAAATGTCGGCCAGATTTAGAAACAGAGACTGCAGCTTTGTGAGGAGTGCCAAACGATTGTCCCTGATGGCTTTGTCTTCCACCATGACCAGAACCTCGTCAAAAAAGCCGTCAATAACTGGCTTGAGCTCAGCNAGGAGGGTCAAACCTTTCTGATATTCGCCCTGTTTAACATATGGTACCATCTCTAACTCTTTCTCAAGGACTCTAGCGTAGAGGGCTTTCTCAGCGCTCTCCTGCATCAGGCTTTCGTTAGGAGCCGGCTGGACAGCACCAGAATCCTGCTTAGAAAGAATATTCGCAACGCGCTTGTTTGCTGCAGCGAGTGACTGAGCCTCAGGCATNAGAGTAAAGGCATGGACAGCCTGAATTCGACGATGAAAGTCGAGCGGCCGGCTCGGTCGCAACGCGAATACGGATTGAAACTCCTCGCTGCTGATTCCCTCGTCCAGATACCAGGCTCTGAACCGTTCCAGGATAAATTCAAAAACCTTATCGCCGGTGTCTGTTATCAAAAGGTCGTCCGGGAAGCCCTCTATAGATGCCTGTATGAGCCACTTGAGATCCAGCTCAAGCGGCTTTTCTACGAGGATTCTGAGTATCCCGATGGCGGAGCGTCGCAAAGCGAATGGATCTTTGGAGCCGGAAGGTGGTTGCCCGATGCCGAACAGACCTACCATGGTGTCGAGTTTATCCGCAACGGCTAAAATGGCCCCTGTCTTAGATGCCGGCAGGTGATCTCCGGAGAAGCGCGGTTGGTACTGCTCCCGGATTGCCTGCACAACCTCAGGCGCCTCCCCGTCATTGGCCGCATAGTATGAGCCCATAAGCCCCTGCAGGTCGGCGAACTCACCTACCATGCGGGTCACTAGGTCACACTTGCACAGCTCCGCCGCGCGCTCACAATATGCCGGGTTGACGGAGACCCGTTCGGCAATCTGTTGNCTCAACTGACCCACGCGCTCACACTTATCCAGCACAGTCCCTAATTTGTCTTGAAAGATCAGTCTTCCTAGACTTTCTTTTTTGGTAATCAAGGGCTTTTCTCGATCGGTATCGAAAAAGAACTGGGCGTCAGCCAGTCGCGGCCTGATTACCCGCTCATTGCCCGTGATTACTTGCTGTGGGTCTTTGCTTTCAATGTTACTGATGGCCACAAATTTGGGCAGTAGTCGACCCTCCGCATCCGCTAGATGAAAACATTTCTGATGTGACTTCATGGCGAGAATAATGGCTTCTTGCGGAACCGCCAGAAATTCCTCGTCGAAACTACCGGTGAGGGCAACAGGAAACTCAACCAGACTGGTAACTTCTTCCAGCAAGGACTCGTCGATGATGGCTACTGCTCCAAGCACACGTGCCTGTTGCTCAACCTGATCCCGAATCAGATCACGGCGTTTGTCGAAACTAGCAATTACCCGGCCCTCATCCCTAAGAACACTTTCATACTCAGAGGGCTGAACCAGTGGCAAATTTTGATTGTTATGGAAACGATGGCCCCGGGTGCAATGGCCGGAACGGACGCCGAAAATCTCCGCCTCTATCGTTTCCTCTCCAAACAGAACAACGGCCCAGTGCAGCGGGCGGACGAATTCGATTCTTGAAGCGCCCCAGCGCATCCGCTTTGGGATAGGAAGCCTGGACAGGGCCGTCTCAATCAGTGTCGGAACCAGCGCCTGGGTTGCACGCCCCTTCTCGTTAACCGAAAAACTCAGCTTTTCCACGCCATCCTTTTTTGTCCGCGACAATTGATTGACTTCAACCCCACAGGATTTTGCGAATCCCCGCGCTGCCGGGGTTGGTGCGCCCGTGTCATCGAATGCCGCTTGAATGGCTGGTCCTAATCGGGTTTTCTCCTTATCTTCTTGCGCTTCATCAAGCCCTTCTATTAGTACTGCCAGTCTGCGCGGAGAGGCATACCGTTCGACATTGACAAATGAAAGCTCCAGTGCCTGCAGCTGTTCAGTCAGAGCGAGTTCCAGAGCAGTTGACAGATTTGCCAGCGCTTTCGGCGGGAGCTCTTCGGTACCAATTTCTATTAGCAGATCACGCGTGTTCATGGTCAGGATGCATCTAGATATTCGTCTCTGAGCGCTTCTGGCGCGAGCGGGAATCCCAGACGCTTACGACTGGCGAGGTACTCCTCGGCAACACCGCGGGCGAGACTGCGTACCCGCAGAATAAAGCGCTGGCGTTCCGTCACAGACACGGCCTTCCGGGCATCGAGCAGATTGAAGGCATGCGACGCCTTGAGCACCTGTTCGTAAGCTGGCAGTGCGAGCTGTTTTTCCAGTAAAGACTGGCACTGCGCCTCGCATTCATCGAAGTTCCGGAACAGCAGCGAGGTATCTGCCTGCTCAAAATTATAGGCCGACATTTCGACTTCGTTTTGCTTGAAGACGTCGCCGTAAGTCACGTCACCGTCCGGGCCACGGGTCCAGACGATGTCATAGATGCTGTCCACTCCCTGTAGGTACAACGCAATTCGCTCGATCCCATAAGTAATTTCACCGCTGACCGGGTGACACTCTAGCCCGCCGACCTGCTGAAAGTAGGTGAACTGCGTGACCTCCATGCCGTTGAGCCAGACCTCCCAGCCCAGACCCCAGGCCCCTAACGTCGGCGATTCCCAGTTGTCTTCAACAAAGCGTATGTCGTGGACTGACATATCAATGCCCAAGCTGCGAAGCGAATCAAGATACAGCTCCTGAATATCCTTGGGAGACGGTTTCAGGATGACCTGAAACTGATAGTAATGCTGCAGCCGGTTGGGGTTTTCACCATAGCGGCCGTCTGTCGGTCGCCGGCATGGCTGCACGTAGGCGGTGTTCCAACTCTCTGGTCCGATGGCTCTGAGAAAAGTCGCCGGATGAAAGGTGCCAGCGCCCACTTCGAGATCCAGAGGTTGCAGAACCACGCAACCCTTTTCGGCCCAGAATTGCTGAAGCGCCATGATCAACCCCTGAAAGGTTGACAAGTCGTTGTTGATTTTCACGATGTACTTGATTTTTAGAGGGGTTTACAAGAAGACAATTATCCTCGATTCTCCCAAACTAATCTAGCGGACAAACTTTTCTTGGGCGCAGGTCAAGTGGTTCGACACCTCTTCCTTAGTCGCAGTCTCTGCTAATCCCGAGAGCCTGTTAATATAATGATGGCGGGGTTTGAAGTTAAGGCTATCTGGCTCTTGAAACACGGCGGGGGAACAGCGATTCAACCACTGACTTACATATTATTGCGAGCTCTGTTGGCCATGTGTTCGTGGCTTCCGCTGCCAGTCCTGCACGCGGTTGCTTGGCTGTTGGGCGGCCTGCTCTATCTGCTTCCCAACCGCATGAGAGAGACAACCCGAAAGAACCTTAAAACTTGTTTTCCAGCACGTTCGGAAACAGAGGTTGATCGACTGGTAAGAGAGAGCTTGGTGCATACTGCCGCCACTGCTCTGGAAATGGGTAAAGCCTGGGTCGCGCCCCTATCCGTGACCCTGAAACTGGTTCAAGAAAGTGAGGGTTTGTCAGCGTTTGATGCGGCGGTGACGAGCCCGCGCGGCGTCATTCTGCTAGCACCCCACTTGAGTAACTGGGAGATTTTCGGCTTTTTCGCCTGCGAAGGCAGACCTGCCAGCTTTATGTATCAGCCACCCCAAAATGCGGGTATTGACAACTTGCTGCGAGCCGTTCGCTCGCGTGGTGGCGTGAATTTGGCACCGACTAACCGCAAGGGGGTCGCCCAATTATTAAGCGCACTCAAACGTGGAGAAATCGTTGGTATCCTGCCTGATCAGGTGCCTGCGGATGCGGGCGGCGCCTTTGCCGATTTTTACGGAGAGCCTGCTTTAACAATGACGCTGGTCAGCAAGCTGATTCAGCGCACCGGAGCGCAGGTGTTCTGCGGATTTGCTGAGCGGCTTCCGAATGGCAGGGGCTTTGTTGCTGTGTTCGAGCCAGCCAACGCTGCAATTTACAGCGCCGACCTTCAGGAATCTTTGGAAGGGCTTAACCGATCGGTTGAGTCTATAGTCAATCGGGCGTTGCCTCAGTATCAGTGGGAATATAAACGCTTTCGACGGCGCCCGGATAACTCTGAATTTTATTAGTCAAAATCTTGACATACCGCGCTGTCAGTAGGTCAGCCGCAGGCTGCGCATACGGCCCTTTGGGTTTACGTCATTTGTGCCGCGCTATCTTTTCCAGAACATCGGCGTAAACAACACTAACAGGGTGAACACTTCGAGTCGGCCTAGCAGCATGGCTAGGCAGAGAATCCATTTGGCTGCGCTCGGCAGCGCACCATAGGTCTGTGCCACATCAGACAGGCCCGGTCCCAGATTATTAATGCAGGCACCTACCGCACTGAACGCAGTAATTATGTCAAGACCAGTGGTAAGCAGTGCCAGCAGCATCACCATGAAGGCCATGACGTACACGGCAAAAAACCCCCACACCGACTCAACGATGCGATCGGACATTACTTTTTTGCCGAGCTTGATAGGGATGATGGCCCTTGGGTGGATGAGCCGCTGTACCTCCCGAAAACCCTGTTTAAAGATAAGAAGAATCCGAATTACCTTCATGCCGCCACCGGTCGAGCCAGCGCATGCGCCGATGATGGCCGCATACAAGAGGACGTAAGGCAGAAACAATGGCCAGGAGTTGAAGTCTGCGGTGGCATAACCGGTAGTGGTCGCGAAGGACACTACCTGAAATAGCCCTCGCCGCAGGGCTTCGAGAAGGGAGTCATAGGTTCCATCTGCGGCAAGTACTACAACAGTAATCAGCGAAACAGTGCCGAGAATGAAGGTATAGAATTGAAGCTCGGGATCCTTCAAATAATGCTTCAATTGCCTTTTTTGCAGCGCAAGAAAATGCAGAGCAAAGTTGATGCCTGCGACGACCATGAAAAACACCGCAATGAATTCGATTAGCGGGCTGTCGAAGTAGGCAATGCTGGCATCGTGGGTGGAGAACCCGCCAATGGCCACGGTACTGAAACTGTGAGAAATCGCGTCAAACATGCTCATACCTGCTGCCCAGTACGCAAGCATGCAGACAACCGTCAACGACAGGTAGAGCAGCCAAAGCGACTTGGCCGTTTCAGCCAGTCGCGGCACGATTTTGTTGTCTTTAACAGGGCCTGGGCTCTCTGCCCGGTAGAGCTGCATGCCACCGATTCCAAGCATGGGCAGTAGCGCAACTGCCAAGACGATGATCCCCATGCCCCCGAGCCATTGCAGTAGCTGTCGGTAAAACAGTATTGATTGGGGCAGTTCGTCCAGGCCAGAAATGACAGTCGCGCCTGTGGTGGTAAGTCCCGATATGGATTCGAACACCGCGTCGGTGATGCTCAGCTCGACGCTTGGAGAGAAAATAAACGGCAGACAACCTGCAGTTCCAAGTACCGCCCAGAATAGGGTGACCACGAGAAAGCCATCCCGATTACTGAGTTCTTTTTGCCTGCCCGCGGTTGCTAACCAAAGCAGCAGTCCGGCGACGAAAAGAACCAGTGTGGCCTTTAAAAAAGCGCCACTAGCGCCATCATCGTATAGCACGGAAACCAAGAGCGGTGGCGCATTGCCCAACAGGCTGAAGATCATCAGCAGGATGCCAAGGATCTTAACTATGATGGCGGCATGCATGGGATAGTATCTGAATTAGACGGTGTCTAGTTTAGAAGAAGCTGAAGCCGACCTGGAACAATCGTTCCAACTCGGGTATTTTTCTACGGTCAACTAGGAAAAGAATCACATGATCGTCTGATTTAATCACGGTGTCATCATGCGCAATTAGCACTTCATCGTTTCGAACAATGGCGCCAATGGTGGTCCCTTCCGGTAGCTTTATATCCTCAATCTGTTGGCCGATTACTTTCGAGTTGGTCCGATCTCCGTGCGCAACGGCTTCCATCGCCTCTGCCGCGCCGCGCCGCAGAGAATGTACTGCAACCACATCGCCGCGCCTGACATGAGCGAGCAGGCTGCCGATAGTCGCGAGCTGTGGTGAGATAGCGATGTCAATTTCACCGCCTTGCACCAGATCAACATACGCGGGGTTGTTGATGATCGTCATCACTTTCTTGGCACCCAGTCGCTTCGCCAGTAGAGAGCTCATGATGTTGGCTTCGTCATCATTGGTCAGAGCCAGAAACACATCAGTGTCTTCGATATTCTCCTCGGTTAACAGGTCCTTGTCGGACCCCTCGCCGTTCAGCACTATACTTTCATGAAGCTTTTCAGAAAGATAAGCGCAGCGATCTGCGTTTCGTTCAATGACCTTTACTTGGAAGCGCTGCTCCAAGGTACTCGCGAGGCGATGTCCTATTTTGCCGCCGCCTGCGATCATGATGCGTTTGTATGGGCGATCCAGTCGGCGCAATTCGCTCATGCAGGCACGAATATTTTCCTGCGCTGCAACGAAAAACACTTCGTCATCCGCTTCTATCACGGTGGAGCCTTCTGGTGTGATTGGACGGTCTTTCCTGAATATCGCGGCCACTCGCGCATCAATGGCTGGCATGTGTTGCCGAATCATCCTGATTTCCTGTCCGACCAGCGGGCCGCCGTAAAAGGCCTTTACGGCGACCAGTTGAACTCGACTATCAGCAAAATCCAGAACCTGCAGTGAGCCGGGCAGCTCAATCAGGCGGCTTATATAGCCCGATACAATTTCTTCTGGAATGATGATTTCGTCAGCCGCCATGCCGTCGGTGCAGAAAAGCTTGTCATTCTCGGTATAGGAAGATGATCTTATGCGACAAATCCGGCGGTGAACCTTGAAGACGGTGTGCGCGACCCGGCAAGCCACCATATTGATTTCATCGCTGTCGGTGACGGCAATAAGCATTTCCGCGTCATCAGCGCCGGCGTTCATTAATGTGGCTGGATGGGAGGGAGGGCCGGCAACCACCCGAGCGTCTATGTGGTCGTTCAGCTCTTGCAAACGCTCGCTATTTTCATCCACGATGGTAATGTCGTTTTTTTCATTCGACAAGGTTTCAGCTAGAGCGCTGCCCACCTGATTGGCACCAACAATGATGATTTTCATTTATCGCTTGTTTTTGAAGCCGTGTTACCGGCCTTTGTGTGGCCTGGATACCTGATCTCGAAGTGACTGTCGTAGACTCAGAGTTTTCTCAACAAGGAAAAGAAGAATCCGTCCGTGCCGATGTCTGCACTGGGAAGAAGCTGCCTTCCAAACTCACATTCTACTCCCCAATCGGCCGTGATGCCTTCATATTTAGCATCCGCATGTTCGCCCAAAAATTGGTGAATCTGCGTTTGATTCTCCTGTGGCAGCACTGAGCAGGTGGTGTACAGCAGTAGGCCCCCTGGTTTCAAGCAGGCCCAGAGGCTGCGGAGTAACCGTCTTTGCTCTAGAATCAGCTTCTCCACCTGCGCAGGAGTCAGCAGTAGCTTGATATCTGGATGCCGCCTGATTACGCCACTTGCACTGCAGGGCGCATCGAGCAAGACCCGATCGAAACCTTCACCATCCCACCAAGCGTCAACATCGGCGCCGTCTGCGCAGATCAGGCTGGCTTCAAGCTGTAGCCTGTTCAGATTGTCTTCGATTTTAGTCAGCCTCGTCGGAGAACGGTCTACGGCAACACATGACGTAAGTGAGTCTTCACTTTCGAGAATGTGGCAGGTCTTGCCGCCTGGGGCCGCGCAGGCATCTAAAAATCTCAGGCCGGATGTCAGCTGAAAGAGTTCGGGCACCAGCTGTGAGGCTTCATCTTGCACGCTTGCTTCGCCTTCGAAAAACCCAGGAATGTCGCTTACCGGAACTGCTTTGTCGAGATAAATCGCTGAAGGGGAAAGCTGCCCTGGCCGGGCCTGCAAGCCAGCCCGAGCAAGCTTGTCTATAAACTGCTGCCGACTGTGTCTGGACAGGTTCACCCTGAGTGTTAGAGGAGGTCTGCGGTTGTTGGCAGCAAGGATCTCTTCAAGCTGCGCCGGCCAGCTGTCGATCAGTCTGGAAACCAGCCATTCAGGGTGGGACTCCCTTTGAGAAAGGCCCGCAAGCTTCATGCCCTGCAGGAGGTCCACTTCACGGCGCTGGTAATTACGCAGCACGGCGTTACTTAAGTCCCTCGCCCAGCGCTTGTTCAGCTCGCCGGTTGCATTGACTGTTTCATTAACCGCGGCGTGATCAGGAATACGCATGAATTTGAGCTGGTAAAGACCGAGTACGAGCAGGCTGCGCAAGTCCTGGTCTTTTTTTTTGAGGGGCTTGCCGAGGAGCTGATGCAACAGGAAGTCCAGCTGGTGAAACCACCGACAGCATCCAAAGCACATTTCCTGTAGCAGTTGGTAGTCGCTGCGCTCATGGTGTGGGTCTAGGGCAGAGCTGAGAGAGCCCCTGCCGGCAAGTATTTCTGCCAGAATCAGCGCCGCTGTTGCTCGGGTGCGGTGAGTCATGATCATTCGCTGTGGCTGAGTATCGCGCCTGCCCGAAGCAGGTCTGTTCCTGAATTAAGCAGATCTGCGATGGTCCAGGGTTTTTTGCCGGGAAGGGCAATTCGAGTGACTAACAGACAGGCCTCTCCGCAGGCAATGAGTACCCCGTGTTTGTTGATCTTAATTATGGTGCCGGGTGTCTTTTGGGACTCGGTTTGCTCTACTGAGGCCTCAAGCAGCTGCAGTCGCGCTCCGTTTATGAAACTGAAGGCCGGGGTCCTGCCAAGTCCTGCCCGAACGATGCGATGGAGCTTCTCGGCAGGCTCTCGCCATAGCAACAGGGACTCTGATTTTTCGAGTTTGTCCGCATAGGTGCTAAGGCTGTTGTTCTGGCGCTGAGCCTGGTTGCTGAGCTCAGGGAAATGGGACAAGGTGTGAAGGAGGGCCAGCTTGCCTGCTTCACAAATTTTGTCGGTTAGGCTTATCCTGTCTTCTTCCGGATCTATTACCACTTTTTGTTTGTACAAGATGTCGCCTGTATCGAGCCCGGCATCCATCTTCATGATGGTGACTCCCGAGACGGGGTCCCCTGCGAGTAGAGCGCGCTCAATGGGCGCTGCGCCCCGCCAGCGTGGCAGCAGAGAAGCGTGCACGTTGATACAACCCAGCTTAGGTATGTCAAGGACGATTTTCGGCAGGATCAGTCCATAGGCCACTACTATCAGTAGATCGGGAGCTATCGAGGCTAGTTCCTGTTGTGCCCCGCCGGTTCTCAGACTAGTAGGCTGCTTTACCTCGAGGCCAGCTGCCATGGCGACTTCTTTGACAGGGCTGGGTCGTAGTTTCTTGCCTCTGCCGAATGGGCGGTCGGGCTGCGTGTAGACGGCGTCAATGGTATGACCGGCGGCGATTAGTGCTGACAGGTGTGCTGCTGAGAAATCAGGCGTTCCCGCGAAGCAAAGTCTCATTGCGGACATAAGCTCAGGCGGACTTCTTGTGTTCTTTCTCCAGCTTCTTGCGAATGCGCTGGCGTTTCAAAGAGCTGAGATAGTCCACGAATAGCTTGCCCTCGAGGTGGTCAACCTCATGCTGGATACATACGGCCAAGATGCCGTCGGCTTCCATTTCAAATGCTTGGCCGAGACGATCCTGCGCGCGCACTTTGATTCGCTGGGGTCTTGAGACAGTATCATAAAAACCTGGTACCGACAGACACCCCTCGTCATACTCTGAAAGTTCATTCTCAATGACTTCGAATTCAGGATTGATGAACGTCAGCGGGCTATCCTTATTTTCCGAGACATCGATGACCAGCAATCGTTTGTGGACATCGATTTGCGTGGCCGCAAGTCCAATCCCTTGCGCGTTATACATGGTCTCGAACATGTTATCGATCAATACTTCTAGCTTCTCATCGAAAACAGTAACGGGGCTGGCTATTTTTCGAAGCCTAGAATCGGGAAACTCCAATATGGGTAGTAGCGACATGGTTTTTATATTGGCTATGTCTATTTATATTAACAGAGTAAAGTTTAAATGAGGCGGCAGAGGACCGCCGTGTGACTGGATTATAGCGTGATGCTCATAAATTTGCCCACAGACCTAGTGCGTATAAGGGGTTGCGTTATTGTGGAAGAACAGTATTCGCTCATGGAAGAGGTTGTGAGCGATGAGGGCCAGCGATGTTGGTTATAGTGGGCAAACCAGACATAATAGAAACATGTTCTTCAAAAAAGTTCGGAAAGAGAGTGAAACGCGAAGATATTTCCTCCGTTAAGCTGTTTTTGCAAAAGCTGCAATCTGAAATTTGTAAAGGTCTCGAGGATTTGGATGGGTCGGCAAAATTCCGGACTGACCAATGGGACCGGAAGGGCGGCGGTTCGGGAATTACTCGCATCATCAGCGATGGAGATGTCCTTGAAAAAGCGGGCGTGAATTTTTCACACGTGTTTGGTAAATCGATGCCGGCGTCCGCGACCGCTGATCGCCCAGAACTGGCTGGGCGCGCCTTTCAAGCGATGGGTATCTCGTTGGTTGTCCATCCTAGGAACCCCCATGTGCCCACGTCACATGCCAACTTCAGGCTGTTTGTAGCAGAGAAGGAAGGAGCCGATTCTGTTTGGTGGTTCGGCGGAGGCTACGATTTGACCCCCTACTACGGCTATGAAGAAGATTGCAGGCACTGGCATCAGACAGCCAAACAAGCCTGTGACGCGTTTGGTGAGGGGTATTATGAAAAATTTAGAGATTGGTGTGATGAGTACTTTTTTCTGAAACACAGAAATGAGCCTAGGGGTGTCGGAGGTCTTTTCTTTGATGACTTTAACTTGTTGCCCTTTAAGGAGTCATTTGCTCTTGTCCAATCCTTGGCAAACAGTTATATGGATGCCTATCGCCCAATTGTCGAAAAACGCAAAGACAGTCACTACAGCAGTCGCGAGAAGTCATTTCAGGAGTATCGTCGCGGGCGATATGCTGAATTCAATCTGGTTTATGATCGGGGAACCGTATTTGGTCTGCAGTCCGGCGTGGGAAGAATCGAATCGATCCTGATGTCTTTGCCACCAGTTGTTCAGTGGGTATATGACTGGCAGCCGGAGCCGGGTTCTGCCGAAGAAAAGCTCTACACCGATTTTCTCATCCAGCGCGAGTGGGCCTGATGCGATTGCTTATCTGCAGGAGGAGCATCTCTTGACCCATTATGCGGTGATGGGGGACCCCATCTCACATAGTAAATCACCACAGATTCACTCGCTGTTTGCCCAGCAAACCGGCGATGACTTGCACTACGACAAATTGCAGATATCCGTCGATGACTTTGCCGCTGAGGTAGCGGGTTTTTTCGGGCGCGGTGGTAGCGGGCTTAATATCACTGTTCCCCACAAGGAAGCAGCCTTTGCGTTAGCCGATCATCGTAGTTCGCGTGCCAGCACGGCTCGGGCGGCCAACACTTTGGGTCGCAAACCGGATGGCAGTATCTGGGCAGATAATACTGACGGTGTCGGACTGGTAAGAGATTTAACGCGAAATTATCAACTGCCATTGAGCGATCAGCATGTCCTGATGCTCGGAGCAGGCGGTGCCGCTCGGGGAGTGTTGGCCGAACTGATCAATTGCGCACCCGCAAGCATTACCGTCATGAATCGTACTCAGTCACGAGCTGAGGCTCTTCGTGATGATCTGGCTAAGTATGGTTTGGTACACGTTAGGGCGATAAATAAGCGAGGAGGTCCTCTTTATGATCTGGTTATTAATGGCACCAGTACAGGCTTGCAAAACGAGGGCTTACAGCTTGATTCTGCTCTTTTTGCGGAAAGTTTCGTGGCCTATGACATGATGTATGCGGCGTATGACACGCCTTTTATGAAGTGGGCACAGGCAGCCGGCGCTCAGCAAGTGCTCGACGGACTTGGCATGTTGGTCGAGCAAGCGGCCGAGTCTTTTACCTTGTGGCATGGTGTTCGTCCAGAGACTGCGGGGGTTGCTGCTTCTCTACGAAATGGGCTGTAGTATGTCAGTTTTGGTCTGAAGTGGATCTAGGTGCCGCAGTAAGTGGTTTCTCAAATAGCAGTGAGCTGCCGAAGTCTTTACCAACAAGCCAATATTCGAAAAGGCTAGTGAGCGTTTTCTTCACCATGGTGTGTTTCGTCATGATGCAGATCGTCTGGTCCCAAAGCGACCGCGTTGCGATCATGACCTCGATAGTTAAAGCGGGTCTCCTCGATGTAAGCGCCTTCAACTGCCATCAGACCAATTAGTAATAGTAATACGACTGGCGGCCCCAGAATCGTTAGGACTAGAGCCATTCTCTCCCAGACCACATGCATAAAGAAGGCAGTGATGAATCCGGCCTTCATCACCATGAAAAATAGAACCAGCGCCCAGCGCATCGCGCCTTGCACCTCGAAATAATCGACTGCGTATGAAAACGCGCTGAGAACGAATAGCAATCCCCAGATCTTATAGTATATACCCAGTGGGTGCTGTTCACCCTCAGCTGTCGCCATTATGAGTCCTCATTACAATAGGTAGAAAAACGCAAAGATGAATACCCAAACGAGATCCACAAAGTGCCAGTAAAGACCGACGATTTCAACGATTTCAAAACCTTTGTTGTCGTAGTGTCCCCGCCTAACTCGTAGTGCAACCCATATAAGATAAATAACCCCGCCAGTCACGTGGAGCCCGTGAAAGCCCGTGACCATGAAGAATACAGAACCGAACTGGGTTGCGCCGAATGGGTTTGTCCAGGGTCGGACACCCTCCGCGATTAATTTCGACCACTCAAACATCTGCATGCCGACAAACGTCGCACCAAATACAGCCGTAACGCAGATAAGCCAAAAAGTTTTTACTTTGTCTCCTCGATAGCCATAGTTAACTGCCATTGCCATTGTTCCCGAGCTGGTAATCAGCACGAAGGTCATTATCGCAATGAGAATAAGGGGGATGGGATCCCCTCCAAAGGACAGTGCGAAGATTTCGCTCTGTGGTGGCCAAGGCTGCGTGGTCGTCACTCGGGCGTGTAAGTATCCGACAAGAAAGCAGGAGAAAATGAATGTGTCTGAAACCAAGAAAATCCACATCATGGCCTTGCCCCAAGGCACATGGTAGGCCTGCCGGTCAGAGCTAAAATCGTCTACAAGACTTTCCATCCCTTCTTGGCTGATTTCGCCTGTTGCTGCATCACTCATTTGGTCTTTCCTTCACCGCTTCTTCTCACTGGGTTTCAGTCGGCGTCAAGTGTTGGAGAGAACTGCAAACACCACAATCCAAACAAGCAACAAGAAGTGCCAATAAATCGTGCATAGCTCGATGCTGAGCCTGATGTCTTTTGGTTCGCCTCCGGAGACCAGTCGGATTGCACTCTTGCTCCAGAACCACAATCCTCCAACAAGGTGTAATGCATGAAGTCCTGTCAGTAGGTAGTAGAATGCATTAGCGGGGTTCGAGCTCAGGTAGAAGCCTCCTGCTTGGAGGTAACTCCAACTGACGAGTTGCGCAGCGATAAAGAGTATGGCGAAAATTCCAGCACCAAAAAAAGATGTATAGAGGTTACTTTTGCCATTTCGCACGACTATGTTTCGAGCCCACTGAAAAAGTATACTGCTGGTCACCAGCAGCCCGGTGTTAAACCACAGTTGCGCAGGTTCAGAGAGCGGCTCCCAGTCAGGTAGTTCCATCCGGATGTAATAGCTCACCATAAAAAGTGAGAACACAACAGATGCAATGATGAGGAAAAAAATGAGGGCAACCCGCTCGGCTTGCGTTTTAAACGTGCCCTCTGGACTTAATCCACCTATAACACCCTTCCGCTCCCAAGGCTTGTCTGTAACTTGCTCGATAAGACTCATATGGCCGCCGGAGAAGGATTTTTATTAGTTTCGAAGTTGTCATTACTTGCAGCGAGCACTTCGTTTTCAGGAACAGTTTGCGGGATATAGTCTTCCGCAGCACCAGGAACACTGTAGTCATAGGCCCAGCGATAGACCGTGGGAAGTCTGTCGCCCCAGTTACCGTGAACCGGAGGAGTGTCAGGGGTCTGCCACTCCAGAGATGCTGCACCCCAAGGGTTAGGATCAGCTTTCTTGCCCCACTTAAGACTGCCAATGATGTTTACAAAGAAGAGGATTTGAGAAGCTGCAACTATGAGTGCGGCAACGGTTACCGTAGAATTAAGGTCTTGCGCAGATAGCGGAATGAAGTCTGTGTTTCCTAGGGCGTAGTAGCGCCGAGGTACTCCCAGAAACCCCAGGTAGTGTAATGGCAGGAATACGGAGTAAGCGCCTAAAAACGTAAGCCAAAAATGGACCTTAGCCAATTTTTCATTAAACATCCGCCCGCTTATTTTTGGAAACCAGTGATAGATCGCTGCGAACAGAACAAGAATTGGCGATACACCCATGACTAGATGGAAGTGCGCTACGACAAAATAGGTGTCGGACAAGGGTAAGTCAATAACAACGTTACCAAGGAATAAGCCGGTGAGGCCGCCATGGATAAAGGTGAATATGAAGCCAATCGCAAAGTACATTGGCGAATTCAGTCTTATGTCCCCTTCCCAAAGGGTGAATATCCAATTGTAGACCTTTAGAGCGGTCGGCACGGCAATAATAAGTGTCGTCGTCGCGAAGAAGAACCCAAAATATGGGTTCATTCCACTAACGTACATGTGGTGGGCCCATACTATGAAGCTCAGGCCACCAATCGCAATGATTGCCCAAACCATCATGCGGTAGCCAAAGATATTTTTTCTCGCATGAACGCTTAAAACATCTGAAACTAATCCAAAAGCGGGAAGCGCAACGATATAAACCTCTGGATGGCCGAAGAACCAAAACAGATGCTGGAAGAGAATCGGGCTACCGCCTTCGTAGTCTAGAGGACTTCCCGCCTCAATCACCGCCGGCATGAAAAAACTTGTGCCCAGCAATGTGTCAAACATCATCATAATGCAGGCGACGAGCAGTGCTGGAAAAGCAAACAAACCCAGAACCGTGGCCACGAAGACCCCCCAGACGGTTAGAGGCATCCGCATTAGGGTCATTCCACGACACCGATACTGCAAAATAGTCACCACGTAATTAAGTCCGCCCATGGTGAATGCGACTACAAATACCGCGAGCGAGACCAGCATGAGAATGATCCCGGCATCGTGTCCCGGAGTGCCTGCCATGGTTGTTTGTGGGGGATACAGCGTCCATCCAGCCCCTGTGGGGCCGCCACTCACAAAAAAGCTAGCCATTAATATGACCACAGAGATAAGGAACGTCCAGACTGACATCATGTTTAGGAAGGGGAATACCATATCCCGAGCGCCTAGCATTAACGGAATCATGTAATTACCGAAGCCCCCGAGGAATAAGGCGGTCAGGAAATAAACGACCATGATCATGCCGTGCATGGTAACTGCTTGGTAATAGAAGTTGGGGTCAACAAAATCGACTGATTCAGGAAATCCCAGCTGCAGCCTGAAAAGGAGAGAAAGAGCCAGCCCGATAATGCCCGTGAAAACAGCCAGCCCCCCATATTGGACTCCAATGACTTTATGGTCTTGGCTGAAGACGTATTTCTCGACCCAAGTATGGGGATGATGCATCTCCATTTCTTGGTCTTGATCGGCTAATGGTACATAAGCCATTTTTTACTCCTAATCGATATACTTCCGCCCTAAGGCGTAATTTTAAAAATTCCTATAAATGAATAAGGCTAGCGCAAGGTGTTTATGTATGCGGCTACATCATTTATTTCTTCAAGATCTCCCATTGCGGTGGCCATCTGGACCATCTGCTCCCCATAGTCGTCATATGGATGATTTCCGCGTATACCAGCTCGGAAATTGCTAATTTGGGTAACGAAGTACCAGTCACTCATCCCAGAGAGCTTTGGCGCATCGGTGTACCACGTTCCGGAGCCGTTATCTAAGTGGCATGCGGCGCAGTTTCGATCGTATATGTCGAAGCCGTTATCGATGTCACCCGCGATGGTAGTTGCGGCGGGTGTGTCCGGAAAGGTTGCAATATAAGCCGAGATATTCCGAACAGCCTCGTCTGTCGTCAACATGCTTGCGAAAGCCGTCATTTGTGATCCGTTGGTGTCCCCAGCGCCGCCACGGGCGCCTTGTTTGAAATGGTTTAACTGTCGCTCAATGTACCAAGGCTGCTGTCCAGCGATTTTAGGGGCATTGAGGGCCCGGTTGCCTTCTCCATTTGCGCCATGGCAAGCGGCGCAAGTGGCGTATTGGGCCTGGCCAGCGGATAAATCTGGTGGTGCCGGTCTTTGCGTCTCTGAAAAGGTGGGTTGCGACGCTAACCAAGTGTCAAATTCTTCCTGCGATTGGACGGTCACGGACCCACGCATTACGAAGTGGCCAATACCGCACAACTCCTGGCACATTATGTCATAAGTCCCTTCTTTAGTTGGGTCGAACCAGAGATAGGACACCAATCCGGGCACAAGATCCATTTTTACGCGAAACTGCGGAACTGTGTAGTTGTGTAAGACGTCGTTCGATCGGAGCAGGGCTTTGACTGGTTGATTTATGGCAAGATGCATTTGCGGATCGTTGACCACAACATCATCTTGTCCATTCGGGTCTTCAGGATTTATTCCAAATGGGTTGCTTTCACTGACGAAGCCGGTGTCAGCAGTTCCAAGTAACCCATCGGCGCCTGGGTACCGAAACTGCCACTGCCACTGAGTTCCCAATACCTCGTATTCAAGCGCGTCACTTGGCGGTGTTACAAATGTTGCCCAGACGAATAGGCCGGGAGCCAGCATTGCTACAACGCCGAGGGTGGTAAAGATCGATAATCCAGCTTCGAGTTTGGCGTTTTCAGGCTCATATTTCGCTTTGTGTCCCTCTTTATGCCTAAACTTCCAGACACAGTAAGCTAGGAAAAGGTTACAAGCGACAAATACGAATCCTGTAACCCAGAAAGTAACGTTAATAGTGAAATCTATAGAGCCCCAATCAGAAGCAATATCGGTAAACCACCAGGGACTGGCGAAGTGAAAGATGATTGATCCGACGACCAGAAGAAAAATAACGACCGCTAAAGTCATAAAACCTAATTCCTTCTACAAATATAAGTGATGCAATCTTCGCCCCCACGTCACAATTCTCATGAATTGATCAACGTGGCTTTTTGCCGGACAGAATTTGCTAAATTTTAGTGTCACCTGAATGACCCTTCCGAGCGCCACAGGGCAGGCTGTTGGCAAGCTCAAATTGTGTGTCTATTCTGATTGACCGTCCTAATTATTGTTGTTTACCTGGGTGGGGTATATCCACAACTAGACTCCGTTTCATGCGGGCGTAAAACCCCCGATAAATCCTAGCTTTATGGCACACCTCAAGTGATTGAGATCCTATAGAGAAATGCCTTTTCGAGCAAGGCCTTAGTGACCTAAAACCCATGAAAACAAGGCTTTACGCAAGCGTTTTTGACAGGAAGCTGTCAGCTTCAAATCGGTTTCGGTAATAGCACTAACAATCAACCCAGAAATCTGTAAAATCCACTCCCTGTTTTCGCCGACATCCGGTTCGCGCGCTTCTGGCCGCGAATGAGGGTGAAACTGCGACCTATACGGTCTAAAGCCCGGCGTGATCAGATACCAAAGCCTTTTATTCCTTGCCGAGCCACGTAGTACGCAATGACCGATATTATCACGCAATCAACCGCCAGTTGGCGAGACTACTATGAGATGTGCAAGCCACGCGTGGTGATGCTCATGATTCTGACGTCCCTGGTTGGCATGCTGCTTGCGGCTCCCGGCATGGTACCGGTGGACATCCTGATCCTCGGCAATTTGGGGATCGCGCTGGTTGCAGGCTCGGGCGCAGTGGTCAATCACCTGATCGACCGCAAGATTGATGTGGTGATGAAGCGCACCCATAATCGACCAATCCCTCAGGGTCGGGTCGACCCTTTGCAGGCCGGTATTTTTGCCGCCGTGATCGGTCTAGCCGGGATGGCGATCATGATAATCTGGGTGAATCCGCTGTCGGCCTGGCTGACGCTGGCCTCGTTTATTGGCTACGCCTTTATCTATACCGGGTATCTGAAGCATGCCACGCCGCAGAACATTGTCATCGGCGGGCTCGCCGGCGCGATGCCGCCTTTGCTAGGCTGGTCGGCAGTTACCGGCACGATCGAAGCAGATGCCGTGGTGTTGGTGCTAATAATCTTTGCGTGGACGCCACCTCACTTCTGGGCACTGGCCATCCATCGCAAGGAAGAATACGCCGAATCCGGGATTCCCATGTTACCCGTCACGCACGGGGAGCGGGTGACCAAGATTCATATTCTGGTATATACCGCCATTCTGGTTTTGTTCAGCGTGTTTCCATCACTCATCGGTAACAGCAGTCTGTTCTATCTTACAGCGGCGGTCGCACTAGGCGCTGGCTTCCTCTACTGGTCCGTCAAACTGATGCATAAGCCAAAGCCCAGCACGGCAATGGACACCTTTAGGTATTCGATTGTTTATCTGGCGCTGATCTTCATTGCACTCGTGGTCGACCACTATATGTTTTGACCGGAGGAAGACTCCGTGCAATTGTCCCGCAATTTAAAAGTCTCTTTCGCCGCTTTTGTCGTGTTTGACCTGCTGTTGGCCTTCTGGCTGATTACCTTGTTTCAGGCGCGCGATGAGGTTAAGAATGTTAATTCACTCAATGCGCTCGGCGCGGTTGAATACCCGGACCCCTTTCGTCTGACCCCCTTTCAGCTTAGTGATCAAAATGGTGAGCCGTTTCTGGTTGATAATTTTGTGGGGCACTGGTCACTGGTCTTTTTTGGTTTTACCTCCTGCCCGGATGTTTGTCCGATTACCATGTCGGAGCTAGCACAGGCTTATCGAAAAATCACAGAGTTGCCGGATTTGCCCGACCCGCAGGTGGTATTTGTTTCAGTTGATCCCGAGCGTGACAGCAGGCAGGCCGTCAAGCGTTATGTTGAGCAGTTCAGCGCGGATTTCATTGGCCTGTCCGGATCAGAAGCGGCCATTGGCACCTTGGCCAGCCAGCTTTTTGTCGCTTTTAGCAAGGTTGATCAAGCAGACATGACTATAGAAGAAACGGGCCATGAGTCACACATATCCGAACGTGGTGTAATAGGTGATGGCTACATGATTAATCACAATATCCATGTCTCACTGGTGAGCCCGGAGGCTGAGCTTGTGGCGCTGATCAGGCCACCAGTTAGGCGTGAGCGTTTGGTGCAGGCGTATACTCTGCTGATAAACGAATAGCGCCAGCTGCTAGAGCCGCCGGTTGATGGGTATGCGACCTGCATTAAACGATATAAGAAGGACTGATCGATGACGAATGCGAAAAAACTGATTCTGGTAGACGGGTCGTCCTATCTTTTCCGGGCTTTTCATGCCCTGCCGCCGTTGGTTAATAGCCGCGGTCAGGCCACCGGCGCGGTCAAAGGCGTTATCAACATGATTCGCTCCCTGATCAAATCGCACTCTGATGCAAATATTGCCATTGTCTTCGACGCTAAGGGAAAGACGTTTCGCAATGAGATCTACAGCGAATACAAGGCTCACCGCCCACCCATGCCAGATGAGCTGCGCAGTCAGATAGCGCCGATTCATGACATCATCCGGGCCATGGGCCTGCCGCTGCTGATCATCCCCGGCGTTGAGGCAGATGACGTCATCGGGACGCTGGCTCACCAGGCCACTGAGCTGGGTCAGAGGACACTCATTTCAACCGGCGACAAGGACCTGGCACAGCTGGTAAATGAACACATCACCTTAATTAACACCATGACCAGTGAAGTACTGGATATCTCGGGTGTCGAAAAAAAATTCGGTATAGGTCCCGCTCTGATTGTGGACTACCTGGCGCTGATGGGAGACAAGGCTGACAACATTCCGGGGGTCCCCGGAGTCGGCCCGAAGACGGCAGTCAAGTGGCTGCTGGAATATGGCTCCATGGAAGGTATCATCGAGAACGCAGAATCGGTGGGTGGCAAGATTGGAGAGCGCTTGCGCGAGAATTTTGATCAGCTGCGGCTGTCTCATGAGCTAGCGACAATCAAGCTGGATGTTGAACTTGAGATGGAGATTTCCCAGCTGGTGCACGGCGAAGCGGACGAGGCGGCGCTTCATGATCTGTTCTCGGCCATGGAGTTCAAAACCTGGATCAGTGAGCTCGAGGAGAAAGGTGTCACCGGCTCTGACCGGGGTGAGGCCGGAGACCGGGCAGCGATTCAGATAGAACCCACGGCAGAGAGTGGCGCAGAGAAAGGGAGTACAGCAGCTCAGGCCGTGCCTGTAGGTGCTTCCGTGACGTCTGCGGAGATCTACTACCAATGCATCACCGATAGGGAATCACTCGACAAGCTGTTGGCGTCCCTGCAGCAGGAGATTGAGCGGGAAGGACGCAATGCGCGCTTTGCCTTGAGCGTTGAGTTTGACGGCGATCATTTCCTCAGCACCCACTTGCTCGGCATCGGACTGAGTTACCGGCTAGGCGAGGCGCACTACATTCCTGTCGGTCATGTCTCATCAGGGGTGCAGCAATTGCCAGCCGACGAGGTCCTCGCTGCCCTCAAGCCGGCACTGGAAAATGCCAAGGTTTCAAAATCGGGTTACGATCTCAAAAAGCAGCGGCATGTGCTGCAGAACCTGGGCATTGATCTGCAGCCGCTG
>PBTW01000131.1 GCA_002729315.1 Gammaproteobacteria bacterium
CGTTGTGCCTGATTGTCCATACGAAAGATTGAGGTGCCACCGGCTTTGTCAATTAGCTGCATGCCCAGTATTTTCGTGGCAAAAGCGGCCCAGTCGTCTTTGAGGGTTGATTTGATTCCTAGATAGCTGAGAGCTTTGATCATAATGCTCAGGCTTGCACCTTAAAAAGCTAATTTTTTAATACGACAAAGTACCACGTTTATTGGAACAGAAAATTTGTTTCTAAGGAAAAAGTCGGATTAGGAAAAGTGTGATTGACGGGAATAGTAGTAGTATAGACACCCGGATCAGATCGCTCGCAAAAAATGGTAGAACGCCCTTAAATGTCTCCGATATCGGGATATCACCTGCCATTTTGTTGATTATAAAAACGTTAAGGCCAACTGGCGGCGTGATTAGACCAACCTCAACCACGATCAAGGTTAGAATTCCGAACCAAATCGCTGTCTCTTCTGCAGTTAAGCCGAAATCAAGTGTCATGATGAGCGGAAAAAATATCGGAATGGTAAGTAAGATCATCGCCAAGCTATCCATCAAGCATCCTAGAACCAAATAGAGCAAGAGAATGAGTATCAAGATATAGATGGGCTCTATGTTTGCCTCGGTAACGAGATCTACGAGAAATACTGGTANTTGCGANAGCGCTATTAGTGAGTTGAAGAATTCTGCTCCAAGCAAAACCAAAAAAATCATCGCAGACGTTAGNGCGGTACTTTCAATAACTTCTAAAAGCTTCGCGAANTTGAATTCTTTCTGAAAANACGCCACCAGCCCGGTACCAAAAGCACCAATAGCAGCGCCTTCTGTNGGGGTAAACCATCCCATGTAGATACCGCTTATCATNGTGATAAAAATCAGNAGGACATGCCAAATAGATACNGATAGTTTNAACCTCTNTNTCCAGCCGATTCTGGTGGAGGCTGGTCCGGNGTCGGNACTAATTCGAACATAGATTGCGANCGCAAGCATGTAACCAATTGCCGCNATCGCCCCGGGAACGAAGGCTGCCAGAAANAGTTTCGCGATGTTTTGCTCGGTGAGGATGGCAAAGATGATGAGGATCACTGAGGGCGGGATCAATATTCCTAGTGTGCCACCTGCGGCGAGCGCACCTGTACTNAGGGCCGGCGAATAGCCCAAGCGNCGCAGTTCCGGCAGCGCGACCTTGCCCATCGTTGCGGCGGTGGCCAAGGATGAACCACAGATAGCGCCAAAACCGGCACAACCCCCNATCGCGGCCATCGCGACCCCGCCTTTTCGATGACCCAAGAATGCGCTTGCACATTTAAACAATGATTCACTCATNCCAGCTTTCGTCGCGAAATTTCCCATTAAAAGAAACAGCGGTATCACTGATAGAGAGTAGTTGGAGAACAGATGCCAGGCNTTGGTTTTCATCTGNGAAAATAGCGGCANCCAGCCAGCGATTGTAGCCGTTCCNAGGGCCCCAACGATGAGCATGGCCAGACCAATTGGTACCCTGATTACNAGNAATGCGAATAAAATTGGAAAGGCTAGNATCCCGATTGTTAACCGTTCCATTCTTTTAGCTGATCCTTCGGGNCGGAAAACAGTGGGATGCTAGGCNGAAAATGGCGCAGGCCGTTAACAAATAAAAAGAGAGCAAGACCGGGATAAACGGAATCCAGANTGGTATCTGAAGAAGCATAGTTTCTTCACCATATTTGTAGAAATCTTGAATACCCAAGGTCATGCGCATTGAGAAAGTTNCCGAGACCACAACGAAGANGAGGTTAGTAAATATTTCCAAGCNGTGAAGAAGTTTATGGGGAAATCTTGCTGAAAAAAAATCNACCGTTACGTTTCCTTTTTTCAGGAGACACAATGGCAGAAANGATGAAATTGCGATTGCACAACCAAGCTCTACGAGCTCAAAATCGCCCACCAATGGGCTCGCAAATAGNGTGCGACCAACGATAGACGCCGCATTCACGGCCACAAGAAGGACNAGAGTGAATCCTCCAAAAAAAGCNGCNTAGGTTGAGTATTTGTGAAGGCNAAGCCCGACCCGTTTGAGGGGGTCGGACTCAATTGTTTTCAACGGACTCGATGATTCCGNATCACTCATATTTTTTGATTAAGTTACGAGCCGTGTCGACGAGTTTCTTTCCATCTAAACCCCNTGACGCGGAGTTATTTATCCAATCAGAAACGAGTTGGTCCCCAATTGTTTGCATCTCCTTCAATGGCGCNCCTGATAGTTCGTGGAACTGCCCACCAGCTTTCACNGCAAGACCCCTAGCAGGATCTTCAAAACTATCCCAAAGCTCGCCCGCAAGCTTNGCTAANGCCATNCCAGCATTTTTGTCGATGATGGCTTTGTGTTTGGCGCTCAAGGAATCGTACTTGGCTTTATTCATNATGAACAAAAATGGGCTGGTATATAATCCCCTCGANCCGGCAATATTNGTGTGCGCTTTTGTCAGNTCTTGTAGCTTGAATGACGGCATAATCTCCCACGGNACNACCATCCCGTCGATTACTCCTTTCGAAAGNGAGGGAGCTACTTTCGGNACAGGCATCCCCACTGGGGTAGCCCCAAGCTTTTCTAACATTTGAGTAATTGGCCGGGTTGGGCCGCGCATTTTCAGACCTTTCAAGTCTGANGCTGATTTGATCAAGCGATCTTTGGTATGGATTTTCCCAGGCGCGTGCACNTGAACCGCTAGAACCTTATAGTCTTTAAGATCCTCAGCCGCCACCGTATCAACGTACTCTTGAANCGCCTGAGATGTAGCGGTTGCAGTCGCAGGCATGAACGGTAACTCAAACACCTCTAATCTGGGAAATCGACCAGGNGTATAACCAGCTACTGTCCACACNATGTCAACGACTCCGTCTCTAACTTGGTCGACGAGTTGAGGAGGCGCGCCGCCTAACTGCATTGACGGGTACATCTCAACTTTAATCTCTCCGTTCGATTCGCTGGCCACTTTATCAGCCCAAGGCTTCACGAACTTCGCGTTCGANTTCGCTGGCATCGGAACAAANGTGTGGAACTTTAANGTAACCGACTCCGCGATTGCGAACTGCGACGTTGACAATGTAAACACTGCCAAGCCAANGAGTTTAAGAATGTTTTTCATAAGTTTTCTCCAATTGACGTGGTTTTCTATTTTCATCGTCATGAGAAAANTAACTGATTTGTCCGCCCCTCGCCAATGATTATCGATTGTTATNTGGAACAGGTTAAAACTTATNCCGTCTAACNACTGGATTGTGGTTTAGTTCCTCATCGAGAGGGTAATATCCTCGGGAATCNGGTTTCGCAATNTTCGGTGCGCATTCGGTAGATCNTTTGTCTCAATCCACGCNTCNGCTTCCTGATCGTCNAAACCTTGAGCGATCNAGCGTTTTATNAGTCTTCGTCTCAATAATCTTAGNTCTATTTCCACNAAAGCCGTCAGGGNCCCAGCANNNNTTGAGATCTNGCCAAATTNGTTCATNAANAANNAANNAGTTCCCCTCAACGATGATCAAATCATCATGACCGGGAATTGGANATGNACAGTTAATTGTGTGNTCTNTGTCCCGATCGNAGGNGGGAANGTAGANCTTCTCTCTTTTCTTAAGTCGCTGGAGTAAGTGCGCGANGCCATTCACGNCGGATGTNNNCGGTGATNCTTNTCGGTTCCTCAAGCCTTTTTCAATGANTATGGAGTTATCCAANTGAANCCCGTCTAGANACAGATACGAGNAATTAGTTAGTCGGTTGGCTAATTTTNGAGNCNACGTTNTTTTGCCTGAGGCAGGGGGACCCGNNACNGCAAAGAACTTGCNGTGAGTAGCGCGTTTTCGNATGGTCTCTATATCGNCCAANAGACCATTCACTTGATCTTTCCAGTTAAGTNCGATGCCGATGGNTCAATCCCATTAGNTTGAAACGGATAAGATGGATCTNGNCCNCNTAGTGTTTTTATNTTGAATCTCAGTCCAGTCTNGATAACTAATTTTGTTATGATNTGGCNCACGANGCGNATNNAAATAAAGNTACCCACCAGTCGGCATAGTTGCAGGCCGAGTTTTAATGTAATCTGTNGNTGCAGTCGTGCGNCTANGNAAACTCTTCGGTNCTTAAAATTTTTATGAGGCCGATATCACTTCGGATTTAGATGACTTATGGAAAGAGACTACGACGATATTCCCGGTACCTATCCACTNGATAGCAGAACATACAGANAGGGTTATCACGTNAACATGTTTCTAATGAGTCTTAACAGTGCCGAATGTCGAGATAAATTTGCTCAGGACGAGCAAGCGTACTTGGATACNTTNAGGATGACTGNAGATCAGAAGAATGCGGTTTTAGACCGNCGNTTCCTNGATCTCTTGAAGTTAGGGGCAAATGTTTACTACGCGTTTAAGNTGATTTCATTCGACAGACAGCCTCCACAAGTNATGTACGGNCAGATGGCAGANCCGAGGCTGACATTTGATGAGTTNCAGCAGATGATGATNGATGGTGGTCGTTCAATCGACGGTAANCGCTCNGTTGAGGAGTGGAAGGATGGCTAAGCTAATCGCCGGAATGGGCACATCTCACGTACCAGGTTTGGGCGCAGCCNTGGATAATGGCAAGACCCNNGAGCCCTATTGGAAGAAGCTTTTTGAGGGGTTGGAGCCTTTGAGNGCTTGGCACCGGAATAATACTCCAGATGTCAANATTATTGTCTACAACGATCACGCTACAGAGTTTTCGCTCGATAGTTATTCGACATTCACAATCGGTGTTGGTGAGAACTTTAGACCTGCCGACGAGGGCTGGGGTCCGCGTCCGGTCCCGAGTATGGATGGTTGTCCCGATTTGGCGTGGCATATCATCGAGTCGGTGATGGCCGAAGAGTTCGATCTTGCTGTTAACGCGAGTATGGATCTAGATCACGGGTTCACGGTTCCGTTATCGATTGCTTACGGNCAACCAAAGNAATGGCCNGCAGCGGTCGTCCCAGTGTGCGTNAATGTGATTCAGCATCCTCTCCCNACGGCCCTGCGTTGCTNCAAGCTGGGTCAAGCNATAGGCAGGGCGGTGGCNTCNTTTCCNGAAAAGATNAACGTCGGCATNTGGGGCACNGGNGGGTTATCGCATCANCTCGGAGGNGAGCGAGTTGGTGTTGTTAACCCAGAATTTGATAAGAAGTTTCTTGANAATNTAATTNNGGATCCACTCGCAAATACGCGGATTTCTCACACAGAATTTATGCGTGAGGCNGGTTGTGAGGGCGTGGAGATGATCATGTGGAACGTAATGAGAGGNGCGCTGGGAGACGATGTCGATGAAGTATTCCGGCTCTATCATATTCCTGTTTCAGCGACCGCTTATGGCGCAATTATNCTTGAGAANAANTAAANCNGGGGATCCATNTANTGAGTAAAGTTCGCATCGGCGTCGCTGGAGCNAACGGAGCGTTCGGATCGAAACATCTGGATGCGTTGNCGCAGATTGATGAGGTAGAAATCGTAGCTGNGATGGCAACTACCTTGGATAAAGCTNATGGTGTCGCAGANAAACATTCGATCCCTAACCGATTCGACAACTATGATCAGATGCTCGGTTTGTCCGATTTGGATGCNGTGATACTGGCGACCCCTACTCAGATTCATGCTGAGCAGGGCCTCAANGCAATGGCTGCNGGTAAACACGTCCTTATNGAGATACCAATGGCAGATACATTGGCCGACTCAGAGGCNCTGTTGGCGAAACAAAAGNAGACAGGGCTTGTAGCAATGGCGGGACATGTCCGTCGNTTTAATCCGTCNCATCAGTGGGTNCANAACAAAATCGTTGCGGGNGAATTATCCGTTCAACAGATGGATATTCAGACNTATTTCTTTCGGCGAACTAATATGAACGCAAAGGGTGAGCCNCGCTCCTGGACCGACCACCTGCTNTGGCACCANGCCTGTCACTCAATCGATCTCTTTAGATACCAGGCTNGCGAAGAAGTGACCGAAGTTCATGCCATTCAAGGNCCGACNCACCCTGATCTGGGAATCGCCATGGATATGTCNATCCTGATGAAGACNGAGACTGGGAAGCTTTGTACATTGTCATTGTCGTTTAATAATAATGGCCCNCTTGGATCCTACTTCCGATATATCTGCNACAATGGAACCTACATNGCNAGTTATGACGATTTATACGACGGTCACAATAATAAAATAGANGTCTCNGATGTCGATGTNTCGTTAAANGGNATAGAANTNATNGATCGNGAGTTNGTATCCNCAATCCTCNAGAGGAAGAGNNCCCAATAGCTCNNTAGAGCAATGCTTGCCAGCAATGAGAATCATGCACGAAATTGAACATAAGATGACCAAGTGAGTTCCCTTTCTAGAGCCCATCGTACCCCCAAATCAAATTTCCCAACTGAGCTAGACATGGCGGTCACGTGCTAGAGAGACTATGGACTGGATTCTGTACGATTAGCAGGAAAGCCAGATGACTGGATCGATTGCCTCGTCTTTCGGGTAAGGTATTTTTTTGTCGGACTTGGAGACGCGGTAGACGTTCTGTCTGTTAGGTTTTCCAAAATACGCTAGCTTGAAACTTGAAACTTGAAACTTGAAACTTGAAACTTGAAGCAGACGCACAGTTCTGTCGCGATCGCATTATTCGTGCGCGTCTTAAACCGACCTGTTTGCTTATCGATGTTTTTACTGACATCGATTGGGTTATTGGTTTGGTAACTTCTTACTTCGGCAGCGAGGGCTTTCCGGGCATTAGGCGAGACGGTGAAATATAGGTCTATGTATTTCGAAATGAACTCGTTTTCGCCCGGAACAAAATGCGTAGACGCAGAAATGATATTGGACGCGGGTGGCGAGTCAGTGATTGCCGCGATCGTGGGGCCGTGAAACCCTCAGGAAGTATAAAATCTTCTATAAGTTTCGGGTTCCTCGACCGAGGATCATGTGAATTTCTCGGACTATTTCGTTTATAACGCATCTTTTTATAGGACGAAATTTGGTCAATCATCTTCTCTAAAAATGATGCGTTCGATTATCATCAAGGGTATTGAGTCTCTGACGAGAGGTTCTGACGATTTAAATTGGCTGAGACCTAGTGATCATAACTTGGAGCGAACAGGTAGCCAGGGGATTCGCCATGTGGCTGATACGCGTCAAGTCGCGGCAAATATCGCGGACGTCAGTTTACCTGCTGGCATGGCCCGTTCCACATCAGAGTGGTAGCAACGCATCGACAAGGTGGCGTTGTCTCCACAATCCGGTGATTTGATCGTATTAGACAAGCGATCAGCAAAAAGTTGAACGACGATAATCGAAGCGATGTGTGTAGCCCCCGGTCTCGAGTCTGATTTTTTATACCTCAGCAGTTATCTTGTTATTTGTGAAATTTAGATCGAGTAAATAGATTGGGGAATTGCAATATTAGGAAAGACTATGATCATTGATTGCCATGGGCATTACACGACCACGCCCCCCGGTGTTGGGGCCTATAGAGAAGCGCAAAAGGAAGCGGTCGAGAAGGAGCCTTTATTTAAAGGAGAGAAAGGTTCTATCGATATTACCGATGATGAGATACGGGAATCGATTGAGAAAAATCAGCTAAAACTCCAAAAGGACCGTGGGACTGACTTAACAATTTTCTCTCCACGCGCGAGTTGGATGGGACACCACATCGGTAACGAGTGGACGAGTTTGTATTGGACCGAGCACCAAAACGATATCATTCGACGCGTTTGTGATTTGTTTCCCGAGAACTTCGCACCAGTGGCACAGCTTCCTCAGTCCCCTGGCGTCGCGCCCAAAAAGTCGGTACCTGAAATTCGTCGTACGGTCGAGGAAATGGGTTTTTTGGGTGTCAACCTGAATCCAGACCCATCGGGCGGACATTGGCAGGATCAGTCATTAGCGGATCGGTCGTTTTATCCAATTTATGAAGTGTTGTGCGAGCTTGATATTCCAGCAATGGTTCATGTGAGCGCTGCATGTAATGACTGCTTTCATACCACAGGATCGCACTATCTCGGCGCAGATACTGCAGGCTTCCAGCAGTTGGTGATGTCTGAAGTATTTAAAGACTTCCCTTCTCTACAGATCATCATCCCTCACGGTGGAGGTGCTGTTCCTTACCACTGGGGACGTTTCCGTGGCATTTTGCAAGATCAGGGATATGCTCCACTCGAGGAATCCGCGTTGAACAATATCTATTTCGATACTTGCGTATATCATCAACGAGGGATTGATTTATTGTTGGATATCGTTCCGGTCAAAAATATTTTATTTGCGTCGGAGATGATTGGTGCTGTTCGAGGTATTGATCCAGAGACTGGGCACTACTTCGATGACACCAAACGATACATCGACAATAACACCAAGCTAACGGCCGATGAAAAACAACAAATATTCTCTGGCAACGCTCTTCGAGTGTTCAGCAGATTAAAGCTCGAGGACTGATATGGACAAGAACGTGGTTGTTCAGAATATTGATCGTGTTAGCAATGAGGTGCGGGACGGACTGGCGCGATGCGGCGTGGCTACGGTCCATGAGGCTCAGGGTCGACGCGGGTTATTGGCTGATTACATGCGTCCGATACAGCAGGACGTGTCGATCGCAGGGAGTGCGATCACGATCTCGGGCGCGGCTGGCGATAATTGGATGATGCACGTCGCCATCGAGCAATGTCAGGCCGGTGACATTTTGGTGTTTGCTCCGACCTCACCGTCGAATCATGGCTTTTTTGGGGATCTACTCGCTACCTCGGCACAGGCTAGAGGTGTGGTGGGTTTGATTGTTGAGGGTGGGGTCAGAGACACCAAGATTTTGAGAGAAATGAATTTTCCTGTGTGGTCAAAGCATGTTTTTGCGCAGGGAACAATAAAGGAAACTCTTGGCTCTGTGAACATTCCTCTAGTTTGCGCCGACGAACTTATCAATCCCGGTGATGTGGTGATTGCAGACGACGATGGTGTGTGCGTGGTAAGACGTGAGGAGGCGGAGTCGGTTCTCGCCTCAGCGCTCGACCGAGAGGCAAAAGAAGAAGATAAGAGGCTGAGGCTGGCGAGTGGTGAGCTTGGTCTTGACATCTACAACATGCGATCAAAGCTCGCTGAAAAAGGCCTGAAGTATGTCTAACGGCATTCCCTGCGTGTGGATGCGCGGCGGGACCTCAAAAGGCGGTATTTTTCACGCGGCCGATCTACCAACCGATGAGAACACGAGAGATCAGTTGCTCCTTGAGATAATGGGATCTCCAGATCACAGACAGATTGACGGGATGGGCGGGTCAGATCCTCTAACCTCGAAGGTTGGTGTCGTCAAAAAGTCATCACGTCCGGACTGTGATATCGATTATCTCTTTCTTCAAGTATTTGTTGATCAAGCGATCGTTACAGATGCACAGAATTGTGGAAATATTTTGGCAGCTGTTGGCCCTTATGCAGTTGAGCAGGGGTTGGTGAAGGCGACCGGAAACGTAACAACGGTAACTGTCTTCATGGAAAATACCAACCAGATCGCGGTGCTACAGGTCCAGACTCCGAACGGGAAAGTGACCTACCAGGGAGATGCCCAAATCGATGGGGTGCCCGGGAAATCTTCGCCCGTGACCTGTGAATTTAAAGAGACCGCAGGCTCAACCTGTGGTGCATTATACCCAAGTGGCAATCTCGTGGATTCAATCGACGGTATCGACGTCACCCTGATCGACAATGGGATGCCTGTGGTTGTGCTAAATGCCTCCGACTTTGGAATAATTGGCACGGAACCACGCGATGAGCTTGATAACAATATAGACCTGAAGAGCCGGCTAGAGTCTATTCGATTACAGGCCGGCCCTATGATGAGTCTTGGGGATGTAGCAGAGAAATCTGTTCCCAAGATGAGTTTGGTGAGTGCGGCAACGAAAGGTGGTTGTATTTCTACTCGTACATTTATCCCCCACCGTTGCCATTCTTCAATCGGCGTGCTTGGCGCGGTTAGCGTGGCGACGGCGGCGATTACCGCTGGGACAGTGGCGCGCCGACTAGCGAATGTTTCCGACCATGCAAAGAAGACGCTCCCGATTGAGCATCCTACTGGAGAAATGACCGTCATTGCTCATACGAAAGGCGATCAAGTAATAAGTGCTGCGTTACTCCGAACTGCCAGGAAACTATTTGAAGGCACCGTTTTTCCTCTAGAGAAGTGAGAATTCTATGGATCCAGATTATTTGCCATTTCATCCGAACCCCAAGAAGCCATCGTATGAACCACCCGCCGGAGCGGTTGACGCACATTGTCACGTGTTTGGCCCTGCTGATCGGTTTCCCTACCACCCAAAGCGCAAATACACACCGTGTGATGCACCAAAAGAAAAGTTGTTTGAATTGAGAGATTATCTTGGGTTTTCGAGAAATATAATTGTTCAAGCTAGCTGCCATGGATCAGATAACGCGGCTCTCGTTGACGCACTAGAAGCATCTGGTGATCTGGCCCGGGGTGTGTCTGTTTTGTCGTCCGATGTCACCGATCACGAGCTCAGTCAACTAAACAACGCCGGCGTCAGGGGAGTCCGTTTCAACTTTGTGAAGCGTTTAGTGGACTCAACCCCTCGACAGGTTTTCATTGATCTTGCCGATCGTGTCAAAGGTTTCGATTGGCATATCGTGGTTTACTTTGAGAGCCCAGATCTTGTGGAATTAAGGCCCTTTATCGAATCGCTAGCCAAGGATCAGGTGGTTGTCGTTGATCATATGGGTCGGCCAGATGTCAGTCTTGGCCCAGAAAGCGCTGAGTTTGGGGCATTTATGTCATTACTGGATAAAAATACCAATATTTGGACCAAAGTCAGTTGCCCAGAACGGTTGACCCAGCAGCCGCCTGATTACTCTGATGTTGTGCCGTTCGCCAAGACGCTAGTCGAGGCATTCCCGAACCGGGTTCTGTGGGGGACTGATTGGCCTCATCCGAACATGAAATCGCATACTCCTGACGATGGTACTTTGGTTGACGTAATTCCTTTGATTGCCGAAACCGAAGAATTACGAAAAAAGCTTCTTGTCGAAAATCCGATGCGACTCTATTGGAACCCTTGATTAGAATTTTTAAATTCTCATGTGCTGTAACGGATGAATTTGGTAGCAGAAAGGTAAATGATGGCGACTAAAACAGTAAAACTAGGTGACGTAAGCGTAAAGGCGATCGGGTATGGGTGTATGGGTCTTTCTCAGGCCTATGAGCCTTGTAGTGAAGAGCAGGGCGTGCGGACACTCAACGCTGTCCTCGACATGGGTTACGATCACTTGGACACCGCAGCTTTATACGGTTTCGGAAAGAACGAAGAGTTACTGAATAAAGCGATCGGACACCGCCGATCAGAGTATTTTTTGGCTTCCAAGTGCGGCCTATACCGCGATGCCAGCGGTAAACGTGAAATCAATGGCCGGCCGGACGTTCTAAAACAAACCTGTGACGACAGCCTGCGCCGGCTAGGCACCGACTGTATCGATTTGTATTACCTGCACCGAATCGATTTGAACGTACCGGTCGAGGAGAGTCTCGGGGCACTGATTGATATGAAGGCTCAAGGGAAGATCAGGTTCATCGGTCTATCTGAGCCATCACCGGAGACATTGAACAAGGCTCTAGGAATGTGCTCAATCGCGGCAGTGCAGTCGGAACTGTCATTATGGACAAGGCAACCCAATGTCGCGGTATCAAAATTGTGTGAACAAAACGACATTACGTTTGTCTCATACTCACCATTAGGTCGCGGTTTTATGGGGGGCATCGTACGAGACATGTCAACACTCGGAGAGAAAGACATCCGACACACGATGCCCCGTTTTCAGGGTAATGATTTTAAGAAAAACCTTGAGAAATTGGATCAATTGACTCTGTTGGCGGCCGAGCATGATCTAAGTGTGGCTCAGATCGCATTGGCATGGGTTATCGCCCAGGGCGACCATGTGCTCGCGATACCGGGTACACGTTTTGAGGATCGAGCAAAAGAGAATCTTGATGCCGCAAGTGCTGTGGTAAGTGAACATGTCATTTCAAAAGCAGCCTCGATCTTGAGTCCTGAATCAATAATCGGTGATCGATGGTCAGAGACTATTCTCAGAGAGGTTGACTCGGAACAGTTTCGGTTCGCTTGACTTGGTCTGGGGGCGGCCTAGTCAGAATGTGATCACTAACATGTCGTTTTGAAAAAAGTTTGAAACGGTCCCCAGTAGTCTGTACTGTGCGCACTTCTCAGCGCATAGCGAGCTCGCGTTGAGTGATCCCTCGACGGATCGTATGACGGAGCTTGCTTAAGACGATTTGTCGTCAAACAATGTGGAAACATGATGCGCTTTCAAGACTTAGGGCTATTGCCTGAACTCGTCTCTAACGCGGGCTATGACGCCGCGACCCCAGTGCAATCTGAATCGATACCTGCAATCCTCAATGGCCGTGATATTTTGGCTGGTGCTCAAACAGGGACAGGAAAAACCGCTGCATTCATTCTGCCGGTGATGCAGAAATTATACGCAGGTACCAGTGTTCGCTCGCCGCGAGCACTTGTTCTTGCGCCCACGCGTGAGCTTGCGGCTCAGGTCGCGGACAGCGCGCGAAGGTACGGAAAAGGACTTGGTCTGAAGCAGACGAGCATCTTCGGTGGCGTCAGTTATGGCGGCCAGTTCAGAGCCATTAAGTCTGGTCTTGATCTTGTTATCGCAACACCTGGACGCCTGATCGATCACCTCAACCAGGGCTCGATTGACCTTTCTAGAGTACAGACGTTGATTCTTGACGAGGCGGATCGGATGCTTGACATGGGATTTATCCGCGACATTGAAACGGTGATATCAAAGTGTCACGAAAAACGGCAGACGCTACTTTTTTCGGCAACCTACAACAGTGCCATTAAGAGACTGGCCACTAAATATCTCGTTGCTCCCGTCGAAGTAGCTGTGTCCAAAGGAAATACCGTTTCTGAATCAGTCGATCAGACCTTTGTCCACGTGGACCAGCATCGGAAACGAGAGCTACTGACACAACTGATAGGCCTTAATGACATGCATCAGGTGCTCGTGTTTACCAAAACAAAATACGGTGCCGACAAGTTGGCAAAGGCACTGACAGGTGATGGTTTGCCTGCGGTGGCAATGCACGGAAATAAGAGTCAAGCGCAGCGGACAAAAGCCCTCCAGAAGTTCAAACGGGGCGCGGCGCGGGTGATGGTGGCGACGGACGTTGCAGCGCGCGGTCTAGACATCCAGAAACTGCCTTTCGTTATAAATTTCGAGTTACCGATGGTGGCAGAGGATTACGTCCACAGAATTGGTCGCACGGGACGAGCTGGCGAAAAAGGCGACGCTATCTCATTTGTTTGTGCGACAGAGCATCGACTAATTAGAGAGATCCAGCATTTGCTAAAGATTAATGTTGAGTTTGAGGTGGCTGATGGATTCGAGCCAGCAATTCAGTTTCCGGTGAAGAAGCAAAAAAATAAACCTCAACCACGGAAGCACGAATCTCGCGGGCGAGCCAAGGGTAACGCAAACCATAAACAAAAAAACCAGACGGATAAAACTCGTAACCGGTACCGAGACGAGATGGGTTCGGAACAAAAGACGGGCAAGCAAACACAAGCTCGTTCAAACCGGTCGCCGTCAGGGGGAGATGATCGCACAGAAAAGCAAAAACAGTGGGGTCATGATTCTACGTCTCGTAGTGCAAAGAAACGCCAGAAGCCACGAACAGGGAACGCGAAACACCTGTTGGATAAGGCAACACAATCTAATAAAAATCGGGGATCCCAAAATCATCTGAACGGGTTGGCGCCCCCTAAGCGAAGGATAGTAAAGCCGGTAACCGCAATTCAATAAGAGCGAAAAGCCGCATGTAAATAGCTACTAACATCCAGCTTCTCACTGTGAACAATGGTAGACCCGTTAATACTGACGATTTTGGTGATCACGTTTGCGTTGTGATAGGCAACCTCGCTCGTGCATCAGTGATAAAATTAAAACATGTTTGCAGAATTACTTAGACAACTAATTCAAGAGAGACCGATCTTGGCTCTTGGTCTCTGCTGGATTGAGGGCTTTGTTGTTGGTGCGTTGCTAATTTATTGGTTGGTTGTGTGACCGTAAACCCTCATAGACGATCAGACCCGTCTAATTGGATAAAGAAAACACTAGATTCTGTTGGCCGTTCCGTCGGGCGTGCCGTTGATATCGCCTCAGGTGCAGGCAGGCATAGTTTTCTGTTATCGAATATAGCCTCTGACGTTACTGCTGTAGACCACAATCCCGAGTTGTCGAAATATTTTAAGGATACCCATGTCCAGTTCCTATGCATCGATCTTGAGCGAGCCACTTGGCCAATGGAAGGCGATCTTTACGACATAGTTTTGGTGTCGAATTACCTGTATAGACCCCATCTAATAAATATCATTGAATTGGTAAGTCCGGGAGGCTTTTTGGTTTACGAGACATTTGGCGACGGGAACGAACGTTTTGGGAAACCCAGTAATCCAAATTTCTTATTAAAATCCGGTGAGCTTAGAAGTTCCGTTGGAGACGGTTTTGTAATTATTGAGGACTTTTTTGGCGAAGTAGAGGAGCCTCAGCACGCGGTAAAATCCCGTTTGTTTGCTCGACGAGCGGAATACCCGATTGAATAGTCTTCTATCTGATGCATTTGTCGGTTATCTGACCGCGCGGATTACTCTCGGGATCGCCAATACCATGCTGACAGTTGCTATTGGTTGGCACCTGTATGAGCTAACAGGCGACCCATGGAGCCTCGCCCTGGTTGGCCTTATGCAGATAATCCCTGTCTACGCGTTCTTTTTTATCTCGGGTTACACAATCGACCGCTTCCCTCGAGTTTGGGTAGTCAGAGTCTGTGCCATCTTAGAGGCGTCGGCGGTGATCGGCATCGCGCGAATCCTGATCAAGGAAGATCCTGACCTTTTTGCTCTCTATGGTTTGATTTTTCTGCACGGCATTGGACGCACGTTTCACGGTCCTGCTCTTCACGCCATCCTTCCGAATATCGTATCGCCCGAGCTTTTGGACAGGGCGATCGCGATGTCTAGTACAACCGGGAATGGGGCATCCATCGTAGGGCCAGTTATTGCCGGATATTTAATTTTGATGATAGATCGAGAGATTTATAATGTCATCGCACTAGTTTCGGCCGCTACCCTGATCGGCTATCTCTTTATCCCGTCAATTAAAATTCCGCGGGAGAAAGATGATAGATTGGCGACGCTCCTTGCTGGTATCAAATACGTTCGCGATAAACCAGTAATTCTGGGTGGCCTCACTATCGATCTATTGATGGTCGGTCTCGGTTCAGTCATGGTTTTACTACCTGTATTTGCCGCAGATATTCTTCACGTAGGTTCAGAGGAACTCGGATTGATGCGAGGAATGCCGGCGATCGGTAGCGTGCTGATGGGATTATTTCTCTCGTCGAGACGTCATGAAATAAACGGTGCGGGTGTCAAACTTTGGATCTCTCTTATCGTATTCGCGAGCTCTATTCTGGTGTTTTCGGTCTCAGAGATTTTTGTCTTATCACTGCTGGCTCTTTTCTTCTACGGTGCCTCAGACATGGTTAGCGTCAACATACGAATGGGTATAGTTCAGGCCGCTACGCCTGAGAATTTACGTGGACGTGTTGCGGCTGTGAATATGTTATTTATTCAAACAAGTAACGAGGGGGGTGATGTGCGCGGAGGAGCGTTAGCTGGACTGATTGGTCCCACGCTTACTGTGTTAGCGGGAGGTATCATGAGTCTTGGATTCCTTTTTTGGAGCCGTAAATACTTCCCGGAGCTCTACACGTTAGACAAGATCTCAGAACTCTCTCTCAAGACCCACAAAAAATGATCGACACTTCCTCGTCGGTGGTTCTTAGTCTCACTATGACTACGAGAAATTAGCGGAGACGCTGCAGATAATGAGATGTTGGTGGTAAAAATGGCAGCAATTGGAAATTTCCTGCGCAACGAATCTGATGTTTAGTTGACCTTTGCGCTGAGTAGCTTATCCTCCCGCGCCTTCATTTATTTTTAATTGGATAGATTGTGAATACCTTAAATGCACCCTCGATAAAGCCAAACAATCCAAACTTTTCTTCCGGTCCATGTTCCAAGCGACCGGGATATCAGTTGCGAGCTCTCTGTGTAGGGACATTGGGACGCTCTCATCGGTCATCAGTTGGTAAAGCAGCGTTGCGGGAGGTTTGTGAAGAGACAAAACGGCTGTTAGGTCTTCCAGACGATTATTTGGTGGGGGTCGTCCCCGCATCTGATACGGGCGCGTTTGAGATGGCGATGTGGTCGATGCTAGGAGCGCGTGGTGTTGACGTATTTGCGTGGGAGTCCTTCGGTAAAACTTGGCTAAACGACATCGTCAAGGATCTGAAGCTACCAAATGTAAATATTTATGAAGCGGACTATGGTGTGCTTCCAGATCTATCTTTGGCCAATAAGCGTAACGACATCGTTTTCACATGGAATGGAACCACGTCAGGTGTCAAGGTGCCGGATGGCGGCTGGATACCGCAAGATCGTGAGGGGTTAACTTTTTGCGACGCCACGTCAGCTGTCTTTGCCATGGAGATGCCTTGGTCAAAGCTCGACGTCACAACATTTAGTTGGCAAAAAGTGTTAGGTAGCGAGGGCGCGCATGGGATGCTTATTCTGAGCCCGAGAGCAGTTGAGCGTCTCGAGACTTATACACCACCATGGCCATTACCGAAGATCTTCAAGCTGACAAAAAAGGGTAAGGTCATAGACGGTATTTTCCGGGGTGAGACGATCAATACGCCTAGCATGTTATGTGTTGCGGATTATTTAGACGCCCTGGGATGGATTGATTCTATAGGTGGTCTTAAGGGGGCTATCCGTCGCTCAGAAGAAAACCTCGCAGTTATCGCTGATTTCGTCAGTAAGTCTGATTGGTTGAGTTTCTTGGCGCAGGATGAGAACACAGTGTCTAACACGAGCGTTTGTCTATCTGTAGAGGCTACCCCATATCAGGTCAAAGAGATGACAAAATTACTTGAGAGCGAGGGTGTTGCGTTCGATATTGGTGCCTACCGAGACGCTCCTCCCGGATTAAGAATCTGGTGCGGCGCCACCATCGAAAAAACAGATGTCAAACTTTTAATGAATTGGCTTGATTGGGCCTATGCAACCGTCGTTTTCAGAGGATAAACGAACAGTGTTTTCTATACGTACATACAACGCGATATCGCCTACTGGTCTCGCTCGATTTAATAGCTCACACTATTCGGTGTCCGCGGAAAGTTCAGAGCCTGCGGGTATTTTGTTGAGGAGTTATAAATTAACGACTGACGAATTACCCGACACGGTGGTTGCTGTCGCTCGGGCCGGCGCAGGCACGAATAATGTCCCAATCCCGCAGCTGACTGAGCGGGGTATTGTTGTTTTCAATACCCCCGGCGCCAATGCAAATGCGGTCAAGGAGCTGATCTGCGCTGGGTTGATGATGTCGTCTCGGGACATCTTTGGTGGCTTAAAGTTTGTTGACGGACTAGCGGGTCATACAGTTGATGATCTTGATCCGTTATTAGAGTCTGAAAAGAAACGTTTCGCTGGGTCGGAAATATACGGAAAGACGCTTGGTATTGTGGGTCTTGGGGCAATCGGCTCACTGGTGGCGAATATGGCCTTGGATCTCGGGATGCGTGTTATTGGGTACGATCCTGCGATTTCCGTTGAGGCGGCGTGGCGGTTATCTAGCCGCGTTGAAAAAATGCCAAGTCTCGACGCGCTACTGAGGGACGCTGATTACATAACACTTCATGTTCCGGCAATTGAAGCGACCAAGAACATGATCAACTCTGGATCCATTTCAAGAATGAAGAATGGGGTAAAGCTGTTGAATTTTGCCCGGAAGGAGATCATCGATGCAAATGACGTCATCAGTGCTCTGGACACCGGCAAGATCGGCGGGTATGTGACAGATTTTCCAACCCCCGAACTGATTGGTCATCCGAAAGTATTGCCAATGCCACATATCGGAGCGAGTACGGGTGAGGCGGAAGATAATTGCGCAGTTATGGCCGCTGATCAACTGATCGATTTTTTAGAGAACGGAAACATAAAAAATTCGGTCAATTTACCTGATACGTCAATGACCAGAGGCTCGGACTTTCGCTTAACGTTCTCTAACTCCAATGTCCCGAATGTATTAAGTAGCGTCCTCGCGCAGATATCCGCAACAGGCGCCAATGTTATCGATTTAGTGAACCAGAGCCGTAACGAGATCGCCTACAACATTATGGATCTAGATCAGCCGGTCACTGACGAACTTTTGGACGTTATTTCAAATCTAGAGGGGGTGATTCGAGTCAGGCGTGTATGACTGACCGATGAGGGATCCACTTTTGGAGCCGGAACGGTCTGACTAGCTGATGACATTTATCGGGGAGCCCTCTCGGAAGGACTCAAACGTGGCGAGCATTTCCTGATAAAAAACGGTGAAGGTTTCTTCGGTACAGTAGCCTACGTGTGGGGTTGCCAATACTCTTGGGTGAGCCACAAGGCTATCCGAATTGTTGGCGGGCTCTACTGGGAAAACATCCGTGGCTAATCCACCCAGAGTGCCGGCATCTAGGCAGCGTAAAAGTGCCTCCTGGTCGATGATTTCGGCTCTTGAGGTATTGACGATATAACCGTCTGAGCCCAAGAGACTGAGCTCATCCTCTCCAATAAGACCTCTACTGCGATCAGAGAGTTTATAGTGGACACTCACAAAATCTGATCGTAAGAATAACTCAGATTTTGATACCGCCGTGACTCCCATGGCGACGGTTTTTTCCGTATCTAGGTTACTGCTCCAGGCTAGAACGTCCATCCCGATCGCTAGACCAAGCGTGGCTACCTGACTTCCCAACCTGCCGAGCCCAACAATACCTAATGTCTTGCCCCGAAGATCCCGCCCCATAACAGGTTGCCAGACGTTATCGATTTTGAGGCCATTGATCAGTGGCACAGCTTTTCGGCAAAGCATCATTATCAGCATAAACGCATGCTCTGCAGTGGCGTGGCCCGGGGAGGATGTACCACAAACAATTACTCCACGGTCTCGGGCCGCGTCAAGATCTATCGCCGCGTTTTGCTTACCTGACGTTACGATTAGTTTCAGGTTTGGTAAAGCTTGGATGATTTCGCGTGGAAATGGCGTTCGCTCCCGCATCACTCCGATCGCGTCGAAGGGCAGAAGTATCTCGATCAGCTCATCAGTGCTTGGAATATGCGAGTCAAAGAATGTGAATGTTAACGCATCTGAAGAGTCCCAGTCAGCGAAGGACCTCGCCCTATTAAAATAATCATCAAGTATCGCTATTTGCATTATTTTTGCTTGGTGTGGTTGGGGCCATGCATCCAGCTCAAGGTATCCTCAGTGGAGCCTTCGACTATGTATTCTGCGCCCAATGGTTTCTTCCACCCACTTCGATCGATCGCTCTAAATATGGTCTCGTAATCCAATTCACCAGAATCGGGTGGTCCGCGATCAGGGACCGACGCAAATTGAATGTGGCCGATAAATGAGTAGCATGCCCTGAAACGCTCGATCACGTAACCCTCGGTCCGGCCTACGTGGTAGCAATCGAACATCAGCTTTACATTGGAACAGTTCAGGGTTTCAAGCAGGTCGCACGCATGGACAGTATCTCTCAAGAAATATCCTGGCATATCGAAAGGGTTGAGGGGCTCGATTAATACCGACATGTCATGTCGCGACGCGATATCAGAGGCGTACCGTAGATTCTCCAAGTAAGTCGTTTCAGCTGACGGACCTGTAATTTTTCCAGCCATTACATGCACATTCTGTGCTCTAATTTGCGACCCATAGGTAAAGGCCTGATCGATCGCTTGTCTGGCCTCGGGAATCTTGTCCGGTAGGGCCGCAAGGCCAGCATTTAGTGAGCCGCGTATCGTGTTCAGTCCAAGCATTGAAACTGCCGTTGATTCGAGCGCTTCGCACACATCCATAATGGGTTCGTTGTATGGGAAATGGCACTCGACCGCATTGAAACCAGCGGTGTGTGCGGCCCGGATGGCGTCTGCTAATGTATGTTCCCGCCAAAGAAATCCGAGATTGGCTGAGAATGTCGGCATCAGTCCCACTCCACGTTGTACTGCTTCACTATCTCCTGTACCTGCTCGTTGCTCAGAATATTTGGTTCGAGCGAACGTGTCAGGTAGGCAAGTTTAGCCGTGGCCTCCAATTCTTCCGCTGCGTACACCGCCGCCTCTAGGGTTTTTGCGGAAATGACTGGGCCATGACTTGCGAGCATCACCGCGGCATGTTTTCCCGCAAGGCCTTCGATTGTGCGTCCAATTTCAGAGCTTCCGGGGATGAAGTAGGGTATCAGTCGTACCTTACCCAGCTGCATGATCCCGTACGGCGTAAGATGCGGTAACCAATCCGTGATATCGTCGCACGGTAAAAGTGATAGAGCCGTCGAGTAGCAACTGTGCAAGTGCACAACCGCGCCTGCCTTGTCCGCTCGTGTATTGTAAAAAGCCTGATGGAGCGGTACCTCTTTTGTGGGTTTGGGACCAGATAGAAGCTTTCCATCCGGGCTGATCACACTTAATAACTCGGGCGTTAGGCGGCCGAGAGAGCTGCCGGTTGGTGTTACCACAAGATTACCGTCAGGGAGACGTGCTGAGAGGTTGCCGGTACTTCCGTGCGTGAGCCCTCGTTGGTAGAGGCTCAATCCGAAGTCGCATATGTGTTCTCTCACGTCTTTCATATGTCCTCCAGAATGGCGAGAGCGTCGCTGAAAAAATCCGGAGTTCCAAAGTTTCCACTTTTCAGTGCCAGAGCAACCGGATCCCCTGGTGAGATACTGAAGACCCAAGGCACTCCCGGACAGATTTCTCGACCAATGATGACTTCGTCAATGTTGAGCGCTTGGGTCACGGCTCCGGCCGTTTCTCCCCCAGCCACTACAAACCGTCGTTTTCCGAGTTGATGAGCAGCGCTTGCGATTTCAGCCATGGCTTTCTCAACAATTGTACCGGCTTCAGTGACACCAAGGGCTGCTTGGGAGGCCTTCACTGAATCAGGTGATGCTGTAGCATAAATGAGCGGAACCGCGTCAGATGGTAGCGATTTAATCCAAGAGATACAGGTATTAATTTCCTCTGAACCTAGGCTTTCGGGTTCGATCTGATAGCTAGGATGTCGCTGGCGGTAGAGATCGACTTGCTGTTGAGTCATTTGTGAACAGCTACCACTCAGAATTATCGCTCGATCTTGAACATGAGGGTCGGAAAAATTCTCAGTGGAGGCGATTCCCAAAATCCCTGGCAACGGCATCGCCAGCGCGCTTCCTCCGGTGAGCAATACATTCGATGGTGTATTCCTGGCGAGAAACTCAAGATCCGAAAATTCAACCGCATCACCGATGACGTGCTTTTCTTGCGGAATCGGAGAACCGTTTTTTTGCGCGACACGATTCCAGACACTGACCGATGCCTTGACCTGTGGAGCCAGTATCCGAGCTAGGTTTGCGTCTGTCATCGGGGTCAGTGGGTGGTCTTTCATACTGGATTCATTCAGTAATTGGTTACCTACGAAGAGGTGGCCCATAAATACTGACCGACCATTTTCTGGGAAAGCCGGGCAGTATAGCGCCTGACTTTGTTGGGTGATTTTCATGATTGCTTCCGCGACAGGTCCTATGTTCCCAGTCTCCGTCGAATCAAAGGTTGAGCAATATTTCCAGTACAGCTGTGTGGCACCGCCGGCAACTAACCAATCCGCGGCAATAGAGCAATCCTTCACTGCTTTTTCAACCGGTTCTGTTCGGCACTTAAGCGCAACAATTTCGATATCTGATAGTCCACCAGATGGTCTTGTTGGCAGGCCAAAGTGTAGCGTCACCGACGCGCCGCTGCGTCTTAGTAGCCCAGCCAGGTCGGTCGCTCCCGTAAAATCATCGGCGATACAACCCAGTTTCATGAACTACTTCCTGGTAATTTGATGCCTGATCGTTCGGCGAGGACTTTAACGACCGCACTGTCATCTTCAGCGCCAAGGCCTGATTCTGATGCTTTGTTGTATAGAGCAAGGGCAGCGTTCGATAGGGGAGTGACTACATTTTTTTGTTCCGCCTCTTGGGTAACTATTCCTAGGTCTTTCACAAAGATGTTTACGCTCGAGAGTGGTGTGTAGTCGCCATCAGCGATGTGCGGAGCACGGTTTTCAAACATCCACGATGAGCCGGCGCATTTACTGATCACGTCGATTACTTGGTGCAAATCCATCTTTAGCCCAGCCGCGAGATTCATCGCCTCCGCCGCAGCCGCGATATGAACTCCCGCAAGTAGTTGGTTGATCAATTTCATCTGTGAGCCCTGTCCGGCATCGTTTCCCAGCTCGAAAATATGTTCAGAGATCGCATCAAAGACAGGTTTTGCTTGAGACATTGCTTGGGGCGAAGCCGATGCCATGATCGACATCCGTCCCTCCAACGCCTTGGCGGCACCACCACTCACAGGCGCATCGATATATTGGAAACCCTGACTAGTTATCCGGGATCCGATCTCGGTTGCTTTTGAGGGAGCGAGGGTCACGCAGTTGATGACCAGGGCATCAGGATTCAAACGGTTGAGCAGTTGGCTGTCGAATAACACAGATTCGGCTTGGCTTGCGTTCACGACGAAGATTAACACGCAGTCGATGTTGGCTATCGAGTCGAGTGATTTGGTGGTGTTCCCTCCTGCAGATTCGAATCGTTCGAGCGCATCAGGGTCTAGGTCGAATCCAGTTGTGGAAATACCACTACGGACGCACGAAACGGCGGCACCAAAGCCCATTGACCCAAGGCCAATGACCAGAGTTTGCATAGGAGAGCTCCTTAATATCTCGTTGGTCTTGTCGATCGTTGCGGTTATCTGGTAGACAAGAATTCGATCACATCATAATGAAAAGGGGTGTCTTGTGGCCAGAATTGTCGTAACCGGGGGCGGTGGTTTTTTGGGTCAACGCTTGATAGGCGCGTTGCTAGAGTCTGATCGCTGGGTCATAAATGGCGACCACGTCTCTATCGAGTCACTGTGTGTGATAGACCGGGTAATCCCTGAATATTTTAGGGCTAGGGGGGTAGAGACGATCGAAGGTGATTTACTTTCCATTATCCGAGAGCGGCACGAAATATTTGAAGGTGTCGATGCAGTGATACACCTTGCGAGTGCCGTGAGTGGTGAATGCGAGGCTGACTTAGAGCTTGGTCTTGAAGTAAACGTAAATGCAGGCATGGCTCTGGGAAGACGGCTCGCCCAAGAGAATAATAAACCCCTTCTTGTATTTTCCAGCTCACTCGCCGTTTACGGTGCAACGCCCGAGTTTCCATTGCCTCGGGTTATTACTGATGATATTCGTCCGAATCCGCAAAATAGCTATGGCGCTCAGAAACTTATACTCGAGACGTTATACGCTGACCTGGCACGTCGCGGTCTTATTTCTATAAGGACACTTAGACTGATGACAGTGTCTGTGAGGCCGGGCGCGCCCAATCGAGCGGCGAGTGGTTTCTTGTCGGGCATGATCCGTGAACCTCTCGCCGGTATTGACAGCAACATACCTGTACCTCTGGAAACGGAGGTTGCGCTGAATAGCCCGAAGCAAGCGGTTGATGGGCTAATCCGCGTGATGGGTATATCAGACGAGGTCTGGGGAAGCCCATTGGGTTTGAATCTGCCGGGAATTCGTATTTCTGTCCAGGGAATGATCGACGCTCTCGGGGCAGTAGCTGGCCGCGAAATACTTGATCATCTCACTTACGAAACGGATCCTGTTATTCAGCGCATCGTAGCAGGCTGGCCCTCGTGCTTTGGCTCAACTCGAGCACAGCGCCTCAGATTAGAATCAAATGAGCGTTTCGAGACGGTTGTGAGACACTTTCGTGATACTAAGTAATTCGACAAGCGTCTTCGAAAGCCAACCTTGGAGCACGGGGACGAAGTGCTTGGTCGTCGCCGCGACCCAATAAAACGACACAATTAAATTTCCACCGTGTGTCACCGAAGAAGTGAGACTCAACTGCTTTTGAATCAAAGCCACCCATTGGCCCGCAGTCAAAGCCTAGCGCACGAGCCGCCGCAATCAGAAAACCAATCTGCAGGTTCGCGTTCGCTAGCGCGTATCGCTCGAGCCGGTCGACAGGCCATCCTGAGTGTACTGTAGGTTGCTTCATGTGTGGCGCTAGGGTCGTAAACTTGGTGTGAAAATCTAGATCGTAGGCAAGAATTGCAGCGGAGCCCGCTGTTCTGGTTTTTTCTTGGTTGAAATCTAAAGCACACTTCGCCAGTTGTTCTATGGACTCTGCGGTATTTACGAAGACGATACGCAGCGGGCACGAGTTGTTCGCTGTGGGCGCTAATTTAGTTAACTCATAAATTGCTCTGATATCCTTCTCAGAGAGCTGGTCTCCACCAAACTTTTTGTGAGACCTTGCATCGGTGAAGATTGATTCTTTGGAGAAGTCCATACAGGTCCTTATATGTTGGTGCTGAGTGGTTAAGTTGCGGTTCTCTTATAGGTAGGGTAAAGCCACTTCCTTATCAAGACTAGGAAACCCATAAAGCGTATGATCGCACGAATTCTACATCCGTTTATTATCGCTCCTATGATCTAGGCAGGGTTCTATTCAGGACTAACCGTCGTCGTATTTATCTTAGACTGGTGAGGGGTAGGCTCTTAATAAGTTACTTATGGAGCTAAGTGTCTTGAGTTAGAGACAGAGAATCGGGGATGTGTATAAATTTCGCTATCAGGAAATCATCATGAATGAAGAGTATCCACAACAAGACCCAGCGATTAGGACTATCGCGATGCCTGCAGACACAAATCCGGCCGGGGATATTTTTGGTGGGTGGTTGATGGCCCAAATGGATCTGGCGGCTGGAAATATGGCGGCACGCATTGCCCGTGGAAGGGCGGCAACGATTGCGGTGGAAGGTATTCAATTTTTGCGGCCTGTGCGAGTAGGAGACGAGGTCACTCTCTACGCTGATCTGGAGTCCGTAGGCAGAACTTCGATGAAGATCCATATCGAGGCCTGGCGGAGGGCTAGGGATAGTGACGAGACTGAAAAGGTTACAGAGGCAGGTTTTACTTTTGTAGCACTTGATGAGTCGGGTAATTCGAGACCTGTTTCTGACATCTCCAGACAGGTTTGATAGAGGTTTTACTTGGAAGAATTAGGTGTTCGTGACAGATTTCTATTGGTCGGATAGAACACGGGTAACCTTTACGGTGTAATTGCTTGAGTTAGTGGTTTCTGTGTTCGGTGGGAAATTACGGATTTTACTGAGACATGGGAATTCGTAAGTGCTAGAGGACGGCTTGGAGCCATTTTCATCGCTTTGGCGCTAACCCAGGGGATGTTGTCGTAACGATCGCTTGATAAGCCCAAAATGATATTTTTTCTTAAACGACTGTCTAAGTGGACTATAGCCCGGGTAGCGGCCGCTCTAGGTATCAGTATGACGCTCACCAGAGGATGACCGACCAGTTTGGTTTTGTTAGGTGCGACAGGTAACCTTAGAGCATGATCATGTTTCTTATTGGTTTTTTTGCCCTTGGATGTGGCACGGGTAAAGCGATTATTGAGATTGCGACTGGCTCTATCTGGTCCCCCTTGGCACGATTATCGTCTGTAAGTCTGGGTAATAGACGCATACTCGTATAATAAAAATTTAATGAGGCTCAACTAATTGAAATTTTCTCCGATCTTCTAAGTATGCCTACTAGGTTTGTCGTAGCCAGCGTTTTTGTTTCTGTCTTGGGGTCTGTGCCCGCCGAGGCTGCATGCCGTATCTATCACTACGATCATGACGGCAGCCCTCACACACCTTTAAAATTCAATGTGGCCTGTGAGCGGTCGTTTGACATTCGAAAAATGCCAAAATATAAGGTTCCGTCGATTGACGTATCCACCGGTCGCACGCTAGTGCGGAATCCGAGGCACATTAAGCTCCCTGCTCCCAAGCCTAAGTGCGAAATCCCAAGTGTCTATCACTTTACTATTATGCAGACGCTCTCTGTTTGCACTACAACAAGGTAAACTCCCGGTTTTGCCAAGGAGAGTTAGCTTGATTACCGAATCGGAAGCGAATCACCTTAAAGAGAAACAGCGTGTGTTGAGAGGTGGGTTTCAAGACAGTCTTGGCCTGAGAGTCCATCGGGCTATCAGTTGGTTGCAGCGCGCAGCAAAAGAGCAAGATGATCCGGACGCTTCGTTTGTTTTTTTATGGATCGCATTTAACTCTGCATATTCGCAGGATATAGGTATCGCTTATCATGTCTCAGAAAAAGGCCGGTTCAAGAGTTTTTTGAGTACCCTTTTGTCGTTTGATCAGGGTGATCGCGTTAAACACCTCGTGTGGACTCGGTTTCCTCATGAGATCCAGTTGATTCTGGAAAATCCCTATGTTTTTGGTCCTTTTTGGAGTTTCCATAATGGTATCGAAGGACATGATGATTGGTCGCTGAGATTAGGTTTGTCGGTTAAGACTGCCAAGCAGGCACTCGCAGAGAATGATACCGAGCGGGTGCTAAATGAACTTTTTGATCGCTTGTATGTTCTTCGCAATCAGATCATACACGGCGGGTCGACCTGGGCAGGAGCAATCAACCGCGCACAAGTCCGAGATGGTTCTGAGATTCTGGCCTCTTTGGTACCAGTATTTATCGAGTTAATGATGGAAAATCCCGGTCATCCATGGAAGGAGCCGATCTATCCCGTCATTGGCCAATGGAAAGCAGATGAATTCGACTAATCGGACCACGTTCGCTCTTGTTGATGGTGATCTCGAACCCGAGACAAAGAACTCGCTAGTTGCACCATCTACTGTTAGAAGTGGAAGAAGATCAGAATGCAAAGGCGTCGGTAGGTGTCCCGCTCATCACAAAAAAGATACATAGCTAGTTTCAGAGCCGGAGCAAGCGATGAAGTTTCACTGTTTAGATTTTCTTGAAGAGCACACCCGATCGATACTGCAATTTTATGAGCCGATTGTATTAGATAAAAGCGGTGGGTTTTTTCAAAATTTTCAAGATGATGGGACGATTTTCGATAAAAAGTCGCGACATCTTGTCTCGTCTGCGCGTTTTATCTTCAACTACGCGGAGGCGTACCGCAGAGGTCTCGGAGATCATTACGGTGAGTGGGTCCGGCATGGTCTTAAATTTATTGAAGAAATACACCTGCAGCCCCGGACAAATCAATACGCTTGGCAAGTAGGTCTGGTGCGAGACGAAGCCGTCTACGCGTATGGTCATGCTTTTGTGCTCTTGGCGCACGCTAAAGCGTCGATAATTGGTGAATCAGATTCCATCCTACGATTGCGATCGGTTGATCAATTTCTGCTGGATCAATTTTTTGAACCAGAGAATGCTGCGTTTGCCGATGAGCGTTCAGCTGATTTAGCAGAGCTATCACCGTACCGGGGACAAAATACCAATATGCACCTCTGCGAGGCCTATATTGCTGCCTACGAAGCCACTGCAGACCGAGACTTCCTACTTCGTGCGCGAAGTCTTGCGAAGCGGTTTGCGAGTGATTTGGCGTCTTTGGCTGGTGGTTTGATCTGGGAACACTACCATTCAGATTGGACCATTGATTGGGACTATAATAGGGACAAGCCTGGTGATCTTTTTAAGCCTTGGGGATTTCAACCGGGACATCAGGTTGAATGGGCGAAACTACTTCTCCAGCTCAATGAGATAGAGAACGACGAGTGGTACGTAAGGCGAGCCTCTGAATTATTCGATAGGGCGTTGGAGCATGGTTGGGACAACGATTTCGGTGGCATTGTTTATGGATTTGCACCTGACGGTTCGTTTGCTGATGATCATAAATACTTTTGGGTCCATGCAGAGGCATTTGCTGCTGCGTATCGACTCTATGTTGCGACTAAAGATAAAAAATACCTCGCCTGGTATGAGAGAATTTGGACATATTCGTGGCAATACATGATTGATCACGTGCACGGAGCATGGTTTAGGATTCGTGATCGACGAGGGCAAGCGATCGACAACCTTAAATCTCCAATGGGGAAAGTCGACTACCACACGTTAGGAGCCTGTTGGGACGTTATAGACCAAATAAAAATCGGTATCCCAGCGCGTGATTAGCATTGTTCAGGAAATTTAGCCGGATCTTTTCAGCAGTTTTGATTGCTATCCTAGACCCTAGCTAAAGGTCATTAAGGGGAAAATCTATGATGACCCAAGGAATTTGCTCATGTATTCGTAAATCTCGTGGGAAAGGCAAGTATAAGCGATTCGGGATTTTAGGGCTCGATCGAGTAGCGGAGCAAGCACTAGTTCCCGCAGACACGCTGGGGGGCACGCAATTTTTTCCGTTGGCTCATCGAGACGGACTCGCCTGATGGGTTTCGGGAGCAGATTTTTTGCGGGTTTTGTATAGGGACACCCGAAGTGGCCTGTGTGACTTGCCTAGAACGGTCCCCCCCAATCATCCTCACTACTTTTTTGATCGAGGCGGTAAAGGCTTAACTGCCGGTTCTGTGTGAGAAGCGCCTTGGAAATAATGCTCGTAGCCCTAAGGAGCCGCTCTTTTGGATCAAATTCTGATTCAAGAAGCATATATGGCTGCTCATCACACAAAAAACGTCTGCGAGCGGGGAGCTGAGTATCATTCGATGTGAATCTCATCACAGAAGGAGTACTCAATCCGCTGATCGGTTGCCGCAAATTGCTGGTGATTGCAATCAAAAACTGTCTTACTCGTTATTAGTTGGATTTTGCACCCCACAATTATATCTCTTGCGTTGATTGAGGTTCGCACTAAAAATCAGTTGTTGGGCGCAATGAAAGCTCTAGATCCTCTTAAATCCAGACAGTGCGAGCTTTCCTGTATTGATAAGTCTTAACGCGAATTCGGTCTTAACTTGTTTGCAGAGTCATCGGATAGAATCCTGCAAGAAATAGTCGGAGGGCTTTTAATCAAAAAATAAGTGGCTTGACCAGGCCGGTTAAGCTGACGACCACCAAGGCAATTCCAAGAACGCGATAAAACGCGGGGGTCTCTTTTTTAACCAAATAACTGTGCATACGGTCACCGAGTATGTGGCCAACGAAAGCGCAGGGGAGGAGCCAAAGGTGATGAATGAGTTGAAAATCGACACCAACTATCACGAATGAGATCAACTTAATCAACGTGAGAATCATCCACAGAACAAATAGCGTATTTCGTAGTTCATGTTTAGCCACCCGAGCGGCAACGACGGGAATGATCAATGGTGCACCGGTCAATGATGTGCCGGATACATAGGCACCGAGTCCCAGAAAACCGTACTCTTGGTATTTAGTTTTGATTTCTATCGGTCGGTTAACGATGTACCCAATCGCGTAAGCTAGAACGAACAATAAGATAATCGAGCTCATAATGACTGGCGGGAGCGTCAAAAGACCAATGATTCCCGCCATTTTCGGAACAATCATGATTCCTAAGCAGCGTTTTAAATAGTCCCAGTTGATGGTTCCTACTTGATCAGCCGTTCTGCCTCGTATGCTCTGAATCATGATAAGCGTCGAGAAGAAAATCAGGTGCATTGCGATCAGGGGTAAGAAGACTAGGGCATCGTTTATGATTAATAGTAGGAATGGAAGCGCTAGCACGGCGCCTCCAAATCCCAATCCACTGCGAACAAACCCGCTCCAGACGAAAATCAGTCCAACCACGACATACTGGTACCAGGCAAGATGTTCCACTGACTATGCTTGTGTGAGAACGTAACGTATTAAAGTAACGACCTGTTCGGTAGTTTTACACCAAGCGTAGGCAGCCTGATCAACCTCTTTGAGTGGATGCACGATATCCTCGTCATGCAATGTGATATACGGGATGCCCCTAGCGGCACAATAACCAGCATCGAAAGCGGCGTTCCATTGTTTGTATTGCGCGCCAAACCTGACTACCACTAAGTCAGCGCGATCGATGTCGTGGCGAGTACGGATCGCGTTGACGCCGCTGGACTGTTGATCCCTCCAAAAACCCGGCTCGACCGAACCGAGGAAATCACCCGCCGCGTCAGAAGCCGGGTGATCTGTTACCGGGGACGTGAAGCGAATATCAAG
>PBTW01000001.1 GCA_002729315.1 Gammaproteobacteria bacterium
TGCTGACGTTATAATAGCTGGTTAGATGAAGATTTTAAGCATTTTAAAACATATGGTTACACTTAATGTTAAATGTTAATCCTGAGCGATTTCTGCAATCACTTCATGATCTGCGCGCCTTTGGTGCCAGCGGCGAGGGCAATGGCGTCGTGCGGCCTGCCTACACGCCTGACGAGTTGGCGGCGCGCGATTGGATCGGCCAGCAAATGCATGCGGCCGGTCTTGATGTCCAGATGGATGCTATGGGCAACCAGTTTGGCATCGCGCCAGGAGGAGGGTTGTTGTTGGGGTCACATACCGACAGCCAGCCCGAAGGTGGATGGCTTGACGGGGCCCTTGGTGTCATGGCCGGGTTGGAAATTGCCCGCGCCGCCCGCGAATGTGATGGTCCGCCAATTTCAGTGGTAAATTTTCAGGATGAGGAAGGGCGATTTGGCGTCACGACCGGAAGCGCAATCTGGAGCGGCAATCTGCCGGCAGATGTGGCGGACAGATTGCAGGACAAGTCCGGAAAGCTATTGCGGGATGTCCGCGCGTCCCTTGGCCCGCGTGTTACCGGTCCGGTGATCCCGGCCCAATTCCATGCCTATATCGAGATGCATATCGAGCAGGGACCCTATCTCGACAATGCTGGTGAAAAGATCGGCGTTGTGAGCGACATCGTGGGGATCCGCGATATGACCGTTACTCTGACTGGCGAGCAGAATCATGCCGGCACCACCCCGATGGCGCATCGGCGTGATGCATTTCAAGGCCTGTCCGCCTTCAACAGCTTGCTGAATGACCGATTTCGAAATGTGGTGCAGCCATCCACTGTTTGGACCATCGGTCATGTCAGCCTCAGCCCCAACGCGTCTTCAATCGTACCCGGGCGGGTGCAGTTTTCGATGCAGTGGCGGGATTCCTCTGCCGACAGGCTGGACCGGATGGAAAGCATCATCCGAACCACGCTCGACGAGATTGCCACCACGCATCAGTTGCAGCTGGAATGTTCTGACATGCTGGGACTGGCACCTGTGGCGATGGATCAGGGATTGATTGATGCGCTGGCAGCCTCTGCCGCGAGTCATGCCCCCGGTAACTGGCGGCATATGCCATCTGGCGCTCTGCATGACGCGACGAATATGGCAGCGCTGATGCCGGTGGGCATGCTGTTTGTGCCATCCATAAACGGCAAGTCCCATTGTTTCGAGGAAGATACCGACCCGGATGACCTTGTCACAGGTCTGCATGTGCTTGCAGATGCAACCATGCGCTACCTTGCAGGCCGTTAACTGCACGGGATGAAAGCAGAGATGTCTTTCTGCCTATTTTCACACACCCAAAAATTGAACGCTGATGCCCCCAAGACATACACGACCAGCTGACAGCAACGAGATCGAAAATCTTATTCTCGCTGCCTTTGGCAAAGACGAGGCGCTTGAAATCCTGCCGCTTGTAGACGGGCTTCTCAACGCACCAACGGACCCACCGGTTATCTCGCTGGTCTCAGCAGAACATGACCAGATAGATGGATTTATCGCCTTCAGCCCGGTGTTTCCTGTTTCAGGATCTGGTGTCTGCGGATATATTCTTGCCCCCTTGGCAGTATTACCAGCGCACCAGAGGCAAGGAATAGGCAGTCTGCTGATCAAGCATGGCCTTACATCGCTTGCTGAGCGTAATGCTGATCTTGTGCTGGTCTATGGGAACCCGCATTATTATGGGCGCTTCGGCTTTGAGGGCGCGATTGCAGAGGCCTTTCAGCCGCCTTTTGAAATGGCCTATCCAGCAGCATGGCAGGGGTTGCTGCTGGACGGCGGCACCATGCCGAGAACACCGGTCAGTTTTAAGCCTGTGCCTGCTCTTAACAACTCAGCATTATGGTAGCAGCATAAGGGACAGAGGCAGCAGGCCGTGATTGAAGAGGGGGAGCCTATGCTTGAACTTTATTACTTCCCAACAGCCACTTGTGGATACAAGGCACGGCTGACGCTCGCAGAAAAGGGCGTGGAATGCGCGCACAGGGTGCTTGACCGTGACGCTGGTGATCTATTGACCCCTGCATATCTGGCGCTGAACCCGAATGCGGTCGTGCCAACACTCGTGCATGACGGACAGGTGGTGATCGAATCTTCAATTATCATGGTCTATATCGACGAGGCCTTTGATGGACCTGCGCTGCGATCTGGCCATCCACTTGAACGGGCCCGCTGTGCGGCATGGCTTAAAAGAGCAGATGATGCGTACCTGCCGGCACTTGGTGCCGTGACATATGGGGTCTTTCGCCGCAATGAAGTCCTGCAGCAATCACCGGCGGAACTGGAAGCCTATTATGCCGCCATCCCTGATCCGCGCCGACGTGCGCAGCGGCGCTCCGTGGTAGAAGAGGGGATACATTCGCGCGAAGTCACAGATGGTCTTGGCACATTGCGCAAAATGGTTTGTGACACTGACGCGACCCTTCGTGACGGGCCTTACCTTGCTGGTGACAACTATGGTCTCGCGGATGCTGCCCTGACCCCCTTTGTTTCTAGGCTGGCGGAATTAGGCTTTGAATGGATGTGGGACGGGATGCCATATCTTGATGCCTGGTGGCGCAAAATTCAGGACCGTAAATCCTTCAGCACCGTTTTCGAAGCCTTCCCCAATCCGGCAAGGCGCAAGGCGATGAAACAAGCCGGTGAAGACGTGCGCGAGGATGCGATCAGGATTCTGTCCGGGCACTGACGGGCACAAAAGAGCCTGCCATACAGACTATCAACGCGCTGCAATTACCGCGTATTCCAGAAGCAAGGGATGCCAGCCGGCAAGCTGGCCTGTGAGCGGGTTATGGCGCGTCGCCTGACGGGACAGGTAAGGCCTTATGCCATGAAAGCCAATTAAGTGGCCGGGTGAACCTTGGAATTTCAGAAGTAAAGATTAGATAACACCCTCAATCGATGCACCGGCTACGGCTTCTATTATTTTCGCTTTGGCATCCTCAGGCGTCGAAAAGACGGGTCCGCCGCCCTTTGGGCGTCACAACAACACGCATTACCAAAGGTCTGACATTTGTCCTACTTCAGCCTTGCTCAAGTGAAGAATGATTGGTTTTCAAATGTTCGTGGAGACATGTTGGCAGGCCTTGTCGTTGCTCTGGCCCTGATACCGGAAGCGATTGCCTTTTCGATCATCGCAGGTGTTGACCCAAAAGTCGGGCTATATGCCTCATTTTCCATCGCAGTAATCAGCGCTTTTGCGGGTGGACGGCCCGGAATGATTTCGGCCGCAACGGCAGCAACTGCCGTGCTGATGGTTACGCTCGTCAAAATACATGGTTTGCAATATCTGCTGGCCACCACGGTATTAGCCGGCTTTTTCCAGATCATTGCCGGATTCCTGCGTTTGGGAAGCCTTATGCGGTTTGTTTCAAAGTCAGTCCTGACTGGCTTTGTAAATGCGCTGGCAATACTGATTTTCCTTGCCCAGCTGCCTGAATTGATCGGCGTTCCGCAACTTACTTACGGCATGTTGATCCTCGGACTTTTGATCATTTACCTACTGCCCCGCATTACCAACATCATTCCATCGCCATTGGTCTGCATTCTTGTGCTGACCTTTATCGTGCAAGGCTTCGATTTGGACCTTCGTATGGTCGGGGACATGGGGACGTTGCCAGACAGCTTGCCAATCTTCCTGCTTCCGGATGTTCCATTAAACTATGAAACCCTTGAAATAATCGCCCCGACCGCTTTTGCGATCGCCATTGTCGGTCTTCTGGAATCCTTGATGACAGCGTCAATTGTTGACGAATTGACCGATACATCCAGCGACAAGAATCGGGAATGTCTGGGCCAGGGCCTGTCAAACTTTGTTACCGGTTTCATTGGCGGAATGGCCGGCTGCGCGATGATCGGCCAGTCTGTTATCAATATCAAATCCGGGGGCAGGGGCAGGCTGTCGACTTTCTGCGCCGGTGTATTTCTGTTGGCATTATGTGTCGGTCTTGGTCCGTGGGTTGAGCAAATCCCGATGGCGGCCCTTGTTGCCATCATGATCATGGTTTCGATCGGCACATTCAGCTGGCAATCCATGGCAGATTTGCGCAAGCACCCGCGCAGTTCTTCGGTTGTCATGCTCGCCACTGTTGTAACCGTGGTCACAACCCATAATCTGGCTTTTGGCGTTCTGGTTGGTGTTCTTTTGTCCGGTATTTTCTTTGCCGGGAAAATTGCGCAGATTTTCCGCCTGACCTCTACAGCCAGCTCAGATGGTCGCTACAGGACCTATGTGGTGGAGGGACAGGTATTTTTTGCATCCGCTGATAAGTTCCTGCAATCTTTCGACTTCAAGGAAGCATTGGAAAAAGTGACGATTGACCTGTCCAAAGCACATATCTGGGATATTTCCAGCGTTTCAGCTTTGGACACCGTCGTGATGAAGTTCAGGCGTGAAGGTGCCGAGGTGGAAATCATCGGCCTTAATGAAGCCAGTGAAACAATTCTTGATGAGTTGGCGCTCCACGACAAACCCGGCGGAATTGAAAAACTGATGTCTAACTGAGGACTGCGAAGTCATGCCAAAGATGCTTGCATTCATTGACGGCTCAATTTACAGCGACAGCGTTTGTGACCACGTCATCTGGGCTGCCGCTGGCGATGAATTTGATGTGTCTCTCTTCAATGTAATTGAAGGGGTTTACACTGCCGGGGGCCCCTCAAATTTTTCTGGCAATCTTGGCGCAGAGGCCAAGAGCAAATTGTTGGTCGAGCTTTCAGAACTAGATCAGAAACGGGCAAAGCTTGCACAGAAGAAAGCACGCCTTGTTCTTGATTTAGCGAGAGAAAGATTGGTCGAAGGTGGAATAAAAAATGTTGAAACCCATCTGCGGAACGGTGATTTTGTCGATACGGTGACCGAATTCCAAGATGACTCAGACATTATCATCATTGGCAAAAGGGGGGAAGCTGCCGACTTTGCAAAGATGCACCTCGGTTCGAATCTGGAACGGTTAATCAGGTCAACAAACAGGCCTGTTCTGGTGGCTGCACGTGCGTTCAAGCCAATAAAAAGAATTCTGGTGGCATTTGACGGTGGGCGCAGTTCCTACGGCGCCATAGAATATATCGCCGCGAACAAAAGATACGCCGATCTTGAATGTCATATTGTTATTGCCGGCAAGGACGGCAGCCGTGGCCACAAACAGTCCACACATGCCGAGAATGTGCTGAAAAAGGCGGGCATCAGCTACAAGGTCTTTTTTGAACGGGGCGAGCCTGAAAAAGTAATCAGTGACCATGTCGAACANCACAGCATTGATTTACTCGTCATGGGGGCTTACGGGCATTCCCGCATTCGAAACCTGATGATTGGTTCGACAACNACNCAGATGATACGATCCTGTCTGGTGCCTGTATTGCTGTTCCGCTAGGGCCTTACGGCCTGCGCGCTGCGGTTTGTTGTTGAGCTGTTACAAAGATTGGGATGTTGAATATGTCACCAGTTTAGTTGTCTTTAATGTGGATTAGGTCAGTGGCACGCGAGGTTACCTAGGTTTGTTATAACGAAATACCTACTGAAACCTTACTAGCACTCTATCCGCATCGCCCTGTAGCTCAGGGGTCTGACTTCCTGATGATTGCTGCTCCACATTCTGTTTTACAAAAGCATGCAGCTCACCAGCGGTGATTTGATTATCCTGGTTAGCGTCAGCATCCCCTTCCATCCCCTTCATCAGGAAGTAGCTGAACATACCATGTTTAGCTTCTTCTAAGGGCTTGGCTGTTTGGTCTCCAGCTGCTGCTGTCATCACTGTGAAGCCTTCTGGGATAGCGCTTTCTTTTGCACGGATAGCTATGGGGCGTGAGGCAACAAGCATCTCTGGGCCGCGGGTTGTGCCTGAGTAGCAGGTATCCAGGAATACCGTCACTGAACGGGGATTGGCGGCGGCTATATCCATGAACAGTTCATCGCGAAGAATGGCTGTTCTATCTAACAGCTCTGGCGCGCCATCATAAGGAAGCAAATACATCTTTTCCCCGTCGTCACTAGCGAGCCCGTGACCAGCGAAGAAGACATAAACATCAGACTGACCTTGTTCTACCGCGCGAGTGAGCCAGCGTATGACAGCAAGCAAAACACCTCGCTCATCAGCAGCATCGTTGACAAGTGTTTTTATACGGTTCGCGGGCACGCCCAATTTCTCCACTGCATAGTCTTGAAAGACTTGAGCGTCCGTATCCGCATATATCGCATCAGCGTCAGTGTTCGCATAAGTTCCAACGCCTACAATAATTGCCACGGCGGCTTCGTTAGGAACGACCTCACGTTTTAATGGATTTAGCTCCTCAAATGAGAATGCCGTTTGCGTTTCATCTGCACGTTCAAGCATCACCGCCATCGAAGAAGACATCCCGGCGGCGTTGAATGCCGTTATTGTTGCAACCGCCCCCCCAATTGGCACAAATGTTTTTGCTGAAAAGCGGCCGTCACTATTCACAACAACCGTGCGGCCGTTGATTTGTAGTTCGGCTATTCCGACCTCGTCACTAACATAACCTTCAACCACACCCTGCGGCCCATTGACCGATATTCCGGCAATCGAAATCGATGGAGCCGTTGTTTGGCTTACATCTGACGATTGATTACTAGGCGATTGAGTATCCACCGGCGGACCTTTTTCAGGGTCTGATTGCGACCCAGCATCAAAGGGCTTTTGAGACTGCACGGGCTGCACATCGTTAATTGATGATGAGTTCTTATCCGTATCGATTAGCGACACAATTTCACCACGAAGTGCAATATTGCCGCTGGAGGTTACATCCGTCTCTTGGACGGTAGGTTTTTTCTCAGCATTTAGTCCTGCAGTTTCATCAGAATTAGCCATCTGTATTGGCTGTTCTTTGAAATACGAAGCACGACAAGGGTAATCCGATGCTAAAATTGTTAAGATGCCCTTTTCGCTATTATCTGGCCAATTCAACAACATCGCCGCATGTTTGCCCTCTATGAGCCCATTATATTTGAAACCCAATTTAAATTTAGAAAACAATCCAGCTTTTGACTGATATTGCTTTTCGTCAAATTCTAGAACGAAATTATCGCCGTCTTGGGTAACAAACTCGTTAAAGCTGGTCTTGAAATGCGCTTTGCAAATCAAAGATGGATTGTCGATGTAGTAGGTGTCAGCGAGGGCAGGCAAAGCTAATGAAACCCCAAAGAGCAAAGGCCAACGCAATTTCCTCATGACTTTTTGCACATCAAAATCACTCATTCACTGGATGATATTGGCGCTCTGCTCAGCATTCGGTCAGCTCACAGTCAACAATTATATAA
>PBTW01000012.1 GCA_002729315.1 Gammaproteobacteria bacterium
ATAGCGCGACGTACAGCGCCTTACAGCGCGTTCAACGGTTCAGATGACTCAAGACTCATGTTTGCTCTAGATGCCTAATGGGTGCCCTAGTAATACATTGCCTGGTAAAGCCAGAATCCCAAGAGGACGCAGAGCAGCACGCCAATCAAAACCAGGACTCCACCAATGAGTCGAAATGGCTTCATTTGCCACCACATGATGACCCCACTCAAACCCCAAAACAACATGAGTAGTCCCATGATGTCCACCGCGACGGCCCAACCAAATCGAACCGAATCACCATCCCGAGGATAGCCACGTGTCTTATGGAGTCTTAAAAGGTAGGACCTCCAGTTGAAGTCTGACCGGGGTTCTTGGAATTTGTTCTGCGTAACCTTGCCGGTTTGCAGATCACAGGTAAGCACCCACTTCTCCTGATTGATGTCTGCAACAAATCGAACATCACTGGCGGATCGAATGCGCACCTTAGAACCATTGTGATCCTTTTCAATGGCCTCAACCAGTTGAGCAATGCTTGGAGCGGGGGCAAAATCTACCGGAGACACAGTAAATTCAGGCTCTGTTTGTTCCGTCGTTGGTGTTTTTTGAACAAAAGCCTTGGATTCCATCGGCACAAACCTGTACCGATACCGAAAACCATCCTCTTCAACATCAAAGATGTGCTCGTTGACCAACTCAACCGAGTCTTCGTCGTACCCCGTAAAGTTGAATTCGTCCCGGTCGCTCAATTCTTTGGCAATTTTCTCAACGATCTCCGAGGGCGCATCCTGTTGGACTGCACCAAAAGGTTCCAATGAGGATCTGAAATAATCGGAGGTGCTCATCCAACTCGAATGGTTGAACAAAAGAGCAGTCATTCCATAAAGAAGAACAAATGGCAGGAGCACGAGCCCAAAATACATGTGAAGCCTGCGGGCGAGTTTGACCCCAGCGCCCTTCTTCTTCCATTTACGGACAGTTGCGAGAGAACCCATACCGAACGGAGGAGTCTAATCGAGAATGGTTCTCAATTGCAAGATATTCATATGTGTGAATGCTGAACTGAAGTTCCCTAGGAAAGCGACGCGTCTAACTGGGTGATCACAACTTTCCAGATGCGTTGTAAGGGTTGATGAGCATCAATTCACAAACGTTGGCCTCTTGATTGTGAAAACTAAAGAGCAACAACTGGCCGCGAAATTCCGACATCGACATATGTCGAACAGACCTCGGCATTTCAGTCGGTACCACGCTCCAAACTTGGTCTTTGGTGCAGAAGACTTCCAGCGTGGTGTTTGGCTCGAGACCAGATCCATCAACTTTTGGCGACATGCCGCCCGCAACAAAGATACTCGTGCCGAGGACCACAACTTCTGGGGAGATACGTGGTCGTGCCGGGCTTGGCATCGAGCACCAGCTCTTATTGGAAAAATCAAACACATCACATGGCTCAACCAATTTGAAGTTGTCTGTCATGCCCCCAATCAAATAATACTTGTCACCAACTTTTGCCCCGCCGAATGCTCTTCGTGTGTTCGGCAGAGTGAATCCTGTGGCGGCGAAGCGTGCTTCTTCATCTCCTATAGGAGCATGGACGACTTCGGCGAGGTGACGAAAATGATCCGATCGATCTCGAGTGGAATCGTAGTCCAGGCCTCCAAAGACCCAAAACTCACCGTCGTGCTCAGTTAATCCGAATTGGCTTCTTGGTTCTTGAAAATGCGGTCCCGTACGAGTCCATTCATCAGATTTGAAGTTGTAGGTGTAACCCTCTGGTTGGGTTCGAGCTGATTCTCCGTCGTGTCCAAAGCCACCTAGGGCAAAACCAGATTTTGAATCGACCAAGAAGGACTGTGAAGACTGTCGCCTCATGGGATAGTCAGATCGTTTGCGCCAACGCAACGAAGCAAGATTCAGCTGGTGCCCCTCGGACAAGAAATTCTCGGGCTGAAAATCATGCTGTCCGGTGCTGTTGTTGCCCCCAAAGGTGTACAACGAAGCGCCTTTGACAAAAATCGCCTGGCGATTTTTGGAATCCGAAGGTGAGGGTAGCGACCATTGTTGAACCACCGTCGGTGCTTGATCAGCGGATGCAACACGCACCTTCTCGATGTGCGAAGGCCGAGTTCCTCCTGAGATGCCGCCAAAGACCATGGCATCACCAGACTCGTCGAATGCGACTTGATGAAAAAATCTTGGGAACGTGAGGTAGCCGATTTTGTCCCATTGACGCGTGGCTTCCTCCCATTGGAACACNGCGCCATCAGAACCTGTGGCGACCACCTGTCCGGCATAACCATCAGCGGCAATACCAAAGCTCTGCCCGGGGTAGTCCGTCAGCTCTTCCCAAGAATCTCCAGAAGGGTCATAAAGGTGAACACTTTTACTGATCCCCGACGACGTCATACCGCCGATGACCAGAATTTTCTCTTGCACCGAAACCGCGGCCAAAGCTCTTTTCTCAAATGGCATTTCGAGAGCCGTCCATCCCGCGTCGGGATCGCGCAGATCGAGACGCATCATGTTTTTGTGCCATGATCTNGAATCTGCTTCTGACTGAATGTCCCATCCTCCGATCACATATAAATGTGAGCCCACCACGGCAGTATCGTGAGAGGACCGCCCTGCAGGTAAAGACGGGAGGTCAGACCACTTCATACTTGATGCGTCAAACCACTGGACCGAACGAAGTGACTCCAAGATCGTCGGTTCCTCTGGGCTGTTTCGAGCCACCAATCCACCCGTCCGAATGACCTTTCCTTCCCATGATTCGAGCGGACAACTTTGCATACCCATTTGATTGGGCAACATCTCGACATGCGATGTATTTCTTGAGTTGACTCGGTAGAAATCCTTTGACTGCCCCAAAGCGTTGTAATCGTGGGGACGACCGTGATAGCCACCCATGACATAAACCCAACCGTCCAGTACGGCCGAGCCAAAGCTGGTGGTTGGCCGGGGAATAAAGCCGCAGGGCTCGCCGGAAAGCATCCCGCCGGAAAAGTCTGGACTTGGCGGCGGTGCAAAATGCTGTGCGTTCGACGAAACAGTGATCAGCCCACAGATACAAAATGCAAATGTGCTCAAAGAATGTGATGGGTTCATAGGTGCAAAATGTTATCAATTTGAGNGGATGAGGGAAACGCTGAAGAAAGCCCCTCGGAGCCATTGCCCAGCCTGGCCGATCGCTATTTTGNAATGAGTCTTCAAAACATTCGCNTGGATCTGAGACCCCATTCTCACTGGNTCCNGTCCGAATTCGAACCTGAGGCGGTCGGTCAAANGATTCCAATCACTCACCAATCAATTAGGCTTCAATGAAATGAGCAAATCCGAAGAATTCAACCTACGGTCGTATCTTGGCGGGCGACGNTCTGCAAGCAAACGAAGTCTNAAAGATCCTGGCCCAAGTANCGAACATTTGTATGAAATACTAAAGCTCGCGTGCAGAACGCCAGATTATGGCAGNCTCACGCCATGGCGTTTTGTGGTCGTTCGNTCGTCCGCCGTGCNAGAGCTCGAAANGAAACTACAAGATTCACTTCACCCAACTCCATTCGCCGGAGCAGAACAACCGCGAATCTTTTTTGATACACCTTGTCTGGTGGTGGTCATCGGCTGCAACAAGACCCATGAGAAAATCACCAGCTACGAGCAGGACTTAAGCGTAGGTGCGGTTTGCATGAACCTTCTGCATGCCGCAAATGCTTATGGGTATGACGGCGTATGGCTCACCGGAAAAGTCGCCAAAGATCCAGTGTTCTTAAACGAAATGAAAGTCAAATCAGAAGAAAAAGTGGCNGGAATTATNTATCTCGGTTCAAGCACAGATAATCGAGAAGACAGGCCGAGGCCAGATGTTGCGTCACTGTCTCAAGACTATTCATGATTGAAATTTGTGCCGCCTACTCAAGCAGTCGACCATCGACAGATGGCTCGGAATAGTCCNTAAAGNGGCCTTGCAGCTTCTCTGGCACTGGTGGAACGGGGTGCGACTCGATCCGTTGCTTCCCATCATCGGCAAGAGAAACAACGTAGTTCACTCTTTGCGCGTCACTGGTCTCTGGGTAATCCGACCTCTGGTGGGAACCTCGGCTTTCTTTTCTCTCCAAGGCACAGCGAAGTGTTGCTTCTGCACTGTCAAGTGAACCCAATAGATCAAGAGCCAACGCCAGGTCTCCGAACCCTTCGGCACTCGGACGAACATCAACGTTTTGGGATGCCTCTTTCAGTTGCTGTATGTCAGAGATGCCTTCTTGGAGGGATGCTTCGTCTCGGAGAACTCCGCATTTTTTCCACATCGTGTTTCGAACAGACCTTTGCATCGGCCGCGCAAGCTCATCCCCTTTACTGGTCAGACGGTCCAATTCGTCCGAAGCCTCCGCAATAACATTTCGACTTCTCTTCGGCAGTTCCAAATTGTCTGAGTACAGCGCGGCGTGCTCCCCCGCCCTCTTTCCAAAAACCAATATCTCAGCCAGGGAATTGCCCCCCAAACGATTCGCACCGTGGACACCCGTCGTGCATTCTCCAGCCGCAAAGAGACCTTTGACCCGCGTGGCGTGAGAGTCTGGTTCCACAACGACCCCGCCCATGGAATAGTGAGCGGTCGGCGCGACCTCCATGGGGGATTTGGAGATATCCAGCATTTGAGATTCCATAAATTGCCGGTACATNCGGGGCAACTTTTCGAGAATGTGCTCTTTGCTTTTGTGCGAAATATCCAGAAGCACCCCGCCCCGCTCGGTTCCCCGGCCCTCCATAATTTCCGTGAAGTTTGCCAGCGCGACTCGGTCTCGCGTGGAGAGCTCTGCTCGCTTGGCGTCATAGTTGTACATGTATCGCTCGCCTTGCGAATTCAACAGGTGGCCGCCTTCACCCCGTACTGCTTCGGTCACCAATGTTCCGGCAAGCTCTTCGGGTGCCACCATCCCTGTGGGGTGGAATTGCACCAGCTCCATGTCCCCCAGTTGGCATCCTGCCTGCAGAGCAAGACGCATAGCGTCTCCAGTGTTTTCATCTCTACGGGATGAACTGATACGCCAAATTCGGGTGTGTCCTCCTGCGGCGAGCACAACCGAGTCGGCGAGATAGGCGGTCCGCTTTCCACTATTGATGTCAAAAGCCAATGCACCAAAGCATTCTGGGGTCCCATTTGTTGTGTCAACAAGAAGCTTTGAGACATATTGCATGTCGACGATCTCGATACCAAGGTCGAGAACCCTGCGAGTCAAGGCATTCAGAACCGCCCGCCCGGTGTAGTCGCCGGCGTAACAGGTCCGCCGGTACCGGTGGGCACCGAAATATCTTTGGTCCAAAAGACCGTCTTCTGTTTTTGCAAATGGAGCGCCCCAAGAATCGATCTCAAGCACACGGTCTGGGGCCTCCTGAACCAAAAGTTCTACGGCCCGCGGATCAGCGATGTGGTATCCCTCTTCGTAGGTATCGACAAAATGTTGCTCCCAAGTATCTTCAGGGTCAACATTGGCCAGCGCCGCATTGATGCCTCCAGCCGCCAAGACGGTGTGGGCATCATTTCGAATCCTTTTCCCCAAAATCCGAACGTCAGCACCTGCTTCGTGGGCCGCGATGGCGGCCCGAAGACCGGCCCCTCCCGAACCGACAATCAGGACGTTGGAAACTTGGGACCGGTATTTTTTTTCTTTCAAAACAGCCTTTCGGAGCAAAATCATCTGATTTTAGCAAAAAGAACTGTACTTGGCATAAGTGTCGCCCCAAGGAATGATCAATTCGACCAAGACAGAAGACTCATGCGCTTTCCTTCCAAATACTGCCCTCGTTTCCGACCAGCCCGACAACGGATGAAGGGTCGTCTTGCCAAGAAGCAGTTTGGGTCCAACTGAGAAAACAACCAATCTGAGCCAATCGTCCCAACTGGTCGTTGCTGTGATTCGAGTTGCGCCGTGGCTTGGACCGCACCGCGGTCCTCAAGGCATCGGCGAATAGTCGGTCGACCGGAGAAAGACAGACTCAATGTTCACNACCAGTGGCCCATCAACCCGGGAGTTATTGAAAACGACTCTCCATTCTGGGTCGTTCATAAAAAGACGCCAAGATTGAGTGGCTGAAGCACGATCTCGATGGCCAACCAAGTACACCAGGGTGTTCGGTGTATCCGTAGGTTTCCAGTAGGCAATGTTTCTGATGCCATGGCGCTCAAAAAGGTCCATTGTGTGGTCACGAAAACGAGACTCTAAATCGCTCAACTTGCCTTCGGCTGCGGTGTACGTACGGAGTTCATAAAGGGTTGGACCTCCAAGGGCACCCTNGCCCTTNTGAGTGGATCCAATGTTTGATGCTTCGATCGGGCTTCGACGCATGCGTACCGACCCCGCGTGCTCCTGAAAAAAACGAACAATCAAAGATCCTGCATCGCTCGGCATTTTGTGCGTTCCTTCGTGCACACAGGTCACAAGAACATTTCCAGACTGGGACGTGTACTTCGTGCAGTCAGAACGTCCGCCCCATTGTTTTGAAAATCCGCACTCGTAGAGACGNTGGAGATAATCAATGGTGGCCTTTTGCCATTCTATTTTGACAAGACGGTCGTTCCGACCGGCCAGGTGAAAGATTGGAATTTTGGGAAACGTGCGACCTCGATGACGGGATGAAGCCGAGGAAGAAGGGGCGATGGCCCCCAATCGCTTTCCACGTTCTATAAGAAGGTTGTACGTGAATCCCCCGCCATTGGAATGGCCAGTCGCGTACACCATTTCAACATCAACAATCCCTTTGCTGATCAGATCCTCAAGCATGACATCAAAGAATTGGAGGTCACGGTTTGTCTCGGCCGGTCCTCCGGGGTTCCACCCGGAACGCAAGCCCTCTGGGTCAGTAAGTTTGCTCGGCGTTGGAAGTCCCTGAGGGTAAACAACAATGGCCTTGGGCCACTCTTTATGGATCCCAAACTGACGCGCAGCACCTTGAGATCTTCCACCGTGACCATGCCACACAAACACCAATGGCGCAGTGGATCCTTCTTTCAACTCCGGCAGATGCACCAACGCGGTGCGCTCCTCATTGTTGATGTTCCATTTCATCTCTGAGAGAGAAGGAGACAATTGAGCGTGGAGGTCGGATTTCAAAATCAGAAGAATAAAAACAACGCAACAAGGAATTCTCATTCCCAGAGAGTAGTGGAATCGAAAAAGACAAAAATCCACAGGTCTACTTTGGGGACATG
>PBTW01000013.1 GCA_002729315.1 Gammaproteobacteria bacterium
TAGGTTCTCACCGTCTTTTCGCATTCCGGCAAGGTCCCTGCTCGCCGCGATGTTGGGAGGATTACTTCTTGGCTACGGTGCCCGAGTTGCCTATGGTTGCAATATCGGGGCCTATTTTGGCGGTATTTCTTCCACGAGCCTGCACGGATGGTTGTGGTTTGCGGCAGCTTTTGTTGGCAGCGGCCTTGGCACCCGACTCCGACCATGGTTCGGTCTGCGCTGAGCGCAAAGCGGTTATCAATGGCATTGACACCATGAGCCCTGCCCCACCCAAGCGTCCCATCCTCAAGGCAAATCTGTTTCTTCAACACGGTGAACAGCGATCTTTTCCTCAAAATCAGATTGCACTACTGGGCGCGATAGTCAGCGCCGGATCAATCAGCGGTGCAGCCAGACTCATTGGTATCAGCTATAAGACTGCCTGGGATCGGATTGACGCCATGAACAATCTTTCAAGCAGACCGCTGGTAATTCGTTCAGCGGGGGGGGCCAAGGGAGGTGGCACAGAATTAACCGAATTTGGGCATCAGGTGCTCTCTGGCTTTAACGCCTTACAAGAGGAACATGCGGAATTTGTAAAGCGGCTCGGCGAGAAGGTGCAGCATGTGGAAGATGTCGCCCAGTTCCTGCATTCTGGGCAGCTGAAGTCCAGTGCGAGAAATCAGTATCGCGGTCGCGTCACGCGAATTTCCCGGGGCGCTGTAAACAGCGAGATTGAACTGGCTCTGAGCGATGCGATCAGCCTTGTTGCGATAATCACTAACGACAGCGCAGATCGCATGGAACTGAAACAAGGCTGCGAGTCTCTCGCACTGATCAAGTCCTCTTGGGTGTTACTTAGCGAGGATCTTACTATCAGGACCAGCGCTCGAAATCAGCTAAGCGGTGTGGTGAGCCAGATCACGCGAGGCGGGGTGAACGCTGAAGTCACTCTGGATCTGGGTGATGGCAAGACCATAACGGCCATGGTTACAACCTCGAGCATTGAAAAGATGGAACTCACGCTTGGCAAGCCTGTCTGCGCGTTGTTCAAAGCATCTTCAATCATCTTAATGCTACCATAAAGCCTGACGCGAGATTTGGGTCAATGCAGAACAGCCACAGATTTAATCTGCACCCACAGCCGCTGATTTTGGTGAAGCTTGAGCTGAGAAGCCGATTTTTTCGAAATCCGCGCCAGTAACGTAGTTTCTCCCATCGCCAGTCGCACCATCTGCATAGCACGGTCTGTATCACCCGCCATATCAATCACCCTTGCCGGTAATCTATTCAAAATACTGCTTGCCTGCTCATCGGCAAGAGACAGGCTGACGTCTCTAGCGAGGATTCTGATACGAGCGCACTGGCCAATCGCTTCACCACTGTCCCTGAGCCATAAATGACCGCCGTTAAAATCCACCCTCAATAGCTGCCACTGCGAGTCACGTTCAGTTACACTGCCTTCCACCACTGCCCCGGCCTCCTCGCCCAGCATCCCCGGCACATCAAGCCGCGTCAAAACTTCATCGACCGGACCGCTGGCCCTAACACGCCCCTTCTCCATGATCAGCAGATCGTCTGCGAGACGGGTGACTTCATCTAACGCATGAGTGACGTAGATAATGGGAAGATCCAACTCCGATTTCAGGCGATCTAAAAAAGGCAGGATCTCCCGCTTGCGCGTCTGATCTAGAGCAGCCAAAGGCTCGTCCATCAACAAGAGTTGGGGCCTGACCAACAAGGCTCGGGCTATGGCGACGCGCTGGCGTTCCCCTCCGGACAGCTGAGCAGGTTTCTGCGGCAGCAATTGATCAATTTCCAGAAATTCTCTGATCTCTTGGATTTGCGTGGGTCCGAGTCTCTCAGGTGCCCGCTTGCGCGCAAATTCTAGGTTGCCCGCAACGCTCAAGTGCTCGAACAGGCTTGCCTCCTGGAAAACGAATCCGACCGGACGCTGATGTGCTTGCAAAGACCCTGCTTGATCATGCCATGCAACCCCTGCGACCCGGAGCAATCCGCTGTGAATCGGCTGAAGGCCTGCCAGCGCCCGCAGCAAAGTGGTTTTACCGCAACCGGATGGACCAAAAATCGCAGTGACCCCATGGGCGGCAAGCTGCTCATCAATGACGAGCTCAAAGCGCGATGCTCCTCCACAACACAGGGGTTTCGAAAGATTTACGCTGAATTTCGCTTCTATCAGCCGATTGTGATCGGGCGCTGTATTCATAACAGAGGCCTCATTCAACTACGAAGTTGCAGGCTGCCCACGGCTACCTTGTCTGAAGTCAGATAAAGCAAGAGTAAGATGAGGAACGAAAACACGATCATGCCACCTGCCAGCCAGTGGGCATGTGCATAATCCAAAGCCTCGACATGATCATAGATCTGCACCGAAACCACTCGGGTCTCACCGGGGATATTGCCCCCAATCATCAGCACTACACCGAATTCCCCTAGCGTGTGCGCAAAGCCCAATACACTGGCAGAGATGAACCCAGGCAAAGCCATGGGCAGAACAATATTGAAAAAGCGATCCTTGGCATCCGCCCGAAGGGTCGCGGCCATCTCCAGCGGACGTTGCCCGATGGCAGAAAATGCATTCTGTAGCGGCTGCACAACGAATGGCATGGAGTAGCACACAGAACCGACCACGAGCCCCCAGAATGTGAAAGGCAGCGCCCCCAGGCCGAGGGATTCAGTCAGACGACCAACCGGCCCGTTTGGGCTTGTGGCCATGAGCAGATAGAACCCCAGAACCGTAGGCGGCAAAACCAGGGGCAAGGCAACGACCGCCGCGACAGGGCCTTTTAGCCATGAACCAGTGCGCGAAAGCCACCATGCCAGCGGAGTGCCCAACAGCAGCAAAATGCAAGTTGTCACGGTAGCCAGTTGCAGGCTGAGACTGATCGCGGCCAAGTCGGCTGCGCTTAGGGGCATGGTCTCTCCAGGAAGGATCAGCAAATTCGTTGTGTAGCATGTTATATAACGTATTTCAATATTTATACGAATAATATCAGTATGTTAGTTTTCATCTAATAACGCTAAAGCCCCAAAAAGAACTGCTATCATGAACGAGTAAAGCTCGATGTACTGGTAATTCGTCAATGACGCTATTCAGTGTTGGCTATGCCACTAAAACTCTTGAAGAGTTCCTGAAACAACTTGGACACTACAACATTGACGTTATCGCCAACGTTATGTCTGTCCCCTACAGCAGCGCTCATCATGACTACGCCGGAGAACCCCTGCAGCGGATTCTGAAGTCCAACGAGCTGCAAAATGTTTATCTGGGTAAGGAAACTGGGAACCTGCTCATCTGACCTTGGGCATTATGATGAGACGGGACGGGCACAGTTTGATCGTCTGAGGCTGAAGCCCGATTTTCTCGCAGGTATAAATCGGCTCTGATGTGCGCAGAAGAAGATGCGGCATTCTGCCAACGCAGCCTGTTGGTCGGCTATCACCTGCTATATTAGCAAATCTGGACGTCCAACATTTAACTTTCAGCGGCTAGCTGGAATCCCAGACTGAGCTCGAAAAAAGACTGATTTTTATCCATCAATTGGTGCTGGCTATTTTTGGCTGAGGGGGAGCAAGCGGCTGACGCTCACTCCTGATCGGCGGTTCGATAACGTGCAAACCATGCAAGAATATTGTCTACCTTGGCGATTTGGTGAGAAGGTCGACTGGCAATTCCGTGGGATGCCTCTGGCACTCGCACCATCGCAGTATCAACCTGCCGCATTTTTAGCGCCTGAAAATACTGCTCAGACTCAGCAATCGGCGTGCGATAGTCTGCTTCCCCGGTGATCAAAAGAGTCGGGGTAGTGACATTCCCTACAAGCGACAGCGGTGAACGGGCCCAGTAAGCGTCAAAATCTTCCCAAGGCAACTGTTCGAACCAGTAACGGGTCACCCCTTCCGGAATATCACTGTATAGAGCATGGCTTATCCAGTTAATTACCGGCTTGGCAACCGCCGCCGCGGCAAAACGATCAGTGTTACCGACAATCCAAGCAGTGAGTACACCGCCACCGGATCCACCGGTCACGAAAAGCTGTTCCTCGTCAATGAAGCCCATGTCGATCACCGCATCGACTCCCGACATCAGATCGTCGTAATCCTGACTGGGGTAATTGTGATGAATCTCGTTGGCAAATTCGTAACCATAGCTAGTGGACCCTCTCGGGTTGGTATAAAGCACAACATAACCAGCTGCCGCATAGAGTTGGACTTCCGTTGAGAAATGAGGGCCATAGGCGGTAAACGGTCCTCCATGAATTTCCAGCAGCAGCGGATAATCCTGCGCCTCATCAAATCCGGGCGGGGTCACCAGCCAACCATAAATATCATGGTCACCCACTGAGGAGCGCCAGCTGATTTCTCTCACCTCACCAAGTGTTTTGTGATCGAGGAGGTCGGCGTTGAGGTCGGTAAGCCGAGTCGTGCTGTCATCATGCCCCACTGCCACATCGGCTGGACGGTCAGGGCCACCTGATGTAAAAGCATAAGCTCCATTGTCTGAAACGGTAAAATTCCCGCTTGTGTAGGGACGCGATATGCCCGCGCTGCCAACATCAGACACAAGCGGGCGCAGACTCCCTGCCATGTCGACAGAGGCGATTTTGCGCTTCCCGAAATCGTCAAATGAGATCAGCAGCTGGCTGGAATTGCCCGCCCATTCGACCAATTCAATCGACCTGTCCAGGCCCTCAGTAAGCTGTGTAATCTTACCACTGTTCAGATCGAGAATACTGACCTGTGAATTGTGATAACCCATTAAACGGTCCTCATAGCCCAGGTAGACTAGGCGACTGCCATCGGGCGAGAGGCTCGGGGCGTAATCAGGCCCATTCCGATCGGTTAACTGTCGCATTTCCCCTGTAAGGTAGTTCACCGACCACAAGTCACTATTGCGCTCGCGTTCTCGCCAATCTTCATTACGATTGGCTGAGAAGATGATTGCATTCCCGTCTGGCGTCCAAACCAATTTTCCCCCGTGATTGAACTCGCCTTGGGTAATCTGCCGCGGCGTTCCACCTTCGGCCGGCAGCAGGAAAATCTGAGAATAGCCGGATTCGAGGTAACCGCGTCCGTCAGCACGGTAATTCAAATCACTGATGACTTTGACTCCCGGGGCCCAATCAGCGCCCTCCGGCATGGCTGGCGCAGTCGCGAGCTGATCCTGCTCGGTGACAACCAGCGCTGAAAAAGCAATCTGGGAATCGTCCGGGGACCAGGAAATCCCTCTCGGCGCGTTTTGCAGATTACTCAGCAGGGCCGTTTGTCCGGTGTCCATCCAGCGAACATAAAGTTGCGGACCTCTGCCTTCTGCACTGGACAAATAGGCCAGGCGGTTCCCATCATGGGACCAGCGTGGATTGGAGTAAAAGGCAGTACCCGATAAGAGAGGCCGGTGATCGGTGCCGTCCGAACTGACCAGCCAGATATTGTTGCGAGTACTATCAGTCATAATGTCATTGGCGGCTCTTACATAGGCAATCTTGCTTCCATCGGGCGAAATCTGCGGATCCATCGCGACTTCCAGCTCAAAGACATCGGTATTTACAAAAGTATCACGGTGTTCATCTGCGCTCGCGAAAGCACCCACTAGTGCAGAAATAATAAGGAGGATGTGCCACATCATAAGAATCTCCGGAAAATTCGCTCGTAGAGCCAAGCGAAGACAAAAACAATGCCGGTCAGCCAGGCGCACCTGCCTGCAAAGCAAAGAGCCCAACCGGCAGCACGCGAGTTGGGCCCTGAGAGAAATGTGTGATTGAGATAGTTAGTCGTCGTCAGAACCGATCTCTCCCTCTAATTCCAAGCGTCGGGCACCGGCCAGCATGCCGGGCATCGCATGATTGCCTTCATGACAGGCATACTCATACATTTCGCCCTCCATTTCATGGAAGCTCAACTCCGCCGTCCAGGGCTGCAGATAGAGGTTGTCGTCCTCTACAGTGAACTGATAGACGATCTCAGTGTCTGAGTATCGCTCAAAGCGCTCTACAATGCGGCCTTGTGCGGTTATTGGCACAGCGCTCTCAGCCATTTGTTTTGGGTTGATGTTGACGGTTTCCACCAGCAGCATGCTGTCCTCGTACCAGCCAACTGAATCGCCCAGCCACTGCTTGAGCGCTGCCGGGCGGTGATTTGCACGAGCCTCTTCAGCCGAATCAAACACCGGAATAATGCGGGCGTCATGAGCCATTTCGACAGCGATAATCACATAATCATCTGACTGCACGATTTCATAAGTGCTGTTATATAGCGTGCCCATCATCCCTGGGCCGGCCGTATTGCCAAAACCCAAGAGACAGCGCTCAGCCAGTGGGAACGCCTCCGGACCGTCATCGACTCCTACGCCGGTCAGATATCGGGCACCGTAGTTACGCACATCCCAATCTGGCGTGGGTTGCTCAGCCCGCGGAATGCGGCCATTAGGAGGATCAATTATATACGACGTCCTGAATTCTCCTTTCACGAAGGCCAGGGTGGAGCCCGGGTCGGTCCAGAACAAATTATAACCGCGCAGACCAAAGTCCTGTGCACCGGCCGGTGGGGCTCCAGTCTCGGGATCGACAGCCGGACCATTTGCGATATTTTCTGCAGAGATGCCCGCCAAACCCATGCCAGCCACGAGTTGCGTCGCCTGCTCAGCACTGACCACGAGGTCTTCCACTCCTCGTGGCCGGGAGAGGCTTGTTCGGGATGCGTTCGTCCAGGTGCCACTCAGTTCAGGCGGCTTGCCTCCCTGAGCCAAGCCTGACATTGAGTAGCCCAATGAAAGGCCAAGAATTGCGACCCCCAGAAACAGCTTCTTGCTGTAGATCATGCCAAATCCTCCAGATAATCGGCAGCCATGCTACCTCTATTTCTTCGATCCTGTAGACTGAATTATACTCCTTCTTGACCGGCTTATCTCGCCCATTTTCAGCCTCGAGAGACGTAATTCAGTCAAGTGCCCCGGCGTTGAATTTGCAGGCCATAAAGCGATACTCTCTACTAATAAAACAAATATCTATTCAATCACAGGGGCCATCATGAACCGTGCAGACTTTACCATGCTGATTCGCCAGCGCTTATGCGTGACTTTTTTTGTCGTGGCCAGCTTAACTGCAGCAAACGCGACTGCTCAGGGTGAATGGATCACTCTGATCGACGGAACTGAGGGAATTGAAAATTTCACTCTGCTCGGGGATGCGAACTGGACTGCCGAGATGGCTTCCATACGCGCGACCCGAGGCAGCGGAGCTTCTTGGCTGGTCAGCAAGCAAAGCTACGACAATTTTGAGATTCGGGTCGAATTCTGGGCATCCCATGATGCCAACAGTGGAATTTATCTTCGATGTCAAAACCCCGAGCGGATCACGGATCGCGACTGCTATGAGGCCAACATTTTCGATCAGCGCCCTGAAGCCAACTACGGCACGGGAGGTATCGTACATGTGGCGCCAGTTTCTCAACCATTACCTAAAGCGGGTGACCGCTGGAATATCTACCGAATTGTGATGGAAGGCGACCATCTCATTGTGGAATTTAATAATGAGCAAACCGTTGACGTGAGAGACGACAAGCTCGTCAGTGGCCCTGTTGCCCTTCAGTGGGCCCGCGGTGAGATACGGTTTCGCAAGGTCCAAATCAGAGAACTTTGACTGGATTTTTAATTTGATGGGGACAAGGCGTCAACACAACGTCTGAGACGACATGGAAGATCCGTTCAATCAGATCGGTCTGGATGACATCAAGCTTGAAGATTCACTTCGCCAGAACGCGCCGCTGTTTTAGACGCCACCAGAGGTCTTCGCCTAGTACAGCAGTCACGCTGAGCTATCTTGCGCGCATCGCTACGCGGCGATACTCGCGGTATTCCGGCTTCCAGAAATTTCGCTCAATGTGGCCTTTGAGTTCTTCCTCACTCGTACGAAGCGCCCAACCTTCGTCCTGAGCGACGCGAGCAACAGCCAACGCGATCTCCTTGCTTATTTCCGTCAGTGAGGTGAGCGGTGGCAGGATGCCGTCTTCAGGGGCATCCTCCGATGGCGCAAAATCCGCGAGCGTTTTGCTAGCGACCATGAGCATCTTATCTGTCACTCTCGATGCCATAGCAGAAATCACCCCCAGGCCGACCCCCGGGAAAATATAGCTGTTGTTGCACTGGGAAATCTCGAAGCTGCGGCCCTCAAAGTCGACCCGGTCAAAAGGGCTTCCGGTAGCGACGATTGCCTGGCCTTTGGTCCACTTCAGCACGTCTGCAGGGTGCGCCTCGACCAGTTTCGAGGGATTACTGAGAGGAAATATAATAGGAGTTGGACAAGTGTCATGCATAGCCTTTATCACAGCTTCCTTGAACAGACCCGAAATGCCCGATGCACCGATCAGCACCGACGCGTCGGCATTGATCATAACATCATATAAACCGGGATTCGGGCCCGGTTCAGTTAGTGACCAGGAAGCGATTTCGCTCCGACTCTGAACTAGGCGCGCCTGAAAATCTCTCAGATTTTTAGAGCCCTCCACAAGTAATCCTTCCCTGTCCACCATAAAAATCTGTCGACGGGCAGCCCTATCGTCGAGACCCTGCTCAACCATTGCCGATATGATCAATTCGGCGATGCCACAGCCAGCGGACCCGGCTCCCACAAGGACAAGCCGCTGGTCACACAGCTGCTCACCCTTTTTCCTACAGGCTGCCAGCAATGAACCCAGTGTAATCGCGGCTGTTCCTTGAATATCATCATTAAAACAGCACACCCGCTCCCGATGCCGCTGCAGCATAGGCATGGCATTGGGCTGGGCAAAATCCTCGAACTGGATCAAAACTCCCGGCCACCGCGCCTGCAGAGCGTCGATAAAACCGTCGACAAATGCGCTATATTCAGAAGCGCTTATTCTGGGTGACCGTCGCCCCATATACATTGGATCTTCCAGGGCCTGCCGATTGTTTGTGCCCACATCAAGTGCAACCGGCAACGTGTAAGCCGGAGAGATACCACCACAGGCGGTGTATAGGGACAGCTTGCCAATCGCAATACCCATGCCGCCAACCCCCTGGTCGCCCAGTCCCAGCACCCGTTCCCCGTCGGTCACCACCACTACCTTAACTTTATCCTTGGTAACGCTACGCAAAATCTCATCCAGAGATTCACGATCGTCATAAGAAACAAAGATGCCACGCGCACTGCGATAGATGTCAGAGAAATGCTCACAGGCATCACCGACAGTAGGCGTATAAATGATCGGGAGCATTTCCACTAGATGCTCTGACAACAGGCGATAGAATAACGTCTCGTTGTTGTCCTGAACGGCCCGCAAGTAAATATGCTTGTTGATAGGTTCGTCAAAACTCCTGTACTGCTGATAGCAACGTTCAACCTGCTCCTCGATAGTTTCATAAACAGGAGGCAACAGACCAATCAAATTGAATCTACGTCGCTCCTCATGAGAAAACGCTGACCCCTTGTTCAGTAATGGCGTCTCCAGCAAAGAAGGGCCTGCGTATGAGATATAAATGGGTTTGGCTTCAGACATCAGAATTCCCGCAAGAAAAAGTAACTTTTCAATACCATCTCTCAGGCAACCCGTCGCATCAGAAAAGCGCCGCCGAGCGCACATAAAGCCACCGGCGTGAGCACTGCCATCAGCGGACTGATGCCATAGATCAGGCTCACCGGTTCCATCATGCGCTGTACCAAAGTGAACGCCAACCCGGTGCCAATCGCAACGAAGATCCGAAAACCCATGGTTGCCTCCCGCAGCGGTCCGAATACAAAAGAAATCGCGAGCACAACCAGTGCCAGAGTGGACAGCGGCTGCAGCAATTTTTTCCAGAACGCGAGAAAGTAAACACCGCTGTCCAGCCCTTCTGAGGAAAAGAATTGAGCGAAACGGTATAGGCCGGAGAGCGACTGTTTATCCGGCTCCACTAGCAACACACTAAGCAACTCCGGAGACAGGTCGGCCTGCCAATGCTCTTGAAGATACCGGCTGGTGATAACCTCCGTGTCGGCGAACAGGCTAAGGCTCACATTCACCATACGCCAATAGCCGCCATCCGCCGAGGAGACATATTCGCCAGACTCCGCGAAGCTGGCAGACTCCAATTCACGTCGTTCGTTAACGCGATATCTGCTCACGCCAATCAGCTGCTNACCTCCCGGNGCAATGGCATTNATNTGGATGTANTCATNGCCGATCTTGNGCCAGGTTCCTGCCTCGGAATNNATCGAGGTCGACCCACTCAGCTGGACTGCCTTGTTCGNATTNGCAATNTGCTCNAGCGGNGGTGAGACAAATTCNCCGATAANCAGACTCAGCANCATGACGANAAAAGTCGGCTTCAGAACNGCACNCACNATNCGCCACTTNTGGACGCCGGCTGACTGCATCACAACCAGCTCATTATTGGAAGCGAGAACACCCAGACCNATCAGGGCACCNCCNAGNGCGGCGTAAGGNAGCAACTCATACANNCTGGTAGGNGTTGTCANNAGAANAAACATCACAGCNTTGCCNGCATGATAATTNACNCCNGCNTCACCCAACTCATCAACNAGNGAAAAAATGANATCCAGNNNNACTACGACNCCAAGTACCACNANCATNGCGAGCANCACNGCCTGACTGATATGCCGNTCCAGNAGNTTCATGCTGNCTGAGGCAGCCTCAACCTGAAACCTTCNGGGCCNNCANGAAAGAGGACANNTCCTGCCACTGNAAACAGACNCATGCACCCACCAGAGTCCGAACGCAGGGCTGAGATCTCCGTCAGCCATACGGTCGCGGCAGAATTCCAAGGCAATAAAATAGCCAAGGTAAACAAGCACAGCCGGGAATAGTCTTGTGAAGCGCCCCTGGCGAGGGCTGACGCGGCTCATCGGCACAGCGATCAAAGCAATCACTGGAACCAAAAGCAGCACAGAAATGCGCCATTGCAGTTCTGCACGATACGCAATGTCGTCAGAATAAAGTAGCGACCAGGTACTCAACGTAGACTCCTCCAGCACTTCATCAAACTCAGGGGGAGGAGGCAGTCGGATAGCCTGAGCGTCGAACTGACCTACTCGGAATCCCCCCGAACCCGGCGTTCCGTCATATTGCAACACGTTCTCAAGTCGCATGAAGCGCGCACTAGTCGCTTGGTCAATTTCTGGTCGTGCACTGTCGGCAAGAATGATTTTTGGCGGCTCTCCGGATGCCTGCCCTGCTGGTGTCAGCGCGACAAAAACATTAGCCAGCACACGCTCACCTCCGCTGGCACTCAAAATCTTTTCCGCATAGGTCACCCTTTCTCCGCCACCAAAGGTTTGAAACTGACCAGCAACAATCAGATCCACTTCCGTCAACTCATCTTGAGCCAAGCTGATCTGCTCACTTGCTTTCAGGCCCATTGGAGCGAGATAGAATGCTAGTACTGCCATAAGTGCCGTGATCAATGCGGCAATCCCCATTACGTTCATCAAGATGCGACTCTGACTGTATCCCGCACTCAGAAGTACCACCATTTCGTTATCGCCATACATGCGTCCAAAGGCCAGAATAATGGCCAGAAAGAACGCCAGAGGCACGATCACGAGCAGAAACTCAGGAATCCGGTACAGAATGAGCAAAAGCAGAATGTCTGGCGCTTTCTCTCCAGCAATCGCCTCGGCCAGATACTGGACGAAGCGTCCAGTCAGCACTACGAAAAGCAGAGCAGAAGTCACCACTGATGCAGTTTGCAGAATCTGTCTTGACAAATATTTAAAGACAATCACGCTCGTGCCTGCCAACAGAGAAATGATTTTTTCCAGAATGATCGGTAGAGACTAACCCAAGACCGATGACAAAAAGAACCCGGATCAAGCGTCCAACTTCACGGTAAGCACTTCTGCCGAACCGTCGAATGTGAGACTGTAAATTCTCCCATCTCTCTCGATATTGACCAGATTTGACTGATCCGACCAGATATCCCGGAGCATGAGGTTCACAATTGCAAATCCAGTGATGTCATCTTGAGCGAGTATTTCCTGATAGACCCAGAGGAATTGCCCGTCTACCTCTTCTCCAACGTAAGACAAGCCGAGCACTTCGGAGTTTCCTTCACGAAAGCTTGCCTCAATTGAAAAACGGTTGATCACATAGCTACTGAACAATTCCCGCGATTCGCGCGATTCCGCAAGCATCTGTCGCTCGCCAAAAATCAATCCTGCCGCATGCTCGGCATCATGTATGAAGAATCGGTGCATGACTTCAATGTTGCCGGTGTTTTCATTGAACAGTATCCGAGTGACTGCATTCTTCTGCTGATGCGCTTCACCGTTCGAAAGCACGAGCACGCCAAGCAGAACGCCGCCAAACCGGAGTACTGCTCGACGCACAGCCCGCAAACCGTTGGCTATGATAATGCTACTGCCCCGTTTCCTCATCCCCGCGGCTTTCATCGTCTTCCTCTGAGGACAGCTCAGTTTTTATGTCCTGCATGATATCCCGACCAACCAGGCTACCACTACCCTGTCGCTTAAAAGACTCAATTCTTGACGGGATGATCCGGCGTGGATAGTGGTTATTCTCTATGTCGACATCTGCAGTTTCCTGCAGCGGATCAATGACAATGCTGACAATGTCTTTCTCGGTTACCACAAGCTTTTTCACCGTTGCAGGTGAGCGCCGCCAGATTTCAGCAGGAATTCTCATCTCCTCACTGCTGCCGTCCGCATAGTCAAACTGCAGAAGGATGGGCATTACCAAACCACCCTGATTTGAGAACTCCAGAATGTAATAGCGAAGATCTTCGGAAATTGCTCGCTCGAGCACCGCTCGCTCCCAGGGCTCTAGCCCTTCCAAAAAGCTGCTGTAGCGATTGCGTTCGACATTGGTCACGGTGAACTGGTCATTGTCGTCATAGAAATCTCTGACGTCTGGATTTCTCTCAACCCAAGTCAGGCGACCTTCCTGACGATTTCGTTCCACATAAACACTTGGAGGCAGCGATTTCTCGAATTCGCGCTGGCGGGCAAAGTCTATGTCAGGATTCTCGGTATCCATACGCATCTCATAAACGCGATCCAAAGCAATATCGACATGATCAGTAGTATAAAACCAGCCGCGCCAAAACCAGTCGAGATCGATGCCAGAAGCTTCTTCCATTGTGCGGAAAAAGTCTGCCGGAGTCGGGCGTTTAAACGCCCATAGTCGAGAATATTCTTTAAACGCAAAATCAAAAAGCTCGCGGCCCATTATCGTTTCTCTCAGGATGTTGATTGCAGTCGCAGGTTTAGAGTACGCATTGGGACCCAATCGGAGCACGCTGTCGGATTGCGTCATGACCGGAACCTGGTTCTGAGATTCCATATAATCGGTAATATACCTTGGCTCAACCCCCCAGGGAATCTCCGCATCCCACTCGCGTCCCGCAACCGAATCGAGATAACTGTTGAGCCCCTCGTCCATCCAAGTCCACTGCCTCTCGTCCGAGTTAACAATCATCGGAAAGTAGAAATGACCAATCTCATGAATCACAACACCGATCAGGAACCTCTTCTCCGCCAAGGAATAGGTGCGGAAGCCATCTTCCTGCAGCTCAGTCCGAGGCCCATTGAAAGTGATCATCGGGTACTCCATACCGCCCACAAATCCTACATTTACCGACTGCGCGGTTGGATAGGGGTAATCAAAGGAAAACCGGCTGTATACCTCCAGGGTATGGATTACCACCTCAGTAGAGTAGTCTGACCAGAGCGTCCCGCCTTCTTTAGGGTAAAACGACATTGCCATGACGGTTTCCTGATCAGCACCGGGCTGCTGATGGCCTTTTGCATCCCAAATAAACTTCCGAGAAGAGGCCCATGCAAAATCCCGAACGTTCTCAGCGGCGAAACGCCAGGTCGCAGTCTGAGCACTGCCTTCGCGCTCGTTGTCCAGCGCCTCATCCGGAGTGACAATGTAAACTGGTCGCTCAGCGCTCACTGCTTCCTCAAGCCGGTCACGCTGCTCCCGGGTCAGCACGTCACCGGGATTCTGTAACTCACCCGTTGCCGACACAATATGGTCAGCCGGCACGGTCATGGAAACTTCGTAATCTCCGAATTCCAGCGTGAATTCGCCGGAGCCAAGAAACTCCTTATTTGTCCAACCTTCATAATCCGTATACGCAACCAAGCGAGGAAACCACTGCGAGAGGGCAAAGATATAGTTTCCTCCGTCCCGTTCATCTTCCAGGAAGTGCTCATAACCACCTCGTGGGGATAACACATCACCATTGACGATGTTGTACTCAAAATCGATGCGCATCTCGACGTCATCGCCAGGCCCGAGCGGCTCCAGAAGGTCAACGCGCATGAGAGTCCCAACAACGGTATGAACGAGCTCATTTTCCCGGCTGTCTGAAACAGCATTGATTTGATGCCCTAGGTTGGCATCGGACTGATATTGCAACGCCCTTAACTGACCGAGACTGATACGCGCCGGATCATTGCTATCAGCATCAGGGCTGGACCCGTTGAAAGTGCCGCTCATTTCCGCCATTGAATCTGAGCGAAACCGATTCTGGTCAAGCTGGAACCAGAGATAAGTCAGCGTGTCAGGAGAGTTATTCTGATAGCGAATGAGCTCTGTCGCCGACAGGCGCTGGTTGTCTTCATCTAAGACGGCCTCGATTTTGTAGTCAACTTGCTGCTGCCAATATGCATGGCCAGGGGCTCCGGCAGCGTTACGGTAAACATTCGCTGTAGGCAACACTTCATCCAGCTGACGGAATTTGTCCTGAAACGAGCCTTTGGTCTGCTGAATGCCCTGTCCCTGCAGGGCGCCCGCCCACAGGATAGCCACTAGCAACAGGCTTAATCGTCGCGTGATCAACATGATTCGGTCTCTCCAGAAATGGCAGGAAATAGGGAACGGATAATACTAATTTTCCGCCTGAGTTGCTGCGCCTGACGCAAAATCAATCAAAACTTGCGTACCTCGGCTTCCAGCTGAACCTGTCATAAATGCACCGGTTCCGAACTCAGGCGTTGATTTTGGCAGACATCTTGTTGGGATTGAGGTGGCGTACGTCCGTACCCGCCACCATATAGATCACATGCTCGCAGATATTCTTAGCATGATCCCCGACTCTTTCCACCGCACGCAGGGCCCAAAGCACGTTCAGAACTTTGCTGATGGTCGAGGGGTCCTCCATCATGAAAGTGACCATAGAGCGCATGGCAATCGCGTAGTCATTGTCTACGCTCTTGTCTTCTTGAACAACCGCAATCGCCGCATCTGCGTCGTAGCGGGCGAATGAATCTAGCGCCCTGTTCACCATCCGCTGGACTTTGTCCCCTAGGCTGCGCAGATCAACGATTCCTTCCGGAAATTCACCCTGCTCGCTCATCTTAATCGCTGCTTTGGCTATCTTCGAGGATTCATCTCCAATTCGCTCAAGGTCACGTATGGCTTTGACAATCGCCAGAACCAGGCGCAAATCTCTCGCTGCGGGCTGGCGTCTCGCTATGATCAGATTGCACTCTTCATCGATCTTCATCTCCATCTGATCGAGCAAGTCATCATCAGCGACGATAAACTCTCCCAATGTGCTGTCAGCTCCAATGAGAGCTTGCATGGCGCCCGAAAACTGTTTCTCAACCATTCCACCCATTTCCAGCATGTGCTTCTTAAGCTCTTCCAGATCCGTGTTGAACTGTTGGGAAATATGGGAACGAGGTTTATTGGTGCTTGCATCCATAGAGTCTGATTCCAGGTGGCTGAACTGCACTGTTTGCATCGAAGCATTCTGAATTGTGGATCATATCACTGAACCGCGAAACTCTGCCTTGAGAATCCGATCTGTCAGCCGTATCTGCCGGTAATATAGTCTTCTGTTTGTCTTTCCGAAGGGTTAGTGAACAAGATGTTGGTGCTGTCAAATTCCACCAACCGACCCATATCCATGAACGCAGCGAAGTCTGACACTCGAGCAGCCTGCTGCATGTTGTGAGTTACGATGAGTATCGAGTAGTTGGCCCTCAGCTCACTAATCAATTCTTCAATCCTCAAGGTTGAGATAGGATCCAAAGACGAAGCAGGCTCATCGAGCAGCAGAACATCAGGCTCCACAGCGATCGTACGCGCAATCACCAGCCTCTGTTGCTGGCCTCCGGACAGCTCCAAGGCATTGTCGTCCAGCCTGTCCTTCACTTCATCCCAGAGCGCGGCTGCTCGAAGAGCATCCTCTACGACCTCATCTAGGATCCGGCGGGAATTAATGCCCTGAATTCTGAGCCCATAGGCGACGTTCTCGTAAACTGACTTGGGAAACGGATTGGGTTTCTGAAAGACCATGCCCACCCGGCGACGCAAATCTGCAACATCAATTCTCTTTTCGTAGATATCATGATCGTAGATCCTGACCTTACCTTTGATATGACAGTCGTCGATGAGGTCATTCATACGGTTGAAACAACGCAATAGGCTAGACTTGCCACAACCACTGGGGCCAATAAACGCCGTCACCTTGTTCCTGGGGATGCTGAGAGTGATATCCCGAAGCGCATGGATGTCTTTGCTGTAGTACAGATTCAGCTTTTCGATGTCGATGCAGGTATCGGACTCAGTTTTTGCCTCTATCGCAGAACTGCCCTCGCCCTGCGAATCGCGCTCAATATTCTCGATCATATGTATTAATTTCCCGAGCCGTAATTATACATCGAGACTTCTGTAGGTTTCCCGCAAACGGTCGCGAAGCACTGCTGCAGTCAGATTAAGAATCGCGATCACGCTAACCAGCAACAGAGCAGTAGCGAAGACCAATGGCCTAGCGGCTTCAATATTTGGACTCTGGAAACCCACATCGTAGATATGAAAACCCAGATGCATGAATTGCTGGTCCAGATGAACATAAGGGTAAATGCCATTCACCGGCAGAGAGGGGGCTAGCTTTACGACACCAACCAGCATCAAAGGCGCAACTTCTCCCGCGGCTCTGGCAATAGCCAAAATCAGTCCGGTCATCATAGCAGGGCTGACCATAGGTAAGACTATCCGCCAGATCGTCTCGAACTTGGTCGCACCAAGTGCCAAAGAGCCCTCCCGAACGCTTCTGGGGATTCGCATGAGCCCCTCCTCCGTCGCGACGATGACAACCGGCACGGTGAGCAAGGCAAGTGTCAAGGCCGCCCATAGCAGCCCGGGCGTACCAAAAGTGGGCGCGGGTAGGGCTTCAGCGTAGAACAGCTGATCGATTTCACCACCAATGAGGTATACAAAAAACCCGAGGCCAAAAACGCCGTAGACGATAGAAGGGACACCGGCGAGGTTATTCACTGCGACCCTGATTATGCGGGTAGTCATTCCTTGCTTGGCATATTCCCGCAAATATACTGCAGCTATCACACCGAATGGAGTCACAAAAAGAGACATCAGAAGTACCATGACCACGGTGCCAAATATGGCAGGGGAGACACCTCCTTCCGTGTTGCCCTCCCGTGGCTGGGTCGTCAGGAACTCCCACAATCGCTGACTGTACACTGACAGCTTACCAGTCAGCGACAGATTATTGGGCTGATATGCACGAACGATCTCAGCCAAGGGTATCAACACCTCAACATCATTTGATGCCCTCACTAATACGCTATCACCCTCAATCTGAGCATAAAGCTGATTAAGCTGGTGCTGTAGGCTCGCCAGTTCAACCTGTATTTCTAGACGCTGAGCACTAAATTGCTGAGTCAGGGTCGGGCTCAACTCACCATCCAACATCGCGGCTCGCTCCCTCAATCTGAGCCGTTCAAGATCGCTAGTCGCTCTGGCGAGCTGCTCACTCTGAATCGACCGAATCTGTTTATCCAGGTTCCTAACCTCATTAAGACGCAATTGAAACTGAGTCCACAGCGACTGATCATCAAACGGTGCAATGGATGGGTCTATATCCTCGCCCAATATCAAGGAACTTATTGCGCCATAAAAGACCCCGCCCTGTTTCCGCTCAAAAGCCGCAACTCGCTCAGGTGTTGAGACCTCTACAACGAAATCCGACAAAACCCAAGCAAAGTCAATGCCGTTCAGGTCCCGATTGCCTAATTTCCAGAGATCTCTTCGATACAGTTCCTGCCCTGGGTCCAGACTTAAACCGGAAGCAATCAAAACCTCTGCTGCAACCCACTCTGTTCTGATAACCTCGCCGATCAACTCTGTAGGTTCGAATCCTGGCGCAAGGTAACTTCCCTGGCTCACTTCGTTGGGCCAAAAATGACGCAGGCCATTCACTGTCAGCACACCGAGCAAGCCAAGGACCATTATAATGCTGATCGCAACCGCGCCCGCATTAAGCCAGATCCAAGGCGTCCCGGTCCTTGACCATTTGTTGAACTTCCGTCTCATATCAGACTGTAGCGCCTTCTCAAGCGTTGCCGAACCAACTCAGCGATCGTGTTGACTAAAAAGGTAAAGGCAAACAACACTAGTGCCGACAAAAAGAGCACGCGGTAGTGGCTGCCGTTCACATCTGTCTCGGGCACTTCCACTGCAATATTTGCGGCCAGCGTCCGCATACCTTCAAATATATTGATGTCCATAATTGGCGTGTTTCCGGTCGCCATCAGCACGATCATGGTCTCACCAACTGCCCTGCCGAATCCGATCATCAAAGCACTGAATATGCCCGGGCTCGCCATGGGCAAAATCACCTTAGCGAGGGTTTGCCAAGGCGTTGCTCCAAGAGCAAGCGATCCATTGCTCAACTGCCTGGGCACGGTAAATATCGCGTCCTCTGCAATCGAAAAAATAGTCGGTATCACCGCGAAGCCCATGGCAAATCCGACAATCATTGCATTGCGCTGGTCATATGCGAGCCCGAGTTCCGACCCTAACCAGGCTTTGATATCCCCTCCAAAAAGCCAGAACTCAAACGGCCCGGCAACCCATATAGCAAACCAGCTAATGAGTATTATTACGGGAACCAGCAGGGCCGCCTCCCAGCCTTCAGGAATGCTGTGTCGTAACCGTCTTGGAAAAAACATCCAGGCCACGCTGGCAGTCAGAATGGTCACCGGCAGCAATATAACGAGGACAAACACCCCCAGAAGGTTCTTTTCAACAAATGGCGCGAGCCACAGACCAGCTAAAAACCCCAGAACAACCGAGGGCAGGGCTTCCATAAGCTCCACCAGCGGTTTGACTGTCCTTCGCATGCCGGGAGCCATAAAGTAACCGGTAAAAATCGCACCACAAACTGCCAGAGGAGCGGCCAATAACATGGCGTAAAATGCCGCTTTCAGCGTGCCAAAGGTTAGGGGCATCAACGAATATTTTGGCTCATAGACATTCCCGGATGCAGATGATTGCCAGACAAAGGCAGGATCAGGATAGCCTTCATACCAGACGCGTTTCCACAGCGCAGACCAGGAAATTTCAGGATGAGGACTGTCTATCTGATAGGTCAGGAACTGGCCCGATTCAGATTCAGTCAGCAACAGATCACCTCGCGGTGAGATAGTCATCGCTGCAATCCCCTCACCAACCAGCGCCTGTTCTGCGAGCAATCGGTCGGCTGTGGTATTGAACAGCCTGAATACGCCATCTATATCTACCGCACCGATATTTTTATGCCTTTGTTCACTTTCAAGCAGGTGGAGCGGGACCTGCGCAGCGAGAAAAACTCTGGCTTGATGCAAGAGCAGTTCTCCACTTCTAACATCAAAAAACCATTGACCGATCTGACCCAGATCGTCGGCAATCATCAAAGATCGACCGCCCACTAACATCTCAGCATCCACCACCTTACCGGGTTGGTTCGCAATAGCGTCACTGCTGAAGGATTCCGCCCCGCCCTCATGTAAACCGCGGATCGAGAATGCTATTAAGCGGCCATCCGAATCTAGTGCGAATACATGCTGATGATCCCCATCAATGAAGACTCGTGATGCGCCAGAGACGTGTGCTTCGGATATTGCCACAGTCCATTCGTACTCTGGCACAGATGAGGGGTTGAGCAATGCCGTCAGACTGCTCTGCCTTTTACCAGTAGCCAGTTCGATTTGACCATTAGCTCCGACCGCAACGACCTGAATTTCATCTCCCTGTTGCGAGATTGCCAGTCCACTCACGGGCTCCGACATTGTGAACAGCGGTAGACGACCAAAAGGATAAGAGTGGAGTGGAGACACGTCGCGAGCTCCAGCTTCGGGCCTGGCCGCGGTATCGTATTCTGCCGACACTAGCAAGACCTCGCCAGAATTGAGGCCAATCGCCATCATGGTCCGCTCCCCGGTTGACAAGGCTACTGCAGATACTTCAGCGCTTTGCGCTACCGGCAGTCGGCTCGTCTGAACGATGGATTCACTACCCAGATCAATTAGGCTGAATTGGGCACTTTGATCGAGACGCAACACAAATTCTGAGCGCTCATCAATGGACAGCAACACAGGCGATAAGCGCATTGCCTGAGACGGCGCCGTCGAGAAAGTGGCCACAGGAGAGATTTCAGCAGGAACAAACAGAGGGCGGACTACGTATATCAGATATGCCAGAAGCATCACCAGAGTGGCGAGAATGCCAATACCACCAAGGGAAATGGTCGCTGTGGCGGCGCAATCGAGCGTCTCGCGGTATTTACGCCGGCCTATGGCCTGCTTCCGCAGGCGCTCAGCTGCTGTGAGAGCACTGTTGTTAGCCTTGCTCATAACTACCTCTGACTCGTGCCAGTTCGCTTTCTCCGGTCTTTCGCCTAAGTCGCGTTGGTGGGTCAATCATGGGCTGTCTAGCCCGAGACTCTGGCGACCTAACCGCACGACCCCGACTGGCAAGGGCACGTAGCCATCGCTCTTGACCAAGAGCTGACCCTTCTCAGACAAGATCAATTTCAAAAATTCTTTTTCGAGCGGTGGAAGATCAGCATTTGGCGGCTTGTTCAGATAAATGTAGAGAAAACGGGACAGCGGATAACTACCGGATGCAGCATTCGCGGCATTGGCTTCGACAAAATCTTGGCCCTCGCGCCCAACAGGCACAGGTCGTACGCCGGCAGTACGGTGGCCGATACTCGAATAGCCGATTGCATTGATCGATGTGCCAACAGCCTGAACAACTGACGCAGAGCCAGGCTGCTCGTTTACATTTTTGCGAAAGTCACCCCGACACAATACTTCTGTTTTGAAGTAGCCGTAGGTGCCGGAAACTGAATTACGACCAAACAGCTGAATATTGCGATGGAGCCAGGGGTCAGGCAATCCTAATTGCCCCCACTCAGAGAAAGCCCCGAGGCTGCCACAGCGCTGATTGGCAGAAAATATGGCATCTAATTGTTCAATGGTCAGCCCAGAAATCGGGTTGTCCCTGTGAACGTAAATTGCCAGGGCATCAAGGGCAACCGGAACCGCTGTTGGCCGGTAACCGTAACGGGTTTCAAATGCTTCGATTTCGCTATCCCTGAGTTCTCGGGACATCGGCCCAACGTTTGCAGTGCGTTCTATCAGCGCTGGCGTCGCAGTAGCAGAGCCGGCCGCCTGAATTTGAATAATAACGTTGGGATAAAACCTGCGAAAAGCATCGCTCCACCGAATCATCAGATTGGCCAGAGTATCGGAGCCGACGCTAGTTAAATTACCGGCGATGCCGGTGACCGGAACATACTCCGGAAACCTGCTCTCTTCCGCGGGCAAAACGGGCAGGGCAAACAGCCCCAAGAGCAGCGACGTCAAAATGATTCTGGAGGCTTTTAGCAATAGGATCAATTCAACAACCCGACGGCAGACGGTTTATATGGATCAGACATATTAGCGCTGGGCTCCAAATACACAGAAGTCGCTTGGTCAAGGCCCTATCCTAGAGAACGATGTTGCCAGACCTGGCACGGATTACCCGTCAGATTGAAAAAAAGCCCGCTTGTGAAGCGGGCTTTTTTAGAGTGATTTTGCTTAACGAGCTTCGTACTTGGTAAAAGCCCCGCCTGCCCAGCTCAGGGAGTTAGGTCCTTCGGCCGCATACACATTACCGTCAGCATCTACAGCAACGCCTTCGCCAGCTGTTCCTTGACCCACACGATCCGGCCGATCAAACGGCTGGATGAAACCCACGATTACGTCCTCATCAACGGGCCCGATTCGGACGCCATTGCGCCACCCGACGTGGTTGGTTGGACTGGATTCTGAGTCAATGGCATAGACCATTCCATCATCGGTGATAAACAGTCCGCTGATGCGACCATATGCGTAACGAGACTCGAGATAATTCCCTTCCTGATCAAATATCTCCAGGCGATGATTACCCCTGTCGGCGACCCAGAGCCTGCCGTAAGCGTCAAATTCCATGGCATGAGGCGTGCGGAATTCACCGTGTCGTACACCGATCTCACCCCACTGTTTTATAAAGGTGCCGTCCGGTGCAAATTTCATAATGCGTGCCGTATTTCCTGAAGCACGACCTTCCTCTATTGCCTGGATGCTGATCATACTCTGGCCGTTGTGCCCGTCTGACACATAAATACTTCCATCAGGTCCGACTATGACATCGTTGGGCTGATTGAACACATCAGAGCCGGTGCCGACTTGGCCGGGCTTACCAAGACTCATAAGCAACTCACCGTCAGCGCTGAACTGATGTACCTGATGACCCTTTGTGCCTTCAGCATTTGCGGCAAAGTCAGTAACCCAGACAGTGCCATCGGCAGCCGCATGAATACCGTGAGGTGTCTGCATCAGGCCTCCACCAAAGTTCGCTAACACCTCACCCGTATGGCGATCGAATTTGAAGATGGGGTCAACCGGATTGGTGTCACAGTTTACCGGCACACCCCCGCCGAAACTAGACGCACCGCAGCGCTCGTAAGCCCAGATGTGCCCATCTATCGGGTCAATGTCGATACCGGCTGTGGAACCCCAGTTCCGGCCTGCAGGGAGTTCCCCCCAGTTAGGTATAACCACCGGATTAGGGTTGGGTAAGCCTTCGCCGGTAATGAAATCTGTATCCCCAGCCGATGCGGCGCCGGTTGCAGCAAGCGCGACACACACCGAGAGTGAAGACAAAAGAGACCTGGATGACGACATAACAACTTCTCCCTATAGCTATTCTTGAGGCGTTGAGGACTTGAGTCTACACCAGTGAAACAAGGCCCACACCTGTTTATCAATGATTTGGGCTCTTGATGGATGAAAGACGGACTCTGTGCCGCCGTTTCCACACAGATACTCAAGCCCTGCAAAGGATTAGGGGCTATACTGAAAGCCAAATTCTTGCTCATTCAAAGGAGTAACGCGCGATGATCTACAGCCTGGGCGATGACTCGGTGGACATATCAGGGGAGGACTACTTCGTTGCCGAAAATGCGACGGTCGTGGGCAAGGTTAGGCTTGAGAACAACGCCAGCGTCTGGTTCAACGCGGTGATCCGAGGCGATAACGCACTCATTTCCGTAGGTGAAAACTCCAATATTCAGGATGGCGCCGTGCTGCATACAGATCCCGGCATCCCACTAATCATCGGCAAAAACGTCACTGTGGGGCACAAAGTCATGCTGCATGGCTGCCACATCGGCGACAATTCATTAATTGGCATTAATTCAGTCATTCTGAATGGAGCACAAGTCGGCAATAACTGCCTGATCGGGGCCAATACCCTGATTGCTGAAGGCAAGGAAATACCCGATGGCTCTCTGGTCATGGGCTCTCCAGCCAAGATCATCAGAACGCTCAGCGAGGAGCAGCAGGCAAGGCTGGTGATGAGCGCAGAGATCTACGTCAAGAATTTCAAGCGCTTCAAGGATGAGATGCAGGCGGATCAGAAAAACTCAAGGCCGGCGGCGCACTAATTAACTCGGAGTATCCCATCATGTTCCGCACCGCACTTTTATTTGTCGCAACTGCGATCACGTTTTCCTGCTCAACGGACAACGACAGCACGCTGCCGGCAGCAGATAAAGCGCAGCCATTCAATGTCATATCTCCGCGTCAATTTGGTCTTAATCCAGCAAAGGTTGCACAGATCAGACTCGCAATGCAGCGCGCCGTCGATGTGGGGCACATTTCGGGCGCACTGTTATGGGTAGGCAACCGCAGTGGTATCGGTTTGCTTGAGTCCGTGGGCACACAGACTCAGAATTCACCCACTCCAGTGACCACCGACACCATTTTTCGCATCTATTCCATGACTAAACCCATAATCAGTGTCGCTGCAATGAGCCTCGTTGAATCGGGGAAGCTCGGTCTGGATGACCCAGTGAGCGACTACCTGCCGAGCTTTCAAGATTTGCAGGTGATCGAAAGTGCCACAGGTTATATCCGTCCGGCCAACAACACCATGACGATCCGGCATTTGCTAACCCATCAATCGGGCATAGTCCAGCAGCCCTTTGCCATGAATACTCCACTCGGCCCCCTGTATCGGGACAGCTTTCCCGATGTTCTGACAAGACCAGACCCGGAGGCAGTTGACGCGCGCTTCATGGAAACTTTCAACACCATCAGTACACAGGAACTAGCAGCTCGGATCGGGCAACTACCCGTACTGTTTGAACCCGGGACCGCCTGGCACTACGGGCACTCAACTGATGTACTGGGCGCTGTGCTGGAAGTCGCTTCAGGGCAAACGCTTGACGACCTACTTGACGACCGAATTTTTGGCCCGCTCGGCATGGAAGACACCAGCTTCTGGGTTGATGAAAGAGATAAGTTTCGCGTCGCCGAACCGATCTACGGCCCCATGACTGATAATACCCAGGTTCGGGGGATACTCGCCGGCGGTCACGGATTAAATTCCACCACAGAGGATTATGCGCGCTTCGCTCTGATGCTGCTGAACGGGGGAGCTCTGGATAACGCACACATCCTGTCTGCCTCAAGTCTTGATCTGATGCGCGAAGAGACCCTCGGGCCCGAGGTGTCGCGGCAATATTTTTTCTATGGAGACATCGGTGACTGGGGGTTAGGGTTTCATCTGCAGCCCACCACTGATGATCCTGACGGGCCGCATAACTTTGGCTGGCGCGGCATTGGCGGTACCCTATTTCTTGTTGATGAGGAGAATGACTTCTACCTGATTTACATGGTGCAAAAATGGGGCGGTCCCGACGATACCCCGTTCACCAACGATATTGCTGCGCGCATGGTTTACGACGCCATGCGGAACTGAACGGCTGATGGAATTTTCCTATCAAGCCATCGGAGTAATTCGCAGCCCTTATCGGCAAAAATTCGCGACACCAAGGCAGCCGAATCTAGTATCGGAGGCAGAAGCAGAAATCCTATTCGAAGATGGCTTTGACCATAGAGACTGCATGCGAGGTCTCGAGCAGTTTTCCCATCTCTGGCTACTCTGGCATTTTCACCGGACCAGCGAACTGGGCTGGTCCCCGCTTGTGCAGCCACCCCGGCTAGGCGGGAAACAAAAGCTTGGCGTATTCGCGAGTCGTTCCCCATTCCGCCCGAATCCAATTGGACTCTCTGTCGTCAGAAATCTTGGAAGTCAGACAATTAATTCTCAGATTACCCTTAAGGTTGGAGGCATTGATCTGGTCGATGAGACCCCCATTCTGGATATCAAGCCTTATCTCGCCTATGCAGATGCGGTAGCTCAGGCCCGCTCAGGCTTCGCGACGGAGAAGCCCGGAGCATGCTGGGATGTCAACTTCACCGATTCCGCACTCGACGCGCTATCGCGATACCAGTCCACGTATCCCAATCTGAGGGCGTTTATCGTTTCAGTGCTTCAGCAGGATCCGAGACCGGCTTGGCGGGCACGCGATGATGACAACAAACAATATGGAATGACGCTTTACGACCTGAACATAAAATGGCTTGTGACGGACGGGCGTATCGAAGTCCGTGAAATACGCCCGTCTGAGAGGAATGACTAGTCCTCTGCCTGCACTTCGAGCGTGCGAGCACCTGCAAGAATTCCGACCATGCCATAGTTACCTTCATGGCAGGCGTATTCGTACAGAGGCTCCTTCATCCGAGAAAGTGGAAACTCACCACTGAATTGAGTGGTAAATGTACTTGGATCATCTACCGTAAATCCGTAGATCAGCTTGTTATCGCTGCTGCGGCGAAACCGCTCAGTGACAGTGAGATTCTCCACACCATAACCACGCAGCCGATGCCAAGTATTGAAATGCTTGGTTTCTACTACCAGCGTATCGCCTTCCCAACGCCCAATGGCATCACCCATCCACTTCCTGTGAACCTCAGCTGCCGGGTTGCGTTCATCGGTAATGGGAATGATTCGGGCGTCATGCACCATTTCGGCAACAATAACCACGTACCCGGGCGACTGCAGAATTTCTAAATGGCTGTTGTAAATGATCGGGCTCATGACGGGACCGGAAAGATTGCCAAAGGCAACCAGGCAGCGTTCGCCGAGGCTTCGTCCCTCCGGACCATCACTGCTGCGCCCTCTTGTACTCTGATCATCGCGCCTCGATTCGAATCGCGGACGCTCGACGCCCGACCGAATGGGTGGCAGTCGCCCGGTAGGGGGATCAATGATTGCCGACGTCCTGAATTCCCCGTCTATCGTCGGTATGAACTGTGCATCATCGCGCCAAAACAAGTCATAATTGCCGATCGGCGGGAGTGACTCTGCCACCTCGGGAGCCGGTCGATTTGGATCGAGCGGTTCATTATCCGCGTCAAACCGCTGCTGCTCCGAGCGCTCCAGCGCAAGAGCCTCTTCTTCACTGTAGGCTCGCTTCTCCCCGAGGGATTCAGGCCTCTCGAAAGGAATGATGGATGAATGCTTCCACACGGCCTGCAAATCCGGTACGCCCCACTCCGTTCGCGGCTTTACCAATTCCTGTGCGCTGATCTGAGTGACACAAAGCAAAAGCAAAATCAAGGGTAGCAACTTACGCATGGTGGCCTCCTGTCAAACGGTATGCCGTTATCTAATTGCTGCTTCCTGAGCGCCGCAGCCTCAAGAATTACTCAGGTACAGCACAGTAAAAGTTCGCCGCTTCATCCGTGCTGCCGCTGCCATTATAGCGGGCAAAGGCAGGATACGCGCAAAGTGGTCGGCTGCGGGTAACCTGGCCGCCCTCTATTTTTCTGGCGATTATCGAGTCGGGCGGCATATCATTCTCAACCCAGTCTTCAAGAGCGGTGAGCGCGTCAAACCGGTCGGGTCCTGGGCCTCCGGCGCAGTGCCCCATGCCGGGAACCATGAATAAACGAAAATAGTCTTTAGTCACTGACTCCGCTTGCTCACGGGAAGCGACATCCGCTCTGGATGCTGCCAGATCCACCACCCGGCTGAAATAGTCTATCGAGGCCAGCGGCGAAATATCCGGATCACTCCATCCGTGATAGACCAGCAGCTTGCCACCGTGGTCACGAAACGTCGACAGATCCGGATCATTCGCGTCAACTGCTGACCCGACTGTTTCTATGGCAAGGTCGAGGTCCGAATCAAAATCAAAACTGCGAAAATCCCAGTCAGCATCATCGAACACAAACCAGCGGAAGAAACCTTCACCGCCACGCCAGTGCAGTGACTGATAGGGCGCAACGCCAGTGACCCAGGTTGACCAACCACCGGGCGCCGCTTCGCCTCCTGGCACCAGCCCTGGATAAATCAATTCTCCCCTTGCATTGCGCACGCCTGACCAGATTCTTTCCACGGCCCTGACCTGTTTTGGCGTGAGGCAGGTATTGCTGTCACTATCCCCTTCACAGCTCAGGCTGGCGGGCTGAAAGTCGCATGCCAAAGGATTCATTAATATGCCATCACGGATCCCGTCGTCGGCATCGCAGGCGTTATTAACTGCCTCGCCCAGAGCCTGCAGTTTGGCCGGAGGGATCCACGATTCCTCGTCCTCCAACATAGCCAGCGAGTACCAGAGATGCCCGCCGGCATAAAAGCGAGTCCAGTCATTGGCAGGATTACCCGCTATGATGCCATCGAAATCACCGGGATAACGCTGGGCTTCCATCAATCCCTGCTGGCCGCCTTTCGAGCATCCAACATAATAGGAATACTGAGGCGCCTCGGCATAGTATGCTCTGACGACGGATTTAGCGCGCTCGGTGGTCACGTGAAGCGCTCTGTGGCCAAAATCCTCAATCAGGTCCATTCTGCCTGATGCCCAGGAAGCATCAAAGGGCACCGGGCTTGCCTTGTGGCCCGTGTCTGTGCTCGCGGTCGCGTAGCCTCGAACCAGCGCCCGACCCATGGCGCGATAGCTGATCTCGCCTGCCATGCCACCATTGCCAACAAGCTGTAATTTGCCGTTCCAGTCAGCGATCGGTAACCAGACCTCAAAGCCAATGGCCGGAGATACCACCCCTTCAAGGCGGCAGAAACCCGGCAGTTCGAGGGCGACCTCTTCCCCGGGTGGCACAAATTGATCAGCAGGCTCCAGGCTGGCTGCGCTTACGGTAGTGTCGAGCAGGTCAAGATCAGCCAATTTAGCGCACTGTTCTAACACGTCGGCACGAGACTGACCGAGCGTGCTGCTTGAAATCACGGCACAAAAAAAGGCGCCGAGTAACCAGTAATTATCCTGTCGCATAGGCTTCTCACCAATTATTGTATTCGCTAAGATTCCAGTCCGTCTCAGCTGATCTGCGTTATTCTGCACCTCAGACCCAAGACGCAAATTCAGATTGCCATCGCGGTTCTGAATTCGGCGATCTCTGCTTTGCTGTAGCCAAGATCCTCAAGAATAGACTCGGTATGCTGACCCAGAGCCGGCACTGCGGTAAGCCTCGGATCATAGGCGCTACTGTGACCCGGCGGCTGCAGAGCGGTAACCGTTCCGACTGGAGTCTCGACTTCAACGAAACGATGTAGCGCATGTAATTGAGGATGATCCCAAACTGCCGCCATGTCATTTGCGCTCGCATTTGCAATCGCCGCTTTATCCAGACTGGCACGAATTTCTGCTGCCGTCTTCGCGCGGAAACTTTGCTGGATCAGTTCTTGGAGCACTTTACGATTTTCCGAACGTCGCTTGTTTGACACAAAACGAGGGTCCTCCACCAAAGTTGCATTACCGAGCACCTCCTCACAAAAAGCAACCCACTCCCGTTCATTCTGTATACCAAGCATCAACAGCTCGTCATCGCCTGACCTGAAAACCCCGTAGGGGTAAATGCTGGCATGGTCAGCACCACTGCGAACAGGCGCCTGCTGCCCATCGTAAGCGTAGTAAAGCGGAAAGCCCATCCACTCCACCATGGCTTCCAGCATCGAGATATCGATACGACAGCCGGAACCAGTGCGCTGGCGCTGCAGCAGAGCGGCCAGAATTGCCGTGTGCGCCTGAGTACCCGCAGCGATGTCCGCAATGGAAATACCGCTTTTGGTGGGATCCTCCGGAGACCCGGTTACTGACAGAAAACCGGCCTCTGCCTGCACAAGTAAATCATAGGCTTTTTTACTGGCATAAGGCCCCTCCTCACCGTAGCCAGTGATATTGCAGACAATCAGCTTCGGATAATCAGTCGCCAGCGCCTCATAGCCAAGGCCCATGCGTGCAGCCGCGCTCGGCGCGAGATTTTGCACCAGAACATCGGCCTGAGATAGAAGCCGCGCGAGGATGCCGTCCGCCTCCGGATTCTTCAAATCCAGGGTCAAGCTTTCTTTTGAACGATTGGTCCAAACAAAATGCGAACACATTCCCTGAACACGGTCATCGTAATGCCGGGCAAAATCCCCCTGCTCTCTGCGTTCAATCTTAATCACGCGAGCCCCAAGTTCGGCCAGCTGGCGCGTGCAGAGCGGCGCGGCAATCGCATGCTCCAGCGCGATAACCAGCAGCCCATCAAGAGGAGGGGTAGATTTCGCCATCAGTTACCCTTCCGTAGGGCGGAAGGCAAGCAGCACATTCCCAGATGTACCTCCTACTTGACCGTAGCCTGAATTAACCAGCAGCAGGCCAGCACCCGCCGCGATGACATGCGCATCGATTGCACCGCCAATACCTTGCACCCTGTTCACGGTGTCGTATTCCCTGACAGTATCGAATTCTAACAGCACTTCCCCTGAATCGGCATCCAGTGCCAACAGACGTCCGTCAATGGTTCCGGTAAAAAGCTGGGACGAAATGTTCTTCGGTGAAATTGTGTACAAGATTGCAAATCCGTAAGCTCGGCATCCGGCCGCTCCATAAAAAAGGCAGCTCAATGAGCTGCCTTTTTTGCCAGAGCAAGAGCCTGTCTACTGTTCGGGAGTCCAAAAAAAGACTTCCCACTCGCGCAAAGGTTCTGACCCTTCGTATACAGCTTCATCCAGGGTCCTACCAGACTTGGCAGCCCATTGCCCCATCATATCCAGATGTTGCGGGCCGGTGATCTGCACAGCCTGCATTTTGTAAGTGTTATCTCCCAGTCGGAGCCAGGCCTTATTGCTTCCAGATTTGACCCGCTCGCCCCAGTACCCTCCGTCAGGCCGGGTTGCTGTGATAATGCCATCTTCCAGGGCAACCCAAGACAGATAGTTGACCATTGAAGGGAAACCTTCAAGTTTGAATTTCAGTGGTCCTCGTTGATCGTTATGGATGGTGAAATCTGCAGGAGCGTCAGTCAGCGTTCCTCCAATGATCAGGCCCGGAGTCCGGCCTAACCCCTGATTACTCAAGTAAGGCGCGGTGAAAATCCAGCCGAACAGAATAAGGATAATTAGGGTACCGACAGCAACACTTATGTTTCTTACACTAGCCATTCAAGTCTCCAATTTGTAATTGATTTTATCCGAGATGCTAGGCGCAGTAGTCTAGATAGTGTAAGGAATTGTGGCATGAATGGCCATAACATTACTGAAATTAGCGCCCCGAGGCCGCTGACGCGAGAGGCCTCGCTAGCCGTCTGGCACCTCTTTGGCCTCTACGGGGCTGATCTGTAGTACGCTTGTGAAGGTATCACACCCATCAACCAGTTAATTTTATCCGAAGCGCTAATCTGCTGTGACCAAGACTTTACTTCGACTCTCCACACTCCCTGGAATACTCTGGAACCTCTTGCTGTCAGCCTCGCACCCTGTCAGTTACGCCGATCCTGTCGGACGACTGCCGACTTCCGTCCTCGATGTTCACGCACCATCCGCGAGAGTCACCGGGGAGCCCGGCAATGTGATCTTTACGTATCGAGCGTGCAGTCCACGCGACACCTCCGATTTGCGTGCCAGAATCGTCAATGTCGCAACACAAGAATGGGGCTTCTTTGGCATGAGCGTTCTGGACCTGACCCACACCCGGGCCTCCAATCCGGATTTCAGGGCAGCGCCCTGGCGCCGGACCCTGATCGCCCCCGATGAGGCTCAGCGGGTAGCAACAACCATTGCCGGCTACTGGTCATCGACTCCTGACAGTGCCTGGATATTGGAAACACAGAACCAATCGTGGCAATCGAACGGCCCCGGTAGCCGCTGGCGCAGCCCATGGTCCGCGGCATTCATTTCCTGGGTGATGTGTGAAAGCGGATTAGGCGACAAAGAGCGCTTTCAGCGGGCGATTGCACACCACAGCTACATCGATCAGGCTATTCTGGCCAGCACGCAAGCTGAATCTGAGTCCGCATTCCGTGCCTTCAATCCCGGTGAGCAGACTATCTTACCCGGCGATCTGCTCTGCCGGGGCAGTCGCCCGTCCTATCGGAGTATCGCTGAGCGGAAAGAACAGCTGGGCATGGGCGCACGCAGTCACTGTGACATCGTTGTTGCGATTGAAGAGCAGAAACAGCGAATTTTGCTTATTGGCGGCAACGTGCGAAGCTGGGTAAGACTGAAGATACTGCCGGGGCAGTTCAATGGGAGCGGACTGTTTGAACCAGAGCCGTACAACAATCGCCAGATTTTTGCCCACTTGCAGCTGCAGGCGCGCCCGATAAACAAAGAGGCTCTTTTTGATTCACCGACCCTGCGACAGTTCGACTGCTCCGGCTCCGAGTTGCCGTCAACCCTGTGCTGACCTGTGGCAAAGTTCTATTTTTATTATTCATCGATGAATGCGGGCAAATCAACCTCCCTGCTGCAGTCCAGATACAACTTCCAGGAGCGAGGTATGAACACCCTGGTTTTGGCACCCGAGCTGGACAATTGTCATGGAGTTGGCAAGGTTACTTCCCGAATCGGACTGGAGACCAATGCCCTAGCATTCACTCATGAGCATGACCTGCTGAACCTGATCTCAGCAGCGCACGCCAACAATCCACTGCATTGCGTGCTGGTCGATGAGGCGCAGTTCCTGACTCGCGATCAGGTTTGCCAGCTTGGCGAGGTGACTGACAGGTTAGACATCCCGGTGCCGACCTATGGACTGCGCACCGACTTCAGAGGCGAACCTTTTGAGGGCAGCAAATATCATCTGGCCTGGTCCGACAATATCAGAGAGCTGAAGGCGATTTGTCATTGTGGTGCCAAAGCAACAATGGTGATTCGCCTGGATGAATCGGGCAATCCGGCCAAAGAAGGTTCTCAGGTAGAAATCGGCGGGAATGATCGCTACGTTTCCCTGTGCCGCCGACACTTTAAGGCACTGCTAACGTAACCGAACTGAAAGAATTCGCGGCAGCAGCTGTCTTCTCAAGCGGCCACAGGGCTGCCCGCTTGCGCTTCACGAGCCCTGTCGTACACCCCATTGCAAGCACTTGGTGTTATCGATGGAGAAACGCAGCCGAATGCCGGGTTTATGTACCTGCGGCATTGGTAGCGTGTTAAGCTGTCGAAAGAAAAGCCTGCTTATCGAAAACAAACGCTGACTGGTATTCGATGAATTATCTCTTTCGCGCTATAACGATACTCCTCTGCTTGGCCATGATCCCGGTGAGCGCGATTGCGACTGCCGCGATAAAACAGCGGTTCGCAGACGGCCCCAATCGCGTCTTTTCCGGAGGCCCTCTAGTTAGCGGCGAGCTGCACCGGGGTGCCGAACCAGACTGGCAGTTCGTAAATACCATTCCAACCATCGAAATGCAGCTTGAAGAACCATCGACCTCACGCCGCATTTGGACTGTGGAGCATGATGGAAAGCTGTATGTCTGGTCTGGCTACATGAGGTCAACTGTTGGCAGACTCTGGAAGCGATGGCCGGTTCAGGCGGAGCGAAACGGCAACGCCATCCTTCGCATCGAAGGCATTCGCTATCTGCGGGCCCTAGAGCGGATTCAGACCGGAGAGGAGCTTGATGGTATTGCAGCCGCTATCTCGGCAAAGTATCCCTCTCGCCCGGCCCCTCTGACGCGTGCGGTTATCGAGCGCGGTGACGTGTGGGTATTTGAAGCCGGAGTCCGTTAGCAATTGTCTAACTGAACCGCAAGGTAAGAATTCATGAAGCTATTCTACAAAGCTTGTGCTGCCGCCATATTGCTAACGGTTCTTGCCGTCATGTTCGCTCCCGGAGTGGATGACTTAGTTGAGCAAATCTTCCAGCGCTATCTCGGAAGGGCAGCGAGCTAATCCGGGAACGGACTAATCGTCCCGATATCCTGACGCTGATATAAAAGAGCGCTGCGCGTCTTCGCGTAAAAAGCCCAGAAACTCAGTGCAGACCTGACACCCGAGTGCCCTATTCAGCAGCACTGCGTCCTGCTTGATCGGGCGATAGAGGTGATAGGGAACCACCCAATTTGCGCCCGCATGGGTCTCAGTGAGACTCAACACTTGAGATCTGGCCACAAATCCAAGCTGGGCATTCCCTGACTCCACGAACTGAAGGGTCTGAGCGATATTCTCACCCTGCACGATTTTTCCGGACAGGTGGGCCGACAAATCCAGTTCATCAAGCACTTCAGCGGCCGCAGTTCCGTAGGGCGCGAGTCGGGGGTTGGCCAGCGCTATCCATTGCACATCCGGGGACAGTAATGCGTTCGGATCACCCACCCGGCGGCGGCTGTCAGCACTCCAAAGCACCAGTTCACCGCTAGCGTAGGTGAATCGTGAGGCGGGGTCGGCCAGGCCCAGATCAATCAGTCGTGCCGGTTTATCCTGGTCGGCCGAAAGGAAAATCTGAAAAGGTGCACCGCTGCGGATCTGGGCAAACAATCTGCCCGAAGAGCCGTAGGCGACCTGAATGTCATGCCCAGTTTGCGCTTCAAATCGCTTGACTAGTTCCGCCATCGGCCCGGCAAAATTGGACGCGACGGCAATCAGCAACTCCTCGGAGGTCGCAGCACCGCAGAGCAGATATGCGCACATGAACAGACCGATCTGGCTGCCACAAAACCGGGGACCTAGAACTCTACGCACCATGCCATATATATTGAGATACCGGGCATTGCTTAGCAAGGCCTTGCTGTCGCAACTGCTGATTTTGCTAGAATCAGTCGTTGACTGCGTGATAACAACAAACCCGCGAGCCCAGCAGGGCCGACATGTCCATTAATATTTCGCTTGGATAGGCCCAAGCACTGGAAAATCTTATGACCCTGTACCAACTTTTTTTCGCACTTTGTCTGAGTATTCCTGCTTATCTGGCTTCGGCCCAGGAGACTCCCCCAAATTTTGTCGTCATCATGGCGGATGACCTCGGCTACGGTGACCTGGGCGTATATGGCTCCAATCTGATCAAGACTCCGAACCTCGATCGCCTGGCACTGAATGGCGCGCGACTGGAAAGTTTCTATTCCAGTGCCAATGTCTGTACCGCTGCCCGCGGTGGCCTGCTCACCGGACGCTACCCGATCAGATTGGGTCTGGTGGCAGATGTGGCAAGGCCCACCAACGACATTCATCTGGCATTCGAAGAAATCACAATCGCTGAAGCCTTGAAACCTCTTGGCTATCGCAGTGCACTGTACGGCAAATGGCACCTAGGCAGCCGCTTGGAGTGGTCGCCGATGAACCAGGGATTTGATGAGTTTTTTGGCGTTCTGCACAGCAATGACATGACGCCTCTGGAACTCTACCGGGGCGAACAAATGATTGAGAACCCGGTTGATCAGACGACTCTAACCGAACGTTACACCCGGGAGGCCGTTCGATTCATAGCAGAAAATAGGGACAATCCGTTCTTCCTCTACATTCCCCATTCCTTCCCGCATGTTCCCCTATTCGTCTCTCCCCGCTTCGATGGCCGCTCAGACGCAGGCCTCTATGGAGATGTTGTGGAAACTATCGACTGGAGCACAGGTGAAATACTCGCCGCTCTCGAAGAGTACGGTCTGAGCGACAATACGCTGGTTATTTTTACCTCGGACAATGGACCCTGGTTCGAGGGCAGCCCAGGCATTTATCGCGACCGCAAAGGCTCTTCTTGGGAGGGCGGACAGCGCGTCCCATTTCTTGCGCATTGGCCGGGCAGAATTCCAGCAGGCACTGTCAGCAACGAACCTGCCATGAATATCGACCTCTATCCAACACTGATTTCGCTGGCGGGCGGTCGACTTCCCGACGATCGACCGATTGATGGTAAGGACATGCTCCCATTGCTCACCGGAAGCGGCACATCCCCCCATGAGGTGCTGTTCCTTTTCAATCGTGACAGAATCGTCGGCGTGCGAAGCGGGCAATGGAAGCTGGTGGTTGAAGCCCGCTATCGCGCAACGCTGAACAGTTTCGAACATTCGACCTATTACGGGCCCGATGGCTTGCTGTTTGACCTGAAAAATGACCCCGTTGAAACCTACAGCTTTACGCGCGAATATCCTGAGGTTGTCCAGAAATTGAGAAAACACCTGCGGAACGCCCGAGAGGAAATGCGGCCTGCGGTTCTGCCCCAGATGTGGAACCGCCAGTAGCAATGGCGCCCAGTGCTGTGCGCTGTCCGGAAGCAGCTACTCCGTTTCATCCCGGAACGAGACTGCAACAAGCGCCGCCGTGAGCAGCGCAATGATAGCAAGCGTGAACCACATGCCAGCGAAATTGGTGACCACACCCGCCTCCCCGAAGACGTTGCCCAGGATACCAAGCGCCGGGCCAGCAATCATCGGTCCAACTCCCAGAATGATTATGCCGAACACCGTCTGCGCGGAATTTCGAATATCTTCATCAGCGACGCGATCAACATACATAAAAGCGGAAGCAAAAAAACAGGCATAGCACAACCCGTGCAAAATCTGGCTGAATACCCCGATCATCAGCTGCGCCGTCCAGACGAATTGACCCGCTGCGTCCACCGACGGCCCGGTAGAGTCCTGCAGACTAATCAGCCCCCAGATCGTATAGCGGGCAAAGTAGGCCAAAGCGCCCAGAGTGATCGTCCACCTGAAACCCAGTCGAATCAGCAGTGTGCCCAGCAGGGCCAGAAAACCAATCTCTGCGAATTGCCCCACTGTCATGGCTGGCGCAATGTAAGTGACCAGCATGCCCAGTTGATTTTCAAAGAAAGGACCGGCCTGCATAAAATAAATCTGATGAATCACCGCGACCGGCAAGCTGGCAGCCACAAGCACGGCAAACGACCTATGGGTCAGCAGACTGAACGCCTTTTTGAAAGCCAGTTTCTCCACCTCGTCGTTGTTTGGCGGCGTGTGAGGCAAAAGAAAACAAAATCCGGCGTATAAAAAAGCAACCACGCCTGAGACTTTAAGGGTATCTGCCAATCTCTCGGTCGCATCGGGCACCTCATTCCCAACAAAAAATGGAGGCAGTAATTGGAACTCAAGATTGGTCTGCAGCCAGATCATTGGAAACAGCCAGCTTGCAGCAATCCAGCCAATCGTTCCCCAGACGCGAATTCGGGGAAAGTCACTCTCCGCATTGTCGAGATGGGCGAAGGCCATCGAGTTGGTCAAAGAAAGGGTTGGCATGTAAAGCACACTGTAAAGCGTCGCCAGCACCAGCCAAGCCGCGAAGGTATCCTGATAAGAAAGACTTATCTTGACGATCCCGCCAAACACAAGGAGCGCCGCCAGAAATTTTTCCGTCGCGAAATAGCGGTCGGCAAACTGTCCAGCGATGAAAGGGGCACTTACCGCACCCAACGACCCGGCTACCCCGATAATCAGACCGACCTGCCCGGATGTGAAGCCCATGCCACCGTCATCGACGGATGACTGTAAATAAGTGGCGAGCACTGGTAGCCAGACACCCCAAACAGCGTACTGGAGAAACATCATCAGACTCAGGCGGCTTTTTATTGTATCCACAGTGCGTGGTCTCCTGCTTGTTGTTATTTTCCGGCCGGCTGCGCGCAGCACAGGGCTTTTTCGAAGAAAAAGTAGTCGAACGAGGGGTCGATTGCAAACCATAAGGGTTTATACTGGCAGCGGCCCGATTACTGACACGAACTGAGATCCAGAACCCCATGAAGACCATCAAAGGACCCGCAATTTTCCTGGCCCAGTTTGTCGGCGAGGAAGCCCCTTTTAGCTGTCTGGAAGACATCGCCAGCTGGGCTGCAGAGCTAGGCTTTAAAGGAATTCAGATTCCAAGCTGGGAATCCAGACTGTTTGATCTTGAGACGGCTGCTGAAAGCCTCGGCTACTGCGATGATCTCAAGGGCATGCTGGCAGAGCGCAATATCGAAATCACTGAATTGTCGACTCACCTTCAAGGGCAACTGGTAGCCGTGCACCCCGCCTATGATCAGATGTTCGATGGTTTCGCCGCCCCGGAAGTGCAGGGAAAGCCCGCAGCGAGACAGGCCTGGGCCGTAGACCAGCTGTTGCTGGCGGCTAAGGCATCGCAAAACCTGAGGCTGAGCGCTCATGCCAGCTTCCCTGGAGCACTCGCCTGGCCATACCTCTACCCTTGGCCGCAGCGGCCCGCAGGCCTGGTGGAGGCCGCTTTTGACGAACTGGCCAAACGATGGCTGCCAATTCTAAACGCGTTTGACAATGCAGGAGTGGATATAGGCTTCGAGATTCATCCAGGAGAAGACCTGCACGATGGTGTCACCTTTGAAATGTTTCTCGAACGCGTGAATAACCACCCGCGCTGCAACATCCTGTTCGACCCCAGCCATCTGATTCTACAGCAGCTTGATTACCTTGGGTTCATGGATACCTACAAAGATCGTATCAAGCTCACGCACATCAAGGATGCAGAATTCAATCCGACAGCCAAGCAAGGCGTCTATGGCGGCTATCAATCCTGGGTTGATCGTGCGGGCAGGTTCCGCTCTCTAGGCGACGGGCAGGTAGACTTTAACGGAATTTTCTCCAAGCTGGCCGCAAGCGACTTTGATGGCTGGGCTGTACTCGAATGGGAATGCTGTCTGAAACATCCTGAAGATGGCGCCCGGGAAGGCGCTATCTTCATCCAGGATCACATCATTCGTGTCACCGACAAAGCGTTTGATGACTTTGCTGATGCCGGCACTGATGACCAGACCAATCGAAATATCTTGGGACTCTCATGAAAATTAGGCTTGGGATGGTGGGCGGTGGAACCGGCGCGTTCATCGGCGAGGTGCACCGTATTGCCGCTCGACTGGACAATAGATACGAGCTGGTCGCAGGCGCGTTCAGTAGTGATGTGAATCGGGCGAGGCAGTCTGCTGCAGCGCTGGGCATTGCGCCCGACCGGGCCTATGGCGATTTTTCGGAAATGGCGGAAGTAGAAGGCGCACGGGAAGACGGCATCGATGTTGCCGCCATAGTGACGCCCAACCATCTGCATCACGCTACAGCAAAGTGTTTCCTTGCAGCGGGCATTCATGTCATTTGTGACAAACCGCTCACCGCATCCTTAGCAGATGCCTTGGATCTTAAACGCGTGGTCGAAGAAACCGGACTGCTGTTTGCAGTGACCTATAATTACTCCGGCTATCCGATGGTCAGACAGGCCCGGGAGATGATACGGAACGGCGGACTGGGGAATATACGCGTCGTTCAGGTCGAATATCCACAGGAGTGGCTGAGCACTGATCTGGAATCTACAGGGCAAAAACAAGCAGTCTGGAGAACAGATCCAGCCAGGGCTGGCGCTGGCGGCTCGCTGGGAGATATCGGGACACACGCGTTCCACCTCACCGAGTTCATCACCGGGCTGGAAGTCAACAGCGTGTTGGCTGATCTCAGCGCCTTCGTCCCCGGCAGAATACTGGATGACAACGCACAAATCATGTTGCGCTTCGCCAATGGCGCCCGAGGTTCTCTGTGGGCCAGCCAGGTCGCAGTAGGGCATGAAAACGGATTGCGTATCCGGATTTATGGCGATCAGGCGAGTCTTGAATGGTTTCAGGAACAACCCAACCAGCTCAAGTTTTGCCGCCTCGGTGACACCGCTCAGTATTTAACCCGTGGCGGAGTTGCTGCCGGTAATGCGGCAAATGCCGTCACCCGGATACCCGGTGGGCATCCTGAAGGGTTCCTCGAGGCTTTTGCCAACCTCTATCGCGAGTTTGCCGACCAAATAGAAGCTTTCACTGCACAGAACACCACTAATGATATCGAACTTCTGGTTCCCTCAGTGACAGAAGGCGTCAAAGGAGTAGTGTTTGTTGAAAAAGCCGTTGAGTCCTCTGAAAACGGTAGCGTCTGGGTGAGCATGGATTCCCGAGGCCCAGCTGCAAAGGAAGGCTTTTGAGCAGCTTAGATTTACGGTAATCTGAAAATAAAGTTTCGGAGTTTGCCAATGAATGGGTTAAAAACTAAGCAAAATCGACGTCACTTTTTACAGCGGGGCTTGCTGCTGTCTGCTAGCTATGGATTCTCGCCGCTGCTCGCGGCTGAAACCAGGCGAGTTGAGCGCATCGGCCTTCAACTATATACACTTCGAGAGGAGCTTTCCCGGGACTTTAATGGCACCCTGTCCCGGGCCGCGGCGTTGGGTTTTCGCGAGATGGAATTTGCTGGATACTTCGGCCGCAGCGCTGCAGAGGTCAAAAAAGTACTTGATGACAATGGTCTAAGCAGCCCTGCGGCCCACATTCAGATGGCGGCAGTGCGCTCCGATCTGCAGCGGGAAATCGATTTTGCCTCGGAGGTTGGCCAGCGGTACATAGTAGTGCCGATCATTGCTGACTCTGAGCGAAGCGCAGATGATTACAAACGCCATTCAGAAACTCTTAACCATGCTGGCGAGATGACACGCGCTGCTGGCATAAAGATGGCCTACCACAACCACGGTTTCGAATTTGAGCGGACTGGCAATCGGGCACATTACGACATCCTTTTGGAAGAGACTGAGCCTGACTTGGTCGACTTTGAGCTGGATTTATACTGGATAGCCAATGCCGGCGTCGATCCGATGCCTTATCTTGCGAGTCATCCAGGGAGGTTCAGCATGCTCCACGTCAAGGACAGAGATCAGTTCGGTCGCATGACTTCCGTTGGTAGCGGTACCATCAATTTTGCAGAGATCTTTGCGCAAGCTGAGACAGCAGGCTTCCAGCACTTCTTTATTGAACACGACAATCCTGGCGATGGGTTTGCATCAATTGCCAGCAGCATATACACCTTGCGCAATTTACAGTTCTAAACGATCCGCTCACCTGGAGACGAGACAATGAAAACAAGGCGGGAATTCTTGCAGGGACTCATAATCTCTGTCGGTGGTGCATCAGCACTTAGCGCCTGTGGTGATGCCGCGACCGTTGTCGCGACAACTGCCGGAGAGGGCGGGCGATTCTATTCGTCAGATGAAATGGCACTCATCAGTCGCATCAGCGATCTGGTTATTCCACGTACTGAAACCCCCGGTGCGCTCGACGCCAACGTCCCTGGCTATCTGGATGCCCTGATGTCTGAATGGGCCAGTGCTGAGACCCAAAATAGCCACCGAGAAGCACTTAAGCTCATTTCACAGCGCTTGGATAGCCTGAGCGGAGACTTTGTGGCTACCAGTGAAGCTGGAGCCGCTGCGGCCCTTTCAGAGCTGGACAGTGATGCCTTTGACGGCGACAACAGTCTGGGTGGATATCGCTCCCTGAAAGGCTACATTACTCAGTCTTATTTCGCGACTGAGGCAGGTGCAACCGAAGAGTTGAAATGGAATGCCATCCCGGGCCGCTGGGATCCCAGCGTTGATATTTCGACTGGCGACTAGGGAGAATCGATATGGCAGAACCAGAGTTTGATGCAATCGTAGTGGGCTCAGGAATGAGCGGCGGCATGTCCGCGAAAGAACTATGTGAGCGAGGCCTGAAGGTGCTGGTGCTCGAGCGCGGGCCGGAAATAGTTCCAGAGCGAGATTACACCGACCTGCTGGCACCATGGGAAAGCAATCATCTGGATAACGTGCCACAAGATGAGATCAAACAACACTACTACAAACAGTATGGGGGCGTNGCCTANGCGATAAAGNAATCGACAAAACATTTCTGGGTAAAAGATGANGAGCATCCGTATGAAGAAGCCGAAGGCACCAGCTATGACTGGTTGCGGGGCTATCACACCGCGGGTCGCTCCATCATGTGGAGCCGACAGACGTATCGCTTGGGGCCGCAGGATTTCACGGCAAATCTACAGGAAGGCGTCGGCGTGGATTGGCCGGTTCGCTATGAAGATATCGTTCCATGGTACGAGAAGGTAGAAACCTTCGTTGGCGTCTCTGGCAGTGAAGAGAGTCTTGATCAACTGCCTGACAGCGTATTTCAGCCGGCCTTTGAACTGACCGACGCCGAGAAGACGTTCAAGCAAAAGGTAGAGGCAACATTCAACGGCAGGAATGTGATTCCGGCGCGGATTGCCCACCTGACAAGCGCCACCGAAGAACAGCGCGCACTAGGTAGAGGCAATTGTCAGGCCCGCAATCGCTGTCACCACGGTTGTACCTTCAAGGCGTATTTTTCATCCTTAAATGCTACGCTGCCGGCTGCACAGCGCACCGGCAATCTGACCATGGTGCATAATGCTATCGTCCAGGGGCTGGACTATGACCCTACGAACAAACGCATCAGTGGCGTTCGGGTTATCGACGCAGAGACCAATGAAGCACGAACCTACAATTCCAGGGTGGTTTTCCTCAACGCATCGGCGATCGCTTCAGCAATGATCTTACTGCAGTCAAGGTCGGAAAGTTTTCCTACGGGACTGGCAAACCGCTCTGATCAGGTCGGGCGCAATCTTATGGATCATGTCAGCAGCGCGGGGGTCGCCGGCATCATGATAGGGTTTGAGGATAAGACGGTTTTTGGCAGGCGACCCAGCGGTGGCATTTATATTCCGCGTTACGCCAACGTTACCGAAAACAACAAGCCCTTCAAGCGCGGCTTCGGCTTCCAGGGCGGAGCACGTCCGCTTGGCAATTCGGGCGGCCAGATCGCCGGCATCGGCAGGAACTTCAAGGAGGCCCACAAACGCCGCGGGCCCTGGCGCTTCAATGTATTGGCTTTTGGTGAGCAGCTGCCTAACCCGGAGAACCGCGTAACGCTCCATGCGTCTCGCAGGGATCGATGGGGCAATCCAATTCCTGTTTTCAATGTGTCCTACGGTGAAAATGAACGCATCATGCAGCAGGAAGCTGTAAAGGACGCGCAGGCCATGATGAAGGCAGCCGGGTGTATCAACATCACGACGAGCAATGCCAACCTGTCCAAGCCCGGCAACAGGATCCACGAAATGGGCACTGCACGCATGGGCCGGGAGCCAGCAACTTCAGTGCTTAATGGCTGGGCCCAGGCTCACGATGTGCCAAACCTGTTTATCACTGACGGCGCATTTATGACCTCTTCCGCTTGCCAGAACCCCTCTTTGACCTATATGGCTTTCAGTGCCAGGGCAGCGAACTATGCTGCAGACCTGATATCTGAAGGCGTCATTTGAGAATTCTAGTCGGCATCGAAAGAAGCGCCAGTCGGCGCTTTTTTGATTGGATTAAGGCTCACGGATCAAGCGGCAAGAGCTCAAGGGTTCTGATTTCAAGCGGGTGGCTCTCCGCTTGCACAGAGATATACCCTCTGTCGACCGACACTGATGCACCAGCCTCAATAAGCCGCTGTGCATCCGGGTCGCTCGGATCCAGCTGCACGCGGGCATATTCAAAGACAGTATTTCCATTGACAAGGTGACGAATGGATTCGCTGCCTCTGACTACCAACTCCATCATCACCCACTGATCACCATGGTAAGTCTCTGAGACCGAATTGGTGCAGTGCACCGTAATCAGTTCATCATCCATCACATAATGAGTGCCCGGAGAGCAGACATTGGCGGTAGGCCGAGCATCGCTGCCGTTACCCCCGAGCATCTGCGCTTCAATTGAAGCCGGAAACTCCTGTTCAAGGGTCATAGACTCAGGAGACTGGCTGTGCAACATAATGCCGTTATTTCGAAGCGCCCAAGCGGGCCCATTGGTTACCTGCTCTCCGGTGAATCGATATTCAACCCGCAGCCGGTAGTGTGAGAAAGGCTGTTCGTAAAAGATGTGCCCAAACTCGTTGCGGAAGTCACTCCAATTTTTGTACGAAACTTTGAACAAGCCGTCTTCGACACGAAATGTGTTCAGATGATTTACCCCTAGGGGGAAGCCTGTAAATTTCGGGGTCCAGCCCTCAAGGTCTTTACCATTGAACAATTGAATCCATTCATCCGAGCCCGCGGCCTGAGCATTCAACCCAACAGTTGCCAGAATTGCGCACATTGCAATAATGAGTTTTCTCATCACTCTGAACCTCTTATACCGCTAATCTGGTCAGGCATCACCGTGATCAGATCAGACCAGACCAAAGCCCGGCCGATAGGATTTATCTAGATAGCCGTTTGCTTCTTCATCATTCGTGAACCGCATGCTGCCAGCGTCGTAATCGAGCACTTTATGATCGCCTGCCCTGATGGTGGCGATATTGCCAAGCAGCATTGTCTCGGTCAGCCTGCCGGAATACTCGAAACCGGAGGTTGTGCGTTTGCTGCGGTCTTTGATGGCGTCTATCCATTCCTGATAGATACCCGTCGACCGGGGCAGGGTTCGTTCCGGAGCCTGCACTGAGTTGTGAACTACTGCGGGAATTAATTGCGGGTCACGGCCATATACACCGTGCATCAAAGTGTTGCGCTCTCCCACTATCAGTACGCCTCCATCGTTATCTCCCATCTGCCGTCCGTTTTCAAGCCCAGGCGGCCGCTCAGGCATCAGACCGCCGTCATACCAGGTCATCTTAACCGAGGGACGAGTCTCATTGGCTGGAAATTCGAAGTGAATTTTGGAGGCAATAGGGAATGTTTCCATACCTCGACCAAACCGGGACGAACTGGCTGAGATTCTGCTGGGAAGACCCAGATCCAAGGCCCAGTATGGATGATCAATGATATGAGCGCCCATATCCCCTACGACTCCCGTTCCAAAATCAAGCCAGCCTCGCCAGTTGAACGGGTGATAAGCACGCTCTACGTATGGTCGGTGAGATGCGACTCCCAGCCAGAGATCCCAACCCAGAGAGTCGGGGATAGGTGTTTCACCCTCAGGCCGACCGATCCCTTGGGGCCAGACTGGCCGGTTGGTCCAGCAGTGCACTTCTCTGATGTCACCCAGCGCTCCGGAGGCTACCCATTCGTTGATCATGCGAGCCCCTTCGCCTGCATGCCCCTGATTGCCCATTTGGGTAACGACATTATGCGCCTCGGCAGCCCTTGCCAGCACGCGACACTCATTGACGGTATGACAGAGTGGCTTTTGAACATAAACATGTTTTCCCATACCGATCGCATGCATCGCGATGGGTGCATGCATGTGGTCGGGCGTACTGATAACGACCGCGTCAATTTCAGGCTCACTGTCGAGCATCTCACGATAATCCCGATAGGTTTTTGTTTTATCCCGAAACGGGGATGCAAAGTCCTGCTGCAACGTGTCCGCGAGCCGGCGATCATCGATGTCACAAATCGCATAGATGTTTTCATGTGCGACACTTCGAATGTCCGAACTGCCCTTTCCGGCCGCGCCGACTGCCGCAATGTTTAAGCGATCACTGGGTGCAATGTAGTTCTCCCCTCCCAGTACGGCTCTTGGCACAAGCATGAATGCCGTTGCCGCGCCGGCACTTTTTATGAAACCCCTTCGGGTTTCGGATTTAGGCAGCTCAGGCTGGGTAGATTGCTTTTTCATTTCTTGACGCCCTCTGGTTTGGCACAGGTACACCAAATAACCCCTACTGAGAAATTTGGAACCGCTCGTTTACTTAACAGAGCATTTAGAATATCGACTCACGGGGTAGGAGTCCATGTCAGCAAAATACCGCCGCGACGGACTGTCTTTCCGGTCACAGTTAGGACCACCCGGACTCTGACAGCAGCCAGTCAGATCTTGTTACTGAACGGTAAGGCAGCAGAGAAAGACCCGCCATGCGTTCCACATCAGCCAGCGTCAAAGCCTCAAAGTCGCAAACAGTCTCATCCTACCCAAACTGCTTCGGAAAAACGAATGCGGCCACTCCGGAAGAGTGGGCGCCTACTTTGCAGGGACAATCACCAAAACAGTGAGTCAGACTGATGGACTGACCGTGAAACTGACCATTCGCGCGAGACAATACCCCTCCTAAACCGCACACTGTCCATACAGCCCGAGCCTCAGATCTGGAAGGCATCACCGATGAAATACACGATCGCACCAAGTGCCACAGCCCACAGAAAGCAAGCCAATACATCAAGCAGAGAATAGACTCGCGGACTGAAACCGCTGACTCCGATCATAGCAGGTAGCACGCTGCGAATGGCCGGCACAAATCGACCAATGAAGATAGTCAGTGGGCCATATTTAATAATCATTCCGTTGGCCCTGGCTATCGCTTCATGGTGCCGCGCTGCGAACCTAGATCGAGTCAAATGGGGACCCAGAAAATAACCCGCACAAAACCCAAAGTGGTCTCCAGCAACAGCGCCCAGCGCGGCCAAGACACAGATAAGGGGAAGTGACGCTAGCTCAGTAAAGAACAGGATTGAGGACACAATCACCAGGAACGCGCCAGAGATAAAGAGACCAATACCAAGACAGGCTTCCGCAAAAGCCAGCAAGGGCACAAGCATGACAGCGCCGCTCTGGTTCGCCTCAAGCAGACTTACGAAATAGGTCTCGATGGCTAATCGCCTCTCATTGCGGTGATGACAGCTTGCCTTGAGCCGCAGTATTTCCGGCGGGCTCATTAGGACTCAAATTTTCCGACCGCTCTTTCGAGCGCGCAACTTCCAACTAATGATTCCACCAAGGCATGCAAGAAAAAGGTCGCAGATCCAATTCATGGGTCCACGCAGAACGGTGTTGTTGAGACAGTTGCCAATAAGTTTCTGCCACTTCATCAGGTTTTATCAGACCGTCCTCGGCACCTTTCGTCTCGCGCATCTTTTGAAAGGCCTCGGCCCCCATCATTTTGCCGAGCGTGTCAGGCGCATCAACAGGACCATCAATTACAATGTGAGAGACATGGATATTCTCAGGCCCATACTGCGCATTCAGGGACTGACAAAGCATTCTTCGTCCGCCCATGGCTGCGGCGTGAGAATGCTGACCGGCATTACCCCGTACAGCTGCAGTTGAAGACGTGACCAGCAGCGTTCCTTTTCCTCGCTGCTGCATCAAGGGACAGAGCACCTGCGCGACCCGAAAAAGACCCAGAACCCCCATCCGCCATCCCAACTCAAAGACCTTTTCGGGCGTCTCCTCAAGACGCCGATTACCTATCTGAGCGCCAAGGTTGTATATAAGCACTTCGATCGGACCCAACTCATGCTCAACGAGCCTGACGTGGTCCTCAAGCGTCTCGGGTTCAACCGCATTCAGCAGATAACCGCTCGCAGACCCTCCCCTGGCCTGAATTTCCGCAGTCAGCTGGTCAAGGCCTTCTTTTCCGGTCCGGCGGCACAGCGCCGCGTGGTATCCGCCTCGAGCAAAACGCTTGGCCACATGGCCGCCGATCCCGGCGCCGGCGCCGATAATAAGACAAACTTGTTGCATCATTCATTCCTCACAGCGAGAGACTCTATTTCTCATGACACTGATTCGCAGTTCACGGCAGACCTCAAAACTAGCGAAAAAAACCTGGCTTGCCTACAGAATGCCGTGATAATTATCGCTGGGCACAGTCTGAAGCCAGATGCTGGCTGGAGCGGATCACCGCAAGACCTTACTCGACAGGGGCTAAGATCCGGCTTGTTATTTCGGGGAAAATCGTTACGCTAGCGGTTCAAAAAATTCTACGACAAACTCTCAGATAAGGGTTAGCTATGGCAATTCCAGAATGCATGCAGGGCCGGCTGTCAGTCCCAATCGTCGGCGCCCCACTTTTTATCATATCCAACCCTGATCTGGTGATTGCTCAGTGCAAGGCCGGGGTAGTGGGCTCGTTTCCAGCCCTGAATGCGCGGCCTGCAGAAGAACTCGACAAATGGCTCACACGCATAAAGACAGAATTGGCCGAGCATGATGCCGCCAATCCCGATAAACCCTCTGCACCTTTCGCCGTGAATCAGATTGTTCACGGCTCCAACGATCGGCTTATGCATGACGTGGGCGTGTGTGTCAAGCATGAAGTACCTGTTGTCATTACATCCCTGGGTGCCAGGCCGGAAGTGTTTGATGCCATACACTCTTACGGTGGCATCTGCCTACATGATGTTATAAACAACCGATTTGCCAAAAAAGCTATTGAAAAAGGCGCCGATGGTCTGATCTGTGTTGCCGCAGGAGCCGGAGGGCACGCAGGCACCTTGTCACCTATGGCATTCATACAAGAGGTCAGAGAATGGTTCGATGGGCCAATACTGCTTTCCGGTGCCATCGGAACGGGTGATGCCGTTCTAGCCGCGCAAGCGATGGGAGCAGATCTTGCATATCTTGGTTCCGCGTTTATCGCGACCGAGGAAGCCAATGCAGTGGAGGGCTACAAACAGGGGATCGTAGCCAATGCGTCGAGCGATATAGTCTATACCAATCTATTCACCGGTGTGCATGGAAATTATCTGCGGCCATCAATCGAAGCGGCGGGGCTAGACCCTGATGATTTGCCACAGAGCGACCCCTCTAACATGAACTTCGGTTCCGGCGGCAGTGCCAAGAAGAAGGCCTGGAAAGACATTTGGGGCTCAGGACAGGGTATCAACGCCGTCAAAGAAGTATTGCCTACCAGCGCTCTGGTTGGCCGCCTAAAATCCGAATATGCTGCAGCCAGAGAGCGCATTAGCTTGTAATCTGCTTCAGGCCAGCCATGAAAATCTGGGTGGATGCTGATGCCTGTCCGGGCGCCATCAAAGAAATTTTGTTCCGGGCCGCTGAGCGGACACTAACCCCAGTGACTCTGGTGGCCAACCAAGCCCTGCGCACACCGCCATCACGACTGATCAGCACCATTCAGGTGCCGGGAGGATTTGATGCCGCCGACACTGAAATCGCGTGCCGCACTGACCCCGGAGATCTCATCATTACCAGCGATATTCCGCTAGCGGCTAAAGTGATTGATCGACAAGCACTCGCACTGAGCCCCCGCGGAGAACTGTTCTCCAAAACCAGCATAGGCGCTCGCTTGAACATGCGCGACTTTCTGGAAACCATGCGCGGCAGCGGTGAATATACGGGAGGACCCGCACCTTTCAGCAATGCCGATAAGAAGCAGTTCGCAGATCAACTGGATCGCCTGCTCGCCAGCCGAACCGGATAGCGCTTACTCTCCCGCTCGGCTGTCTCGATGAACGATAAAGACTTGCGCCATTTTGACATCAAGCGAGGTTGAAATGGCTGTGTTCTCGCCGGTCAACGGGTCTGGGTAGGCGTCTGCAAACCGTCTAAGCGCCTTGTACAGGGAGATACCGGAAATTTGGCCATTGCTGAGGTGATGGGTCGAGTCGTTACGGATAAGTTGGTAATACCAGGTATCTACGTCCGCATAGCCGGCCAGAACACCGCTTGCCTGCTCCGAACTGAGATCGAGCTGAAAGCGCGCATCTCTGAAGACATGAATCGACGGCACGCTGAGATTCTGCCAGGGCATTATCATTTCCGCGATCGGCTCGGTAATTAGAACGCCGTCGACAATCTGGCCAGCAAACTGCCGAATCAGACTCTCTCCCCACCGATAGTCAATACGCTGCGTGCCGCCTGCCGTGACCTTCTGGCCTGTGGCATCCGTTAGCAGGCGGTCCATTCCTCGGTACAGATTGATAACCACAGAATCATCATTTTCAAGACTGTCGACCTCGGTTAGTTCAATCATCATGCGATTATAAACTTCATCAAGAATTGCTTTATTCTGGAATATGTATTCCACTCCGTCGGGTCCGCGAAATCCGATAATACAGCCCACTGCCCGGTATACCTCATTGTCTATACCGAGGGTGCCATCCGGGTGCGTAAAGTCATTGGCGCTCACTTTTCCGTCGAGATTCAAACCCCAGGATAATTCTCCCTCTACTTCGAAAAAATCAAAACCATCAGGTTCGGTATTCGGATGCCAGGTCTGTATTTCTTGTGCAAGCTGCGTCTCTTCAACGCTCAGAGATTCGTAATCAGGGAAGAGCTTCTGAAATTGCTCTCGCGGGCCGTCATTGAAACCCTTTGGGCACTCGGCCCGTGCATCTTCAGTTTGGTAAACCGACCAGAATAAATCCGTCATCACATAGCTGATAGTTCGGTTTCTGATTCTCGACTCCCCGGCCTGAACAGTGGGATTTATCAGCAAGCCGCTCAGCAACACAACACGGAATGTCAATCCGCTCGCGTGACAAGTCCACATCACAGTGTCCCCCGAAAAAAATCGTCCCGCAGCATAATCGCCCTTAGGCCATTTCGCTGGCCCCGCCATTCTCCGGTGCCACCACCATGGACATCGCCTGGTGATGAATCACCAGCGAAGGTGTACACCGGTCGATCACGGTAGGCCCAAACGCGCAGAGCATCTTCCTGCTGCGCCGCAGCGAAACGACCTGTGCGAGGATCAATCCATACAATGGACCAGGTGCGATTGGTCGCTTGCTCATTGTCACTTGCCAGAACATAAGGCCAGTACTCAAGGCAACGCTCAGGATCTCCCGCACCGCACATGGCCAGCCGATATACTTGCGTTTCGGTGGGATGATCGCAGCCTAACTGATCCTGCGAATCTTCGCCGCAGTGATAGATGTAAATGGTTTTGCCATCCGAATCGGCCAGTACGTCGCCAACCATAGTATGCTGTGGTTTGAATCTTGAGGGATAGGAATCCGCGACTTGGGTGAACACATTGTACCAACCGGGTTCGTCACTGCCCTGCTGCGACCAGGTGCCAGAATCCAGAATATGTGTGTAGAGCGGCTTGCCTCTGAACACCCACTGGCGCTCCCCGGGAGAACGCTCCAGCAGCGACCATTCGCCCTGCTCTCTGGCCAGGGAAGGAGCTAATACCGGTTTCCATTTCGCCAGACAGTCTGCAAAGCAGCTGGTGCTTTCAGCAGTATCCCCATCATAGCTGTAGATTGATTCACTGCGATCTGTCGCCAGCATCCGACCGTTGAAGGAGCTTCGGATTAAGAAACCCGGGGGATGAAGCGAAGGCGGGCCGACAGGTACCCGTTTAGCAGGCGCATCACCACCGAAGCGACGACGCGTGCCACCGAGCACGTCTCCGGGCTCTTGATCTTTGACTGAAGTATACAGCGGCTGCTCCTGATAGGCCCACTGCCGCGAGCCATCGCGACGCTCGACAAGGGTCCATTCTCCGACCTCTTGTGCGCCCTCGTCCGCTTTGACAGGTTTCCATAGATCTGCGCAACTCTTTCGCTCATCCAGTTCCGGCAAGCGAATTCCCGGAGGATAGGGGCTCATCAAGCCCGCCGTAACCGTCAAGACATCTTCATAGCAGGCAGGCGAGCCGGGCGACTCACCGCTGTATCCATTACGCAACTTGTGCTGCGGCCATTTGTACAGCGTCATGCCGGACGCGTCGGCAAATACCGGCCCTTCCTGACTGGCCTCTACCCTGAAACCCTCAGGCATGGGAACGTCTCGGTAGGCTTCAGCGAACAATCCTTCATCGGCGCCCACAGCAATTGAGCAGCAAGCAAGAAAGCTGATAGCAGAAAGGCTCAGAGCCACTTGATTAAGGCTGCTCACAATTAACGATCCGTAATTTATCAGGTGATCAAGATCTCACCAATTTCGCTTGAAGTGGTGTTGCTCTTATCTCCCCAAGTATCTACCTCAAGTCCCATCAGCCTCTGAGCGGTATACCCGAGCCGGCAACCGGGTGACCCGCCGCCATCGATGTGCAATCCGCTCTTGACGCGGCCGCCGGCAGTGCCTGCGGAAAACATGGGGATACCATCTATTGCGTGCAGCTTGGCAAAGGACTGATCAGTCGTGGCATATATGAACGAATTGTCCAGCAAAGAACCATCACCCTCCTTGAAGTTGGCCAGGGCCTGTACGTAATAAGCCCATTCCTCCATAGCGCGACGTGTATACCAGGAGGTATAGGGCTGATAGCCCAACTCCGGATCCACGGCTTCTTCATGAGTCGCCGTGTGATGCGGCTTGTCGTATCCCGGCTGCGTCGTTGCTGAGAAGGCAGAAGCATAGAACATATTGAACACACGGGTCTGGTCACAGGCCACCGCCATGAGCATCAAGTCAGTCATCATGCGATGTCTTGTTGCCACCAAGTCCGCATCCAGCCCCGTTGGCAAATCCATAGGCTCTTCCAACACCACACAGGCTTCACGGGGATCGGGTTTGGTGAGCTGCAGATCGAACCGCCGCTCAAGATCTCGCAATCCCGTAAAATACTGATCCAGACGGGCTCGATCCTCTGCGCCAAGAGATTTCTCCAGCTTGCGGGCTTCCTCCTGCACAGCACTGAGGGCGCTCTGGCGCACCAACACTTTGGGGTCAGGAGTAAACGTAGAGGCATTGGGATCCTGAAAGCCCTCCCCGAAAAGACGCTGATAGAATCTTAGCGGAGACCACTCTGGCGTGTTGACCGAATTTCCTCCTTCATAACTGAAGCTGTCGCGCACATCGCCGGTGGCGGTTGCGCTCAGGCTTCTGAAACGGGTGGCATTGCCAATCTGACGCGCGATCGACACATCAATGGTCTCGCCGGGCAGATTCGCCCGCGCTGTTGGTGCAATGCCGGACCGCAGTACGACCCAGCCAGAGTGATGGCACAAATTGGGAGCATCATCTTTGAAGACATGAAAATTGGTGTATAGATTTAAGTGTTCTTGAACCGGAGCCAGCGCCACAATTTCTTCAGGAAGATCAAAGTTCGCCCCGGTCTTCTTTGGCACAAAGATCGGCTCGCTCATACCAAGTCCCCAAGACCAGGTGCCGAAACGCAGGGGAATCGGCATGCCATCTGCATAGGCCGTCCCGTTGTCATTAAGGAAGACATTCAAAAGTGGTAGCCCGACGGAGACTGCACCGCCCTTTAGGGTACCCCTGAGGAACCGACGTCTGCTCAGTGTCTGCTCAAGCTTTTTCATCACTCGTTCTCCATACCTGCTAGAGTCATAGTAGATTCAGCTCTCTCGGCAGGCGCTTTAATTCGCATCGAGTCCATCATTCTAACCTCAGACTCTTCAGACCTCACGCGCGAGAATACATCCGACAGCGCTATATCCCGCAATAGCGTAGGTAATTCGTACCCATTTTTCGCAAAACGCGCTTCAAATTCCGCGAGCGTATCCCTGTCCTGCCTCAGAGAAACAGGCCCGCCCGTCCCGTATGCATACAGCCGATTGATCAGGCAAGCAGACAATTTGGGATGATTACGGGTAGCATGTGCCAGACCGACAATGTCCTTATAGAAAATGCCGTCCAGTTCGCCGGCTATGTCTAATGGCGCACCATTTTCAGTTTCACGGAAGCGACCTGCGCCGTCAAAATTTTCCAGTGAAAGACCCATTGGGTCGGTGATCAGGTGACAACCGGCACAGGACGGATTGGTGTTATGAACCGCCAAGCGCTCTTTCGCTGTCGCAGCGTCCTCAGCTTCTTCCAAAGAAGAAAAGTCAACGTCCGGCGGTGGATCAGGCACTCGCTGGCATAGAAAGGTTTCGCGCAGCGCCTTGCCCCTTAGGGTCGGCGAACTTCGCACCGAATGAGAATTCGCAGCCAAAAAACTGACATGCGTCAGTAAGCCTAACCGAGGCCCCTCCTCTTCAAACTCGAAAGGCACCCAGCCTTCCCCGGCCGGCGTATCGTAAACTGCAGCAAGCTGCATGGACATAAAGGTTTTCCGCGTGGTGAAAAGATCCCGATAGTCCGCCTGCCGCGTGACCAAATGATCAACGATGGTGCGCAGAGTTTGCTCACGGGCATGCTCCAGAGTGGTCCCCGTGACCATGGGATACACAATGGGGTCCTTCGCAAGGCTGTTGAATTCGTCAAAGGACATCAAATCATCAAAGAACGCTCTGACGCCCGCTTCAAGGCGCGCGCTTCCAAGCATTCGGTCCACAGCCCCGGCCAGACCTCGCTGAGTGTGTAGCATGCCCGCTTCCGCTTCCCTTAGCAGTACATCATCGGGCGGGGCATTCCACAGTAAAAAGCTTATTCGTGAAGCCAGTGAATATGCATCAAGGCGCAGCTGACCAGGCGCATCAGGGTCAGCCTCAGCACGATCAGCAATGAAAATGAAGTCCGGGCTGATCAGCATGGCTTCGAGTGCCAGTGACAAGCCATCATAAAAGTCACCGGTCTGCTCAGCAGCATAATCCGCGATTTGCACCAGATCCGAGAGCCGGCTTTCACCCAGCGGACGACGGAAGAGCAGTCGGCCGGTCTGTTCCAGAAAAAGTGCAGCACAGCTCGAATCAGCCGCCTCCGTCGCTTCCGGCGTACAGGGGATCAGAAAATCGCGATGATCCTGATCGACGACCTGGGCCGCGATTGATGCGGCAGTCTGTTGGATCTGCGAGACCTGATCAGAGGTGACTCCGACGAATGCACTGCCTGAAGCCAGCAGACCGTCCTTCCGCGCCATCGGCGGGATCGGCGGCAAGATACTAGCAGCAATGTCCTCACCGAAAACCTGAGCGACTGAGTTGGTGTATTGATCCGCCGTCAGCAAACGGGTACGCAGTGGCGAGCCGGCATTCTGCTGTACCGCTCGCTCAGCATTCCGCGGATCGCCGCACCCGGCGAGAATGCCAAGCGCCAGAGTAAGAATGACGACTTGCCGCCGGGCTAATCCCGCGGAAGACTGACAGTCATGCTGAAAACTGTTCATAAGCTTTTCACCTGTGCTGTATCTATCCAAGCGGTTTACCATTCCTCTGGTTAGGGTCAAGCTTGTAAAACTACCCGTATCACGAGGCTGGTCAAGACTTTTTTTCTTACATTATAAGCCTAAGGAGGCTAACGCTGCCTAGCTACTTGATCTGCGGTGACAATGCCAGACGCGTTGCCCCAAGAGTAGCGGATAAAAGTCGCCGCTGCGGCCAGTTCCTCATCGTCAAGAAGATACTGAAAATCCTGCATAGGCTCACGCCACTTTGGCAGCAATGGCGGGCTCGGCAGATGCGGTCCATATAGAATCGCATTTATCATCGAAGCAGGGTTTTCGTCCTGCACAACCAAACTGCCGCGATTCAGACGAGGAGCCATTTCAGGGTCTCCTTCACCGGTGGGAAGGTGGCAGGTACCACAGTGAAGGTTGTAGATGGTTCTTCCCCTGCCCATGACCTCGGTATCCGGCACAGCTGCCTGTCGCTCAGGCACAGCCGGAAGGCTCTTCAGATAAGTCACTATAGCCTCCATGTCTTGCGCTTCGAGATAGCGCGTGCTGTTGATGATGACCTCATTCATCGGCCCGAACGATTCGAGCATGTCATTTCGTGCTGTTTTCAAGTAATCCGTCAGATCCTGCTCTGACCACAGCGCGAGGCCACGTTCCGTCGCAGTAAGATTGGGAGCTGACCAGGGTCGATATTGCTCTTTGCCGACCAGATCAAGAAATTCCCCGCCACCCATGTGTGCAGTGACACGTTCTGCGCCCAGACTGTTGCGCGGCGTGTGACAAGCGCTGCAGTGAGCAAGCGCCTCCACCAGATAAGCGCCCCTGTTCCACTGATCTGACTGGTCTTCGTTAGCTTCATAGACCCCAGGCCGAAAATAAAATAGCTTCCAGAATGCCACCAGTGGCCGGAAGTTAAAGGGAAAAACCAAATCATTTTGCGGTGAGCTTGTACGCACCGGTTTAATCGACTTTAAATAAGCAAACATTGCCAGAATGTCATCATCGCTGGCTTTGGTGTAGGCGGTGTAAGGAAAGGCCGGATACAAATGATCACCGTCAGGGCGCACGCCGTGACGCAGCGAATTCAGGAAATCGATCTCGTTCCAATTGCCAATTCCGGTAAGCTTGTCTGGCGTGATATTCGTGGAATAAATCGTGCCGAAAGGCGTTCTGAACGGTAATCCACCGCTCATGAAGGCCCCTTTCTGAGTCGTATGACAACTAGCGCAGTTTCCAGCCGTAACCAGATACTCGCCGCGCGCAACCATCTCGCTCGGCGAAAGGTCCTCAGAGTGAGCTATGGAGCCGGGCTCAACTGACGGCGCGCGCCATAGGTTGGCGCTTGCACTGACCAAAAGTACAGGGAGTAAGGAGAGGACGATGTTTCGAATACTGAGGGTCAAGGCTCAAACTCACCGCCAGGCGATTGCCGGGTGGCCTCCGCGAAGACGTGCTGCGATGTTAAGTTAGCGCCTGCTCACAACGACACTGGTTTTGGCGGGCAGCTCATTTAAGTCAGTCAGGTTCGGAAAATACCTTATAAACGGACTCATTGAAACCAGTTGCGATCAGAGAACGGTGCTGTTTAAGTTGCAGGCAACCACAGAGTTTTTGAGGTAGGATAAACCATTCGCGGGCAGACACCTATCTGAATAGATCAAGATTCGAAGAGGGATACCGGTGAAAAATGCTTCTATCTTTCGTCATGTACTTCACATGTTGGTCGCAGTCACTGCGCTGATCAATGCACAGGCTTTCGGTCAAGACACAGAGCTCGCTTTATGGTTGAGCACGGACCGTCCAATCGCTGCCGGCCAATCTTATTGGCTGGAAGAACTCACTTCCATGGAGATCCGCGATGCCATAGCATCCGGCACAAGCACTGTGATCATCGCGACCGGCGGCATTGAAGAAAACGGGCCCTATTTGTCAACCGGAAAACACAATCTGATTATGCAAGCTGCCTGTCCCGCTATCGCCGAAGCACTCGGCAACGCCCTGTGCGCCCCGATAGTGAAATTTGTCCCTGAAGGCAATATTGACCCGCCGTCTGGTGCCATGAAATATCCCGGCTCAATAAGCTTAAGCGCCGAGACCTATGAGGCGCTGCTTACTGACATTGCCAGTAGCCTTAAGCAGGCAGGCTTCTCAGATATCGTCATGATCGGAGACAGCGGCGGCAATCAGAGAGGCTTGGCCAATGTAGCCAACTCGCTTAGCAGAAGCTGGCAAGGCGAAGCGACCAGGATACATTTCATCAGAGAATTTTATGATCCAGGGTGGGTAGAAACCGAACAGTATACCGAGCGAGAACTCGGCGTCGCGCAATCCGCCGATGACGGCTACCACGATGATATCTGGGTGACAGCAATGATGATGGTGACAGACCCCGAACAGGTTCGCTATCAACAGCGCGTTGAGGCCGGACTTGCTTCCATTAATGGCGTTGCCATTACCCCACTGGCTGACACCATTCAGCTCGGCCAGGAAATGATTCAGTTCAGAGCACGATACACTGCTGAGGCCATTCGTCGTGCGCTGTCCACGGGCAAGTAATTCCTCTGAAGGTTGTGTACCCATGCAAAATAAAAATGTCTTTTTCTCCATCCTGACTATCATATTTACCCCAGCCCTTAACGGCGCCGACGAAACAGTCTCGGAAGGAGCCAACCTAATCCTGGAGCCCACCAGATTCATCAGTGAGCACAGCGCACGATTCAACGGGCAACGCGTCGACTATACCGCGACAGCCGGAGAAACCTATATCAGGGATCTGGAGGGAGAGCCCAAAGCCACCCTTTTCACCTTTGCCTATACGAAAAATAACCTGGCTGAGAATGAGCTACGCCCAGTTACCTTTATCTGGAACGGCGGGCCCGGGTCAGCGTCAACTTGGCTGCACATGGGGAGTTACGGCCCAAAGCGGATCGTTGTCCCGTCGGATGCGCAGCATGCCGGGCTGCCGCCTTACCCGATTGAAGAGGCACCGGAAACAATTCTCGATGTCACAGATCTTGTCTTTATTGACCCAGTAGGAACAGGGTTTTCCCGTGCTCTTGGCGACTATGAGGGCAAGGATTTCTGGGGTCTAGATGAAGATGCGCAATCAATGGCAGCTTTTATTACCACCTGGATCACTGAACATGGACGTTGGAATTCCCCAAAGTTTTTACTGGGTGAAAGCTTCGGCACGACCCGGGCAGCGGCAGTAGCCCGCATTCTGGAGGAAGATCTTTCAGTCAGCCTAAATGGTATCGTTTTCATCTCACAGGCTTTGGATTATCAGGGCTCAACGCCCTACGTCCGAGACAATCTGATCTCCTTCATCACTTACATACCTACTATGGCAGCCACTGCTCTGTATCATGGCAGGGTAGAGCCAGAACCAAAAAGTCAGGCAATTTTTTTGCAACAGGCCCGCGAGTTCGCCATCAATGAATACCTGCCTGCGCTGTTTAAGGGAAACACCATTAAGCAGGAAGAGTATCTTGCAGTCCGTGACCAACTGTCATATTTCACCGGATTGAGCACGAACTATATCGATCAGGCGAACCTCAGAGTTCAAGGCAATCGTTTCATCAAGGAGCTGCTTCGCGATGAGGGCATCTCAGTCGGTCGACTCGATTCCCGTTATACTGAGGATGAGATTGATGATCTAGCAGCGCAGGCTTCACGGGACGCCGCCAGCGACGCCATTTCGGGCGCGTACAAGGCATCTCTCATGAGCTACATGCGCACCGATCTTGGCGTGAATTGGAGCCGACAGTATCTGTCACCGGCTGATCCAGATTTGAACAGAAACTGGCGCTGGCGAAGAGTGCCAGATGGCTCATCTTGGGAGCCTGCCTACGTTAACACCGCCCACGATCTCTCCACCGCACTGCGTATCAATCCGGCTCTCAAAGTGATGGTTGCCTCAGGCTACTATGACATGGTGACGCCGTTCTTTGATGCAGAGTACACACTAAATCGTCACGGCATTCTGGCGAACCAAATGCAATACACCTACTATCAGGGCGGACACATGATGTACGTCAACGAACCCTCCAGGTTGGAATTGCTGGCGGATACGCGGCGTTTCATTGAAACCCAGACGGCGAATTGAAGGCTGCTCGTGCTAACCTACTAGAGTGATCAGGCGCAAGGCACAGCAGATGTCATCCTCAGGCGCAAACTACTCGGCGATGTAGGCGGTGGTAACAGCACGCACGGTCTGGCGAATGCCGCGCGCAGCTGCTTTGGCAGAAATTGTGGCCTTGGCAATCCCGTCTATCTCTTTGCCGACACGGAATCGGTTATAGGCATCTAGACCGATAAATTGTTCTTCGAAACCCCAGGAAAAAAAATCACCGATGGTGTAGCGATGGGATTCCTTGTAATAAATGACCTGAAGCCCAACAATCTTGCCTTTCAGATCCATACCTATCAACGTATCAATAGGTCCGCTGTAACCATTAGGTTCAGGGGGCACGTCGGGGGTTACGAAGGCATAGCCAATAAGAGCTTGCTCACCGCTGTCAGGATCTGTTCGATAAGCTCGGTAGACTGGCGGTTCTCCGCTTTTTTCTGAAAAGCTATCTGCACCGGGCACGACCGCTTTCAGAAGACGGTCGGTGGTGTGATCGGCGTTGGCCGCAATGGCCGGAGTGACGATTGGCAGTTCAAGCTCCAAAAGGGACTCATCTGCGACCTCAAAGGTCAGAAGCGTGGTTAAAAGTAGCACTGGAATTGTCACTCGACGCATGAAAGATTGTTCTTTAACAGGTTAACGCAGGAATCCGAGCGGCCCGGCTTTTTTACTCAGTTTGAATTTATGTCGAATCTGTCATCGTCATATTTAGACGCCTTTCGACCGAACCGGCCTCTCTCAAGAGATGACGCCCCGAAAATCAGGAAAAACCCAGCCAACTCGAGGTGGCTGGGTTTTCCTTGACCAGCCCAATCAGCTCTCGCCGCCGGTATCCATGAATTCAACATGCACCTCCAACTCAATCTCGTCACCAACACCGAAAGATGTAAAGCGGTCTACGCCAAAATCAGAGCGATTAAATCGCGCGCTGCCGGAAAAGCCCACGGTGTAGCTCCGAGTAAGAAAATTTCTTCCGCCGCCGTTGAAATTTACCGTGATATTGACTGGCGCAGTTACACCATGAAAACTTAGGTCGCCCGCAAAAACGAAAGTGTCATCATCCATGGCCTCGACAAACGAAGTGGTTCGGTAGACAGCCTGTGGATATTGCGCTACATCGAGAAAATCATCACTTCGCAGTTCTTCCTCGAATTCTTCAAGATTGACATTAATCGATGACATCTCGATGACCATCTCTAAATTGGCGTTTTCAATGTTTTCGGGGTCAAAATCCAACGAAGCGTCAAATTCCGTGAACCGCCCGAGGAAGGTAGAAAACCCAAGATGATTCAGCTTAAACATCAATGCTGCGTGATTAGGGTCAAGCGCGTACTGACCGGCTCGGACTTCAGTGATTTCGGTCGTTTGATCAGGAGTGACAAGACGACTGCAAGCGCCGAGAGAAAACACACCTACCAGCAGCAGGATGAGTTTGCCGGGTTTAGATTGTAAAAATTTTAGCATCAGAATTCCTTATTTCGTCTCGGACAAAGGCTATTGCATCAGGGCGTAGACGTCGACTTTAATTTTGACCTCGTTCGGCACCTCTGCAGTATTTGCCCAGTAGCCCTGACCAACACCATATTCCAATCGCAGAATTTCGACTTCACTGGTCATATGGAAGCAAACCTGTCCGTCACAAGTCTCAATATTCAGCTCAAAAGGAAAAGTCATTGGATTGGTCTGGTCCCGAATAGTTAGAGTGCCGTCTGATTCAAAGGTGTTCACGCCCGTCAAGCGACAGCTTTTAGCTGCAAAGGTCGCAGTAGGCCAGGTGTCTACATCAAACAGCTCATAGTCAAGCAAGTAGTCGAGCACCTCTGGCGAGTCCACTTCAATATCTTCGATGTTGATAGTGACGTCGAACTTGCAGCTGGTGGGCCGCATAGGATCGATGTCGAAATTCGCCTGCACGTTGGTGAAGCGGCCTTCATAGGGGTCTGTCCCGTAGGAATATTCGAAAGTGACCTGTGAGCCCGGCTCCAGAACCCACTCTGCCGCTTGCGACGCGGCACTGAGGCCAATCAGTGCAACACCAAGAAAAACCCTATGCATGAAAGTTCGCATGATTAGTAGTGCTCCTTATAAAAATTAGGGCAAGGCATAGGCCACCAGCTGCGCTGCTTGACCACCGCCACTGACAAACATCGCCAAGTATTGCTTGCCATCGTGTTCGTAGGTGAATGGAAGACCAGACTGATTGTTTGGTAAATCAATCTCGGCGAGTATCTCTCCGGTCGCTTTGTCGACTGCGCGAAAAATCGGACTCGCGCCGGGCCCTCCGGTACCTTCACCGACAAAAAGCAGGGACTTAGTGACCAGCAAGCCGGATCGCGTCGGGATGCCGGTGCGCTCAATCTCTACGTCTTTTAGTAATCGGTGGTTCTTGATTCGATCGGGCGTATCGGCGTTGGCAATCATCCACTGATGTTCGCCGGTATTCATATCAATAGCCGTGATGCGGCCATAGGGGGGTTTGACAATCTCAAGGCCTTGCACGCGCGGAACTCGAACACCGAATGCGGCACTGAGATCGAGATCAGAATCCGTGTCTTTACCCAGAGACATGACCGCCAGCGCAGTGCGCGAAGGCACATAAATCATACCGGTTTCCGGGTCGATCGCGGCACCTTCCCAGTTGGCTCCGCCAGTTGCAGAAGGCAAGCTCAAAGTCCCTCGCGTGCCGTCTTCTGCGTCAGCCAGCGAAGGGGGTGAGTAGACGCTCGGCGCCAATCGGAACCCTTCCGTGGCGTCCAACGCCAGCGCGCGGATTTCGGGCGTCCAGTCAATCAGATCTTCTTCGGTGAAACCCTGACGGTCGAAAGGAGGCGGATTGGTCGGAAATGGCTGAGTCGGAGAGTACCATTCTCCGGGAACGTCTCCGGCAGGTACCGGCCGCTCTTCAATGGGCCAGATCGGCTCGCCCGTCGCCCGGTCAAACGTGTAAATCCAGGACTGTTTGGTCACGGACATAAGCACTTTCTGTCCGTTGGGCAAATCTGATATCACCGGGGCTGAAGGAATGTCCCAATCCCAAATGTCGTGATGAGTCAGCTGATAGTGCCATTGTCTTTCGCCTGTCTTGATATCAAGCGCCACAACCGAATCGGAGAACAGGTTATCTCCCGGACGATCTCCTCCAAACCGGTCTCCGGTCGCAGATTCAATCGGCAGATAGACATGGCCCAGTTCAGGGTCACCTGAGATCGGCGCCCATGCTCCTGTGTTGCCGGTAAATTCGATCCCACCGTCAAGCCAGGACTCGTATCCGTAATCGCCCCGCTCAGGGATTGTGCGGAATGTCCAGAGCAGTTCGCCCGAGCGCGCATCAAAGCCGCGGATATCGCCTTTTACGTTTGCCTTTGAGCGTGGACGCATCCCAACTCGATGCGCGGCACCGACGACAATGACATCATTCATAACGAAAGGAGCAGCGGAAAGTCCGATATCCGGGTAAGGAAATCTCGGATCATCGGCATTGCGCAGTCCCACGAACAAGTCAACGATACCGCCCTTACCAAAGTCAGGATCCGGGACACCCGTGTTCGCATCGAGGGATACAAGGTGATAGCCCGGAGTCACATCGATGACTCGCTTTTCGTTACCGTCAGTCCAGTAGGCGACGCCGCGACCAGCGCCCTTGCGTGGCGCCTCGTCAAAGCGTTCTCCCTCTTGCGGACGCCACAGCCAGAGTACCTGACCGGTTGTCGCGTCAAGGGCCACAACATTTCGGGTGCTGCCGATATTTGCGTAGAGCACGCCATTGATTTCGATCGGAGTAGAGGGGTTGTTGAAGTCCGTCGAAGGCCCAAAATTCTGTGTCGAAAACTGCCAAGCGATCTCAAGCTCACCAACGTTTTCTGAGTTGATCTGATCCAATGGAGAATAACGCTGGGCGAAATGATCGCCATGATATTCAGGCCAGTCACCTTCGTACACCGACGTGCCTGACTGACCTAAAGCCGTTGCCGTCAGGGCCAGTGAACCGGCGCCGACGAGGAGTGAAGAAATCAATCTTCTGGGTGTGCTCATTTTGGTCTCTCTCGTAGTAAGTCTCTGTATTGTGTCAACCCACCGGCTGAACAGTAGCTGAATGCTCAGTACGGTAGGTTGGGTAGCCGGTCAGGCGATCTTAATTCGATTCCCTCTGATCCACCTTCACCCCCCGTGTTTTCTGCGGAGTTTTATCTCAGTGGCATGTAGATAGGAGAGGAGGGAGAATAAGCAATCTCCTGACGACAAGCAAGTCCAAACCCCCTAAGATTTGGTAAAACTCACTTACATATCAATTGCTTGCAGTAAGTAGGTTCTGCAATATTTGTAATTGTTTGTAACGGCTCGAAACGAATGCTTTTTTTGCAGTCAGATAAGATCGGATAGGAAGGCTAGGTGGCTTCGCCGCAGTCTCATTACGCGTTTGCACAATAGACCAAAGCGCACGCTGATATTGACGCCGGAGTCAAACAGACGCCAATTGGCGCGTTCATGCAGCCGGATGAGATAGTAGCTAACGATTCATCGGGAAAGCGCCAAGAATAGTAGCCCGTCTGCGCTGCGACTCGCGCATCAAAGTGCAGTGCTCTGGCCGATGACATGCGATAGGCTGTTAAAATTATCGCAGCGCAAACGCCGAGGGCCACTGATGATTCGCATCATTTTTGACAAGGGCATTGGCATCGATGACGCCATGGCCTTGCTATTAGGCAGAAGGTCCGCGTCATGACCGCAGAGATTGCCACAGGCCAAACGATTCACCTTAGTGGCACTAGAGAATATGTCTCTTGAGCGCAGGACTACAGGAGCCGAAGCACCATTAGCACCGACGTTGACGGGCAAGACGTTCTCGACCTTTTTCTCGGAATTCTCAGACAGGAAAGCAAGAACCGTTTTAAACAGGCGTCTTACATGAAAAACTCTTCACAGATCTGGGTAATCGGAAGTATCAACACTGACCTGGTCGTAAATACCGCAAAACTGCCGGCCCCCGGCGAGACCGTGCTGGGCGAGTCACTGTTTGTTAATCCGGGAGGAAAAGGTGCGAATCAGGCTGTAGCAGCTGCCCGGCTGGGGGCTACTGTGTCAATGGTGGGTTGCGTGGGCGCCGATGATTTCGGCTCGCAGGCTCTGGCTGGACTTGCGGCTGAAAACATAGATTGCGCGCATACAGCGCGTGTCGATTCAGAGCCGACCGGTGTCGCACTGATCAGTGTGGACTGGTCCGGACTTAATCAAATCACTGTGGCACCTGGCGCTAATAAATACGTCGACACAGAAATTATTAATCAGGCATTTCAGGTCATCCCACCAGATGCAACCGTACTTCTACAGCTCGAAATCCCGATTNACTCGGTGCNGCAGGCGGTTCAGCTTGGCCGTGCGAAAAATTGCAGACTCATTCTGGATCCCGCGCCTGCGCAGAGGCTCTCCAGCAGTCTATTTGAAAATATCTCACTTATCACGCCAAACACCTCTGAAGCTGAGGTGCTGACGGGAATTTCAGTCACTGATTTTGGTCAGGCCCGGAAAGCGGCTGTTAAGCTTCAAGAACTGGGTTGCGAACGTGTAATATTGACGCTAGGAGAGGCAGGAGCTCTGGTGCAATCCAATGGCATCTGCACCCAGATCGAAGCCCCACGAGTCGCAACCCTCGACACGACCGCTGCCGGAGATTGCTTCAACGGCGCCCTCGCCACGGCTCTTGTGGCAGGCGCTGAGTTAACTGAAGCGGTTGAGTTCGCTTGCCAGGCGGCCGCGGTTTCGACGACCAAAAAAGGAGCACAGAACTCGATGCCCAGACTGGCTGAAATTCCACGCTCGATCTGACTGTCCGGTTATGTCGTATTCCCAGCCATGTGCGATATGTTGCGTGTCAAATTTTCCCTGGCGATTCTGGCCCTGACGCTTACTTCACACGCAGGGTCTCAGATGATACCGGATGGTCTGATTACTGAGGAACTGGAGCGGACACAGACTGAGCCGGACAGCGTCACCGAAGTGGTGATCGATGCCCCCGCCGAATATGTCTTTACCTTCCTGACCACACGACTTCATGAATATGTGGCTGACGCAAGCGCTCTAGAATTCGATCATTCAGGCTCCATCCGATCAGACCAGTTAGGTGAGGGAAGCTTCAGAACAGCCATCATGCAGAACGGGGAGTTCCTGGTGCAGCGGTTTCTGCTCATGGATCCGCCAAGAGAGTTCGCTTACCACGCCGATATGCAGCGCTCGACGCTTAAGGCGCCGCTCCAATATTCAGTGGGCCGCTACCGGCTGACTGAATTGAACAAACAGCAAACCCGGTTGAACGTCGCAGTCACCTACCGGGCCACCAGTCGGATATTCGGATTCATTCTGCGAAGGGCGTTCAGCGCTGCCCTCCGAAGGGATTTTGATCGTGCCGCCGACATTATCAGCAGCGCGTATATCGAAGAAAGCGCCTCCTGACTGGCGTGCCTAGTAGCCGTTACCCCTGACAACGACAGCTGCCAGCCCGACTAGACGCCGCAGCAAGCATCGCTCTGCGGAAACCTGTAGCTGCCGGGTTATTTGTACTGGCTAACCGGCATTTAGATGGCTACCACAGACTAGACTTCGACTTCACGGCGAGCCTGAGCACCTAAGATATGCCAGTAATGATCTGCCCGATCTAAGTTTGGCGACTGAAGTCACTTCCTGACACGCCGAGGCTGACGAAATAACCGTTTTGCAACAGTTTGCTACAGTTTAGCCTGCCCTGCTCCAGTTTTATCCTAGACAAGCCAGCAAGGGAGAGATACCTTTTGGCTGTCGCCGTCAAAGCCGCATGGCTTGATCGGAAGACTTTCCATCGTTTTAGTGCCTCGGCACGGGAGTAAATCATGATAAGAAGAAGCTTAGTCTCCCTGACACTCAGCGCGGCGCTTGCTTTGTTCGCCAGCGCAGGCAGTGTCTACGCCCAAGATGCGGAATCAGTCGAACCCTTCAAGGTAGGTACCTTCGCGATCGATGATGTGCCGACTGTGGGTCTCGTGATGCGAGATGATCAGTTGATCGTTGAGCTGACTGCCGCCAATCGGGCTATGGAGTTACTACCTCAGTATGCCAGCATGCTTATGCCTGCCGATATGCTCGGCCTGATTGAGCAGTATGAATATGGCCTAAAGTACCGTATTTACGAAGTCGTGAACTGGCTAAATGAAGAAAGCCTTTTGGAATCCGGAAATCAGCCTAGTTATATTCATTCGGTTGCCGATGTCGATATCATGGCGCCCATTCAATATCCGAGCAAGGTCATGAACGCGGCCGTGAACTTCTATACGCATGCCTGTGAAGGCTGCTCCGCCGAACAGTTGGCCCAGCGTACGCGGGAACGCCAGGAAAACAGAGGCGTACCCTACCTGTTCCTGAAGCCAACCCGAGGCGCGATCGTGGGAGATGGTGATGATATCATCATGCCTTACGGTCGGGATGAAATCGAATATGAAGTGGAAATGGCCATCGTATTCGGCAAGGCGGGTAAGTACATCTCGGCAAACCGGGCATACGACCACGTGTTTGGCTATATGGTCGCGATGGATGTTTCTGACCGCGGCGGTCGCCCGCCGGGTGGATACGGCGTGCGTTCCGACTGGTTCGTGGGGAAGGGTCACGACACCTTTGCGCCACACGGCCCCTGGATCGTGCCAAAAGAATTTTACGGTGATCCCATGGAGCGCCTGCACCAGATTACTGTTATCGATGGGGTGACCGTTCAGGAAGCTCAGGCCGGTGATATGATCCACAACATCCCAGAGCTTATCGAGTACGCTTCTTCCCTTATCACCGTGTTCCCCGGCGATGTCATGCAGAGCGGTACCTCTGGCGGCACCGGCGCGGGTCGCGTCCAGCGGGCCACCGGATCTGGCTTCCTGCAGGATGGCGAAACTATTCAGGCAAGCATTGAAGGGATCGGTACGCTGACGCACGTCGTTCGCGCAGAAGCAAGTATCCCTGCAGATCTGTCGGGCTCCCAACTGCCTCCGGTCAGCTCTTATCGCGACAATCGGTAAGATCTTTTGCCAGGCAACAAAAAATCCCGCCTCACCCGGTGAGCGCGGGATTTTTTTTGCAATTTGACCGCTGGGCGACTACAGGAGACAGTGTCAGCTCCCGCCTCACGAAATCGGGCAGCTTTATACTTTTTTGCCAGAGCCACAGACTTGCTGGCCCATACGCGAAGCAGGCTAGCCAGAAAACTACCAGCTTATTCCGGTTCGGCTTGGCGAAGGTGGCGGACTGCGCCAGAAAGCGAGCGGATCAGCGGAATATTCGAAAAAGGCCGACGAGCAAGATCGCGTGGGAACGAAGGCCCGACCTGCGCCGAGTCACACGAGATGGGACCTCAGTGAAGACTGCGTGACCTGCAATTAAGGAGCCACAATGACCGGCACATAGGCATTCGACCAACAGCAAACATTGTCGAACTTGCTGTCAGCAGCCAGAAAATTGTCCACCCGCAGCCTAATCACGTATTCGCCGGGCTCGGAAAAAGTAGCCTGGGTCGTCACCTCGGTCCAGTCGCCCGATGCGCTTTCACCCGCTTCACGCGCGCGGTTTCTGCCGGTTACCACGGCGTTGGAGAACTTAGGCGCAACGCCCTCGGGACCCTGATGCAAAAGCCACTCGGTACCGACCTGGTAGTGCATAATCTTGTTTTCAGGATAGGCTTCCCGGTTACCGCGGTCCTGCACGAAGGCGCTCAGAGTCACCGGCTCACCTACCGTAGTTGTTTTCGGCGCAGCATATATCCCCTGAACGCTGGTTGATTCCTCTCCGTCTAGGCTGAAGCGAATCGCAGGCTTGAGGGAGCCCTGCGCGCGCTCGCCGTTGCTCATTTCATAAGCTGTAGCGGTCGTACGGCCGGGAACTGTCCACGTCTGGCCACCAGAGGTCAGTGTCCAGGTGACTTCGGTTTCAGCCTCTTCCGCAGGCAGCACAACGGCGAACGCTCCACGCTCCTGAATACCTACAAATCCCCTACGCTGGTAAACCGGGAAATGAGTGGGCTGCCTTCCATCATATTTGACTGGCTCGAGGCGATTATTTGGGCCAATGGGAATATCTGTAACCCCTTCGCGGTTCTGATTGGCAAACCCGAATATCAGGGTTACCGAATCGTCAAAGTTTCTGATCCAGCCATTGAAGAATGGCGCAACAGACTCACCCGACGCCCCTCGAGTGGCCAAGGGGAAGTCGCGTAGATGCTCCGGCAGCTGGGCAGAAAGTGGCGCCGCCTGCAAACTCACCAGTGCAGCGGAAATTAGTGAAATTGTGCGTTTTCTAAGACTTCTCATCGAACTTTCCTCCAGAATGCAGATGGAGCGGACAAGGACAACCACCATAACTCTGTAACTGCAGTTTACTGGCCGTAATTCCTCACAGTCCTGATTGGCAACGACATATTTGTGTAGTCTTTCAGTCCGTTTCTGATTGCTGCCAACTGCATGCACAGCAGCCATCACTTAAAGTCGCTCATTATAGTCAAAACCGGCATGGAGGAACGTTACAGTCTTTGTCAGAGGGTGTCAGAATTCAATGTTCAGGAAGCAGCGTCCGGCTCAGCTCGGACCCGCACGGTGGAGCTTCATCGACGGTACAGAATTAGCGTTTTGCTGACCCGAATGCGATTGGCCTGAGTATCAGGCCGCCCGCATTCGGGGTAACGGAGCTTCAGAAATCAGGCCGCAGCGAGTGCCTGNTCAAGGTCTGNCAGAATGTCGTCAATGTGCTCAATGCCGACACAGATTCGCAGTGTCTCGGGCTTCACNCCAGCCTGAAGCTGCTCCTGTTCGGTAAGCTGCCGGTGAGTCGTAGACGCAGGATGGCAAGCCAGAGTCTTCGCGTCACCGATGTTTACCAGCCGTTTAATCATCGCGAGTGCATCGTAGAATTTCACGCCGGCATCGAAGCCTCCCTGAATGCCAAAAGTCAGCAGTGAGGATGGGGTTCCACCACAGTACTTATTCGCCAACCCATGGTAATTGTCGGATTCAAGTCCACCAAAATTCACCCAGTCGACCTTGGTATGTGCTTCAAGAAACTCTGCGACTACTAAGGCATTCTCGCAATGGCGCTCCATGCGAAGACTNAGTGTTTCCANCCCCTGCATTATCAGGAAAGCGTTGATCGGAGACAGTGCTGAGCCGGTGTTGCGCAATGGCACCGTGCGTGCCCTGCCGATAAACGCAGCCTCCCCCAGCGCTTCCGTATACACCACACCGTGGTAGGAAGGCTCAGGCTCGTTCAGCTCAGGATATCTTGCTGCGTGCTCCGCCCAGGGAAATTTGCCTGAGTCCACGATCACACCGCCAATGGAAGTGCCATGTCCCCCGATATATTTGGTAAGTGAATGGACGACAACATCGGCGCCAAACTCTATCGGGTTGCACAAAGCGGGAGTCGCCACGGTATTGTCTACAATGACAGCCACACCGTGTTTGTGAGCCGCATGACAAATAGGCTCAAGATCAGCAATATTCCCGGCAGGATTACCGATAGTCTCNCAGTAGACGNCCTTNGTTTTNTCGTCAATCAGCTTNTCGATGGCNTCTGGNGANTCATCCTCAGCAAAACGGACCTCGATGCCCTGNCTGGGTAACATATGTGCAAACAACGTGTAGGTTCCACCATAGAGCTGCGGAGTAGAAACAATGTTATCCCCTGCTTTGGCGATGGTCAGAATGGCGTAGTTGATCGCTGCCATGCCAGAGCCAACCGCCAGCGCTGCAATCCCCCCTTCCATCGCAGCAATACGCTGTTCGAGCACATCATTAGTCGGATTCATAATCCGCGTGTAGATGTTTCCGGGCACTGCAAGGTTGAACAGATCCGCTCCGTGTTGAGCATCATCAAACTCATAGGCTACTGTCTGAAAAATAGGAACGGCAACTGACTTGGTTGTCGAATCAGGTTCATAGCCTCCGTGAATGGCAATCGTATCTTTCTTCATTCCTTCCTCTCCTGAAATAGGGTCTCATGCGTTGAATCGCGTGTGTTAACCGGGTCCTACTTCTTTCAGNCGCCAGCATCGTTCACTAAGATCAGCAAGCCACNGAAGAATTGGCTCGTCAGTTTGTAGCACGGATACTTTTCGAACGGCGAAAGCAAAAAACCCGATCCAGCAGCGCTAAATCGGGTTTGAAAAATCCTCCGTTTTAGCTGGTATTTNTATAGCACCCCGCAATCTGGATCAACTCGGTGCAGTAGAATGATCTATTAAATCCGTATACCAAGTCAACCCGCTCAAAACACTCGGCCTGCGAAAAGGATCTGTCCGAGCCATACTTCGGCGTCGGCTGCACCATCAGCAGCAAACCAGCGTCGCCTGATTCTAACACGGCGGAATCTCCGACCCGGGAGCTGAGACCACATGCAGTTGAGTGCCTGAAAAATCGACCAGCTTAACTGCTGAGCGATTTAACGGCATCCACCAGAGCATCGAGATCGCNCAGACTAGTATAAACATTAGGCGTGACCCGGACCCCCTGTACACCGGGCCGGTTNATTGCCGCAGTGTAGATACCATGCTCCGCCATCAGCCGGTCCGCCAGCTCAGAAGGACTCATGGATACAATACCCACGTTCCCGATTCCGCCGTGACGACCCATGTCGACCGGCGTGTTGATGATAACTTTGGGCACATTTCTGAGCTGACTCGTCCAGTAATGCTGNAAATACTGCAGTCGGGCCGCTTTGCGCTCNAGGCCGAGCGTATTCTGNTATTCAATGGCGTTCANAATAGCCAGNTCAGTNTGCACCGGGTGCGTTCCAATGTGATTCANNCTGCGCATGTCANTCNGCTCNAGATCACGCTCNGCAAAAAGNGGCCAGATCTGANCAATCTTCTCCTTCTNGCACATACAGCATACCGGANCCAAGNGGTGCACTNAGCCACTTGTGCAGNCTGGTGCCATAGTANTCACAGNNCAGGTCAGACATNTGGAANGGCACATGAGAANAGGCATGNGCACCATCNACCATCACCTCGACTCCGCGCTCATGNGCCATATCNACGATCTTTCGCACAGGCANCACNTGACCGGTAATATTGATCATGTGAGACACCATAAGCAGGCGGGTTTTGTCGGTAAGTGCTGACGCATAGAGCTCAACAAGCTCATTATCATCACGCGGGTGATTGGGCACGGAAACCCTCTTATTGACGATGCCGTGGCGCCGTTCCATCAACTCGAAGTGGTTAAGCATAGCGCCATAGTCCTGCTCTGCCATGACCGCTTCATCGCCAGCCTGCCAGTCAATCCCGCCGATTACCAGATCCAGTGATTCAGTGGTGTTGCGCGTGATAGCCACTTCCTCAGAAGTACAGCCAACAATAGCGGCCACCGAGTCGGCCACCTTTTTCTTATTCTCGAATTGCACAGTCCGCATGTAGTAGGAGCCCTCATAGTTGACCGCCCGCATGTGGCCTATCAGGTCTTCCAATGTCTGCTCCGGAAGAAAGCAGTAGTATCCATTTTCCAGATTGATGTAATCCGGCTTGATCCGGTAGTCATCCCGCACTTTTCGCCAGAACTCCTCATCCGCCGCGAGAGCAGCGGCCGGGACATTTTCTACTGCGGCCACTGCCTGCTGAAGACGCACGAAGCCAGCAGAAAACGCGGCACTCATTACACCCATATTTTTAATAAACGACCGTTTTTTCATACCGCACCTCCTGACTCATACTGTCTCAACCATCCATCGCCCCTCTGACGAAATCACGCGTCGCGAAAACCGGAATATACTTGTCTGACTCGTAACTAATGACCGTCCCATGCGCTACTCTGTGATCCAACTTTAGCAGTTCCAGATTAAAGGGATTTAGGAATAAGCGCAAAGGCAAGTTGGCTTACCCTGTCTGGAAGGGGGCGCTCAAATCGGTACTGTTTGTAACCAATTGACGGTACGTATAAGCTAATCATATAGACGCTCGTGGCGACCTGACCGGTGCAGACCCGCTCCGAGCGCGTGGTCTGTCAACACATTAAAAACAAAGAAACAACAAGGATTTACTATGCAAGCGCTGATGATGCAGTCCCAGCTCATGATTTCATCTATCCTGACCCACGCGGAAAAGAACTTTCCTGATGTTGAGATGGTTTCAGTCACAGCCGACAATCCGCGTCATCGGCAGAACTTCAAAACCTTCGCCAAACGCTGTCGCCAGCTCGCTAACGTGCTCTCTTCTCTTGGCGCAAAATTCGGCGACCGAATTGGCACGCTCGCCTGGAACGATTATCGCCATATGGAGCTCTATTACGGCATTTCCGGAAGCGGCATGGTTTGCCACACCATTAATCCAAAGCTGTTTCCTGAGCAGGTTTCTTACATCATCAACCATGCAGAGGACAAAATACTCTTCGCAGATGTCCTAGTGATGCCACTGCTAGAGGCGCTAAAAGCGCATCTGGGGAAGGTCGAAACAATCGTGGTTATGACTGGGGCAGCACATATGCCTGATTCCACCCTGCCCAATGTCCTGTGCTATGAAGAGCTGCTTGCCGAGCAATCAGACGATTTTGACTGGCCTGAGTTTGACGAGAACACAGCCAGCGGGATGTGTTACACCTCAGGGACAACCGGCAACCCCAAAGGCGTTGTCTACAGCCACCGTTCAACACTCCTTCATGCTCTCGCCGGTTCATTGCCTGATGTGACTGGCGCGTCAAACATGGAAACAAGCCTGCCCGTTGTGCCCATGTTCCACGTTAATGCCTGGGGTGCTCCCTATGCCGCATTGATGGTCGGCATGAAGCTTGTCTTGCCCGGACCCAAAATGGCCGATGGCGAAGCACTGACGGACTTAATGAACAGCGAAGAAGTAACTTTCAGCTCAGGCGTTCCGACCATATGGCTTGCTCTACTGGATTACCTAGAGAGCAACAATCTAAAAGTACCAAGCCTGACCAGGGTAAGCGTTGGTGGCGCTGCATGTCCACGAATCATTGTTGAACGCTTTCGACGTCAGCATGACTGTACTGTCGTGCAAGGCTGGGGAATGACTGAAACGAGTCCGCTGGGCACAATTTTCAGCCTGAAGAAAGGCATGGAGGATTACAGCGAAGAGCAGCTGACAGAAATGCAGCTTTTGCAAGGTCGTGGAGTGTTCGGCATTGAGATGTGTATTTTTGATAACAGCAACCGGATACTTCCCTGGGATGGTGAAGCGTCCGGCGCGCTGAAAGTCCGAGGCCCTTGGGTGGCCAAAGGCTACTATGGGCTCACCGATGTGCCCGGTGACGAGGGATGTCCCGTTGATGAAAACGGCTGGTTCGATACGGGTGATGTTGCCAGCATCAGTCCGGACGGCTTCCTGAAAATAACGGATCGAACCAAGGACGTGATTAAGTCCGGAGGCGAATGGATCAGCTCGATTGAAATTGAGAATGCGGCTGTGAATCACGAAGATATTGCAGAGGCCGCGGTCATTGGTCGTTATCATCCAAAGTGGACAGAACGACCCTTGCTAATCTGCGTGTTACAGGAAGGGAAATCTCTGAGCAGTGAGGAAGTGCTCGAATTTCTTAAAGACAAACTGCACAAGATGGCCATACCGGATGCGGTCGAATTTATCGATGAGCTGCCCCACACCGCGACCGGCAAAATCAATAAGCTGGGCCTGAGGCAGACGTTCGAAAATTACGAGTTCCCGACTGCCTAAATGAGCTCTTTATGAAACACCTGTCGCGTTGACGCAGTGAACTTGAGGTACATAGATGTACCCGTCACTGGCTTTGCCAAAAACTTTGCTGCCATAACCCGCCTGATACAGACCGGCAATGTACAAACATACAATGGCATCAAGGGCATCCTCGTTATGCTTCAGCGCACCTCCCCTCAGTTTAGAGATTCTAGCCGAATTGAAGTGGGCGCCTAATTGCTCAGGGATCTGCAAAGCAAGCACCGGTGAGGATCCGAGGCGCAGCAGCATGTTCGCTAACTGGATCTGTCCGTCGCGTTTCTGACTGACGCCTCCTTTTTTGTAGAGATGGCGCTCTTCAAGTTGGAAAATCTCGATCAGCGCGGGATGCGGATAGCATTCAAGCTGCCAGCGCCCTGCCCTGTCGCCGAGATGTCTGAAACCTTGACACTGCAGCCAGTTTCCGAGGGCCACCCCATCTGAATCAGGATAGCGCGACAGGTTAGTCGCATGACAGCCAGCCTTTCGCCCACCATATTCCTGCGTGAGCTGATTTTCACAGGATCGCCGGCCCGTTGCATTGGTGACCACGGTAGGTCCGTCGACCGTCACACCATGCAGTTGCCTGATTGCCGACAGTGCAGAGACGATCTGCTCCACACCGAAAAGATCCGTCAGCAGCGTTTGCAGGACCAAGGTGCGTCCGCTAAGACTGCCGACTGCGATCGCAGTGGGATTGCGCGTGCTCACCCAAGCGAGATCAATACCGGCAAGAATTATTGGCAAACGGATGACTTCCCTGCACTGAACAGTACCTCATGCGTGCTTACACAAAGCCTAATTCTGATTGAAAATATGACACCGCGTTGCGTTCAGCAAGGCTGATGTCGTTGGACAAATTTGCAAGCCCGGCTGCCACATCCGACTGACGATACCGTATGTCGGGTGGAATCTCGCCCTCGTTCTTGACAGGAATTCCGGTGACGGCATAAAAACGATGCGAACGAATATCCAGCAGTGTATGGTTTCCTCCATCATGCGGACCGCGAGACAAGTCAGAAACCTCCTTCAGAAGTTCCGTGATCACCCAGACATCGGCAGGCATTTCAATTGCGGTCCCGGACATCGCCCNATCACACTGCGNATAGTGCAGATCACCAATNGCGAGGCCACAACCTATTGACGCACCCGGCGTCCNCGATGCAGTCAGCGCCGGTTACACCCACCANGACGCTATCGTATGCCGCATGCACCGCTGACGCAGTCATCCAGAATGAGACCACAGCCAACTCCAAAACCCTATAGGCTAGCGTAAATAAATGAGCCTTTACATTTTTTCTGCTGTCCAAGGTTCGAAGGACCCTGCTGGAGAAAGTGCCTTCAGCAGATGACACCTAAGCGATTGAATTAAACAGCATTGCAAACTGCGATGGTAGAGTAGCGGCTCGCCCCTGACAGGGCAACCCCGTAAGTCCAGCCCCTAGCTGTTGCCGTACTAAGATACATGGCAGTAACAAGCACAGCGCGGGCTGAAGTCGCAGCCACCGAAGTCACCGAGGAGTCAACTGCCTTGGCGTTATTCCACCCGTGCACACGGGCATGGTTCACCGAAGCTTTTGCCAGCCCTACCAGAGTGCAGCTAGAAAGCTGGCCGTTTCTGCGCAAGGGAAAAAGCTCCTTAATGCTTGCACCGACAGGTTCAGGCAAAACGCTCGCGGCTTTCCTCGCTGCCCTTGATGGGCTGCTTTTCGGAGGAAAAAACCCTGAGCTTGGCGTCAAGGTCATCTATATCTCACCGCTGAAAGCGCTGGGAGTTGATGTCGATCGAAACTTAAGAGCCCCGCTGGCCGGAATTTCGGCCGTTGCTGCCAGAGAAGGCACCGCCCACAACGCTGTCACCGTCGCGATCCGGTCAGGGGACACGGAGTCACGCGAGCGTGCTCGCATGCTCAAAGAACCCCCTGACGTGCTGATCACGACCCCTGAGTCGCTCTATCTCATGCTTACCTCACGCGCACGTAACATTTTGCATAGCGTTGAGACGATCATCATCGATGAAATCCATACCATGGTGCCCACCAAGCGTGGTACACACTTATTTCTATCTCTCGAGCGTCTTGAACAACTTCGCTGCCAGCAACTACCCGGCATCAGGCCGATTCAAAGAATTGGCCTGTCAGCGACTCAGAGACCACTCGAGGAAGTCGCACGGCTTTTGGGTGGGTTTGAAAAAGAAAGGAGTGGCCAGTCGGAACCACGGGCGGTGCAGATCATTGATGCCTCAGAAAAGCGCCCCTTTGAACTGACGGTTTGTATGCCCCTCGGTGATCAGGTCGATCAGACCGCCGATGAGTTTAATGTTGTTGGCAACGCCGCCACATCTCCGGTTCCTGCATCCATCTGGCCGGCCATTTATCCGCGCCTTGTGGCACTGATTGGTGACCATAGATCGACGATGATTTTCGTCAACAGCCGTCGTCTGGCAGAACGGCTCGCAGCCAGCATTAATGAAACAGCGGAGCAGGATTTAGCGCGGGCACATCATGGTTCAATGTCCAAAGACACCCGCTCAGAAGTGGAAGATAGATTGAAGCGAGGGGATCTGCGCGCGATCGTCGCGACGTCTTCCATGGAGCTTGGGATCGACATGGGCGCAGTAGATCTTGTCATTCAGGTGGAGGCACCACCCTCAATTTCCTCAGGGCTCCAACGTATCGGCCGCGCCGGACACAGCGTGGGAGCGGTTTCAAAAGGCATCGTTTTTCCTAAGTATCGCGGTGATCTGCTTTCGGCGGCAGCAGCTTCGCGGCAGATGCTGGACGGACAGGTTGAAAGCTCGACCTATCTGCGAAACCCGCTGGACGTCCTGGCACAGCAAATTGTCGCTATGGTGGCCATGGATGAATGGGATGTTGAGACGTTGTATCAGACACTGCGCTGCGCTGCGCCGTTTGCCGAGCTGCCGAGAGCGTCTTTTGACGAAGTGCTGAATTTACTTTCCGGGCGATACCCCAGCGACGACTTCTCTGGTCTCAAAGCCCGCATTACCTGGGACCGGATAAACAATCGCCTGATTCCCAGACGCGGCGCACAACGAACTGCCATCCTCAATGCCGGCACAATTCCCGACCGCGGGCTCTATGGGGTATTCCTGCTTGGCGGTAGCGAAACCAAAAGCCGCGTCGGTGAACTGGACGAAGAAATGGTCTTCGAATTGCAGGTTGGTGAAGTGTTCCGGCTCGGCGCCTCAATGTGGCGCACACTGGAAATTACCAAAGACCAGGTCCTGGTGGAGCCGGCACCGGGAGAACAGGGTAAGATGCCATTTTGGCGTGGCGACGGAGTCGGTCGGCCGCTCGAATTCGGCAGAGCAATCGGCGCGTTAACCCGGATAATCTCAAGAGCCTCAAGAGCGGATGCTCAAGGACTGCTGACCCATGATCATGCCCTTGAGGCCGAGGCAGCTAACATCCTCTATGATTACGTCGCTGGTCAGTTCGAAGCAGCCGGCGACGTCCCCTCGGACGAATGTATCATCGTCGAAAATTTCGTCGATGAAGTGGGAGATTGGCGCGTTGTGCTTCAGTCGCCTTTCGGCGCTCGCGTCCACGCTCCCTGGGCAATGACGGTCGCCGCTCAACTTCGCGAGCGTTTTTCCGAAATCGACGTAGTCTGGTGTGATGACGGCATCGTCTTTCGAGTGCCCGAATCCGATTCGCCACCAGATGCCGCGTGGTTTATTCCAGATCCGGAGTCACTCGAGGAAGACGTGGTCCGCGCACTAAGCGACACGTCTTTATTCGCGGCTCGCTTTCGGGAAAACGCGGCCAGAGCCCTGCTATTACCGCGCCGCTTCCCTGGTCAGCGCACGCCTCTGTGGTTGCAGCGCAGAAAGTCCGCAGATTTGATGCATGCAGCCAGCCAGTACTCCAGATTCCCCATGATTCTGGAAACCTACCGGGAATGCCTGCAGGATGTTTTTGATATCGATGGACTGAATCAACTGCTCGAGGACATACGCTGTCGTCGGATCAGAGTACACCCCGTGAACAGCGATTCTGCATCACCTTTCGCGCAAACCGTGTTGTTCGATTTCACCGCCAGTTTTATCTACGACGCTGATGCCCCGCTTGCCGAGCGTCGCGCACAGGTCCTCTCCCTGGACCACGCTCAACTCAAGGAGCTGCTGGGTAGCGCCGACTATCGTGAACTCCTTGATCCGGAAGCTATCGCCGCCATAACGCTGAGGCGTCAGTTACTGGAGCATCCGTATGTGAAGGATCCGGATGATATCCATGACCTGCTTCTAGCGCTCGGGGATCTGAGCGTCGGCGACATCTTGGACCGTACCAGTCAAGGCCAGCAAGCCGCCCTTCAGTCGATGCTAAGCGAACTGAGCAGAGTTCGGCGAATCATCGAAATCAGGGTGGCCGGAAGGCCCCGTTTTATTGCCGCGGAGGATGCAGCCCGCTATCGGGATGCCCTCGGCACAGTCTTACCGATGGGCCTGCCCGCGGCGCTGCTCGAACCTTGCCAGTCCCCTCTGCAAGACCTGATTTCCCGATATATCCGGACACACGGACCATTTGAACCGGCTGAGCTTGCCAAGCATTTCGGCCTCGGCATCGATGTCCTGCGCAAGGCCCTGAACGAACTTTCTGCCACAGGGCGAGTCCTTGAGGGGGGATTTACACCGGGCAGCACGCGCCGCGAATGGATTGATCACGATGTGCTCAAACAAATCAAGCGGCGCTCGCTGGCAGGGTGGCGTCAACAAATTGAAGCGGTAGATCAAAATAAGTTCGCCTCATTTATTGCGGACTGGCAATTTATCACCAGACCGAGGCGCGGACAGGACGCGCTCTACGACACCATCGAGCAACTGCAGGGGGCACCACTGCCAGCCTCTGTTCTGGAAACCGAGATCCTGCCGGCGCGCATCGCCGGCTATCGGATGGGCCAGATCGATGAGCTATTTATCTCAGGAGAACTTCTGTGGCGGGGGATCGAACCCGTTGGTAGCAGCGATGGGCGAATTGCCATTTACCTCGCCGAGAATTATCCCCTGCTGGCCCCCGGGCCGAACCCCATTGAAAGCGAACTGGCTCAGCGTATTTACGAGTTTATAGGCTCACGGGGTGCACCATTCTTTGACGATATCGTCGAGGCTGTCGGTGGCTTCCAGAACGACGTTCTTGAGGCGTTGTGGGAGCTGGTGTGGAGCGGTAATGCGGGAAACGACAGCTTCGCACCGCTGCGCGCGCGTCTGGGTGTGAAAGACAAAAAACCCAGAACCCGACGGGGACAACAGCGAATGAGACCGCGAAGGGGCATCCGTCTTCCGGGCAGCGAAGGGCGTTGGACGCTGTTTGATCGGGTCGGCTGGGAGCAACCTTCAGCGACAGAAGCAAGAACAGCTCAGGTTCAACAACTGCTCGAACGTTACGGTGTTATGGTAAAGGAAGCGCTGACAAAAGAAGGGGTCGCAGGTGGATTCTCCGGTATCTACCCTGTACTAAAGGCGATGGAAGAAGCCGGCCGAATCCGGCGGGGTTACTTTGTGGAGGGTCTCGGTGCCAGTCAATTCGCAGTCCCAGGCGCTGAAGATCGCCTGCGCAATACTGCCGAATCAATTGACCCTGTCTTGTTGTCTGCAACAGACCCTGCCAATCCGTACGGTGCCCTTTTACCCTGGCCGCCTGCAGCTGAAGGCGGCAAGCGCTGCGTCAGGGTCGCCGGGTCTAGGGTCCTTTTATTGAATGGCAACTTGATTGCCTACATTGCCAAAACCGGCGACCAGATCACAACATTTCTACCCTCAGAAGAGCCAACACGAAGTAGCTGCATCAAAGCGTTGATTGCTGGTCTGAGGCTGGCGGCGAGAGGACGAAAGCTGATCTACCTTGCCTCGGTTAACGGTAAGCCGCGTGCTGAAGAGTCCTTTCATGCGGCTCTGCTGAGCCAAGGGTTCCAGCACGGGCATCGTGGTTACTCCTGCCGGAGCATTGAGGACACCGAGAGCCATGCCTGAAGGAGATACGCTTCATCGGGTGGCGCAGCAGATCACCGATCAGCTCTGCGGAAAACGCATAGAGGCGTCCAGGGGCAGACCCGAATTACCCAAAGCACGGGAGCTGACAGGCGTTGTTCTGCAGACCGCTGAAGCCAAAGGAAAGCATCTGCTGCTAGACCTAGATAACGGCTACACCGTTCATTCGCACCTGGGCATGACCGGCTCTTGGCACATTTACCCCCACGGAGAACGCTGGCGAAAACCCGCTTACCGTGCCGCACTCGCCATGCGCTTTCTTAGCCACGATCTAATTTGCTTCAGCCCAAAACTCATTGAGGTAGAAAGCAGCATCCGGATTCGGGGCCGTTCACTGCTGACCCGGCTGGGTCCGGATTTACTGGCAGACGCATTTGACGCAGACACGGCCATCGCCAGACTGCGCATGAATGGTCATCTGCCACTCGGGGAAGCGCTGATGAATCAGCAGCTCGTGGCCGGTGTAGGGAATGTTTACAAGTCGGAAATCCTGTTCATGAACAGGCTCAACCCCTTTGAGCCGCTGTCGAACTTTGATGAAGAAACGCTGCGACTGTGCCTGCGCAGTGCTAGACACTACATGAGACGAAACCTTGAAGGCCTGCGCCGCAAATTTCGCGGGTCAACCCTGGGGGACAGGCTCTGGGTTTATCGTCGCCAGGGAATGCCCTGCCTCGAATGTTCCGGCCCTATTGCCATGCAGCGACAGGGAGAAACGGCGCGTTCGACCTATTATTGCCCCGTCTGCCAGGGAACCGGCAGATGACAGCTGAATTAGTTTGGTTTAAGCGGGATCTGCGTATCACCGATCACTCGCCGTTGATCGCCGCTGCAAGGCGAGGACAAGTCATATGCCTTTACATCTATGAGCCGGACCTTATCGGCGCAGACGACTTCTCGAAGCGACATCTGCTCTTCATCAACGACTCTTTGACTGAACTCGATCGCGATTTGCGCAGGCTCGGCAGTCGACTGCTTATCCGGCGCGGAGACGCCGTCGACGTCCTAAACAGTCTGAGGATAGAAACCGGCTTTCACTGCATTCGCGCTCATCAGGAAACCACTAACGCCCTCAGCTACCAACGCGACCGGGCAGTAAAAAACTGGGCCCGGTCAGCGGGGATAGATTTTATTGAGTATCGCCAGCAGGGCGTTGTCCGGGCAATGACCAGCAGAGACGGATGGGCCAGACAATGGCAGGGATTCGTGACTTCGCCTCTGGTCGGCCGCCCTGGACAAATCATCGACGGCGGAGCCGGATTGACCGGGCTTGGCGTGCAGTCTCCGGAAAGCTTTGCGCTTAAGGATGATGGACTGATCAACAGACAAACAGGTGGGGAGAGTGAAGCGATCAAGGTACTCAACAGCTTTCTGTCAGACCGGTCAAGGGAATATCTGCAGGGCCTTTCCTCGCCTTTGACCGCCTGGGATAGCTGCAGCCGGCTGAGCCCTTACCTGACTTACGGCAATATTTCACTTCGCACATTGTATCAGCGTGTCACTCAACGCAAACGTGAGCTCCAGCTTCAGCGCGGCCAGCGTGACTCATGGAGTCAATCGCTGTCGAATTACGTTGAGCGCCTGGCATGGCGCTGCCATTTCATCCAAAAGCTGGAAGATGAACCAGCGATCGAATTCGACAATATGAACCCTGCGTTTAACGGCCTGCGAGAAGACGAGTTCAACCCCGCACACTTCGAGGCATGGGCTGCGGGCCGGACAGGCTATCCTCTGATCGATGCCTGTATGCGTGCGCTTCAGCAGACAGGCTGGATCAACTTCCGCATGCGGGCCATGTTGATTTCGTTTGCCTCATATCATTTGTGGTTACACTGGCGAAAGCCGGCCCTGCAACTCGCACGGCTGTTCACCGACTATGAGCCCGGGATCCATTACTCACAAATTCAAATGCAGGCTGGCACAACAGGCATTTCCGCTTTGCGGATTTATTCTCCCATCAAGCAGGCAATCGACCAGGATCCAGAGGGCAGATTTATCCGTCAGTGGGTACCCGAGCTGATGGAAGTCCCTGATGACTTTATCGCCGAACCGCATCGGATGCCCGAACCGATCCAGCAGCGGTCAGGCTGCATCATTGACCGCGATTATCCCGCCCCGATTGTCGATCATTTGTCTGCTTATCGTGCCTCACAAAAACGCATGCGTGCGGCGAATCTAGCAGCAAAGGCCAGTGGCGTAAGCTCGCGCGTATTTCAGCGCCATGGGTCGCGCAGGCATCAGAAGAGCCGATGACGGATCTAATTGCCCTTTACGCTTACCGACCAGGCAGTTGCTCGGGTTTTTGTGATAGTTTTCCGTCTGACTATCCTTGCCATACTCGAGGGGCGGAATAAAGGTCATGAATGCCGCTTACCATACGCTGATCGTGCTTCTCGGAAGCGCAGTTCTACTGCACCACAAGATTCCGGCTCTGGGCCAGGACTTCACCAGCCCCGAGGACGAATTTGACTCAATATTTACGCCACTCTCGCAGGTTAAGGACTCAATATGCGCTCGTTATCACAACTGGAATCGTGGGACCGTTTCTCCTCTCTCACAGGATCAGCTGCTTCTTTTCCGGAACGCCTACGCGGCAGTCTCCCTAGCAGACGACGACTGGCTAAAGACCCTTGTTACAGACATTGATAACTATCTGGATATGTATTCGTTCGTCTCTAACATTCGTCAGCTCGCGCAGACTGATATGGGAGTGAAATACCTTTTTCAGGAACCGTTCGATGACAAACAGAAACAACATCGAAGATTGGGCAGTAATTTATCGAGCGAGCCGGACGCAATCGTTGGGATATTCTGGTGCCAGCCCATGGGAGAAAACTCAGCACCCCGGTTCACCGGCGGCTACGCATACCTCAAACGGCGCGACGGGGATTGGAAGTTCCAGACCCGATAGCGCAGTAGCGTCGCGTCGGGAGAAAAGCCAGATAATCTCCCTTTTTGCCGGCAGGGAATTAGTCGAGAGCCCACGCTGCGTTAGGTTCAGAGTGGACCTGGGGTAGCGCTAAACAGCATAGAAGTGCCGCAACCAAACTCTTGGCTCCGGCGACGGTGGTCTGCAGCCCTGTTATCGCGCAGCATAAATAGAGCCACCAGATTGAAAAACTGACGCTAAACTATTTTGCCGCCAATCCCAAAATTGAATTCTGCCGCTAAGCGTCCTGGCAACCGGGGCACCAGTAAAGTCTTCTGCCGGACAGCAAATCCTTTCTAATGGTGTCGCCGCACTCATAACAACTTTGCCGCTGCCTACCAAATACCGCGTGACGAAATGCCCCGCGCTTCAGTCCCTGCTTTTTCAGGTAAGCCACCCGGCGGGGAGGATTCGTGATGCCGGCTGTCAGATAGGCCCTTTGACTGATCTTCAGAGTACTGCGGCCCAGATCATTTAGCTGCTTCACACTCAAGTCACGGGGTCTAGCATCCGGGATAACCTTCGCATCAAACAGAATTTCGCTGCGCAAGTAGTTGCCGATACCCGCGAGAAATTCCTGAGCAAGATAGAGAGATGCTAGGGTCCGTCGCTGAAAACGTTCGCTGCGCAGTCGCTGGGAGATTTCTTTCCAATTCAGCTCGGGATTTAGAATGTCAGGGCCAATTTTTGCCAAGAAGGGATGGAGTTCAAGCTCAAACCGATCCCAGATACTGATGTCACTGGCGCTGTACAGCAGCGCACTGTGCTTGCGCGTATGCAGCGCAAGGCGCAAGCTCCGATTTGTTTTAGGGTAAGCATCCCGCTTGACGACATACCAGCGTCCATACAGCTGATTGTGCGAATAGATCGTGAGTTCGTTATCGAAGTGGGTAAGCAGGGCCTTGCCGCGGGTTTCAATTTCACGCACCTTTGCACCCTGAAAATCACGCTCCCTGCCCTTCAGACGGTCCAGACCAAAATGGATATCCACAATTTGCTGGCCTTCCACAACCAGGGCAATCTTGTCGGCGGCGCGTCGAATCTCAGGTCCTTCGGGCATGGGAGGGTGACCACATGGGCAGGCAGATTAAGTGAGTGTCACAGGTGTTACGCGACAGCACCCAAATAGATCAATCCGATCAGGCAAATTCCTCAGTTTCGGCGGCAACCACATCCGCCAGTTCCCGCGCTAACTGCGCAACCAGATCAGGGTCTTCGCCTTCGACCATCACCCGCAGCACCGGCTCAGTGCCTGAGGGGCGCAACAGTACGCGACCTCTGCCCTGCAATTTGGCTTCAACGCCCGACACCGCGTTTCGAACGCTCTGGCTGGCTGAAACATTGGGATTCTGACCCAGTCTGACGTTGATCATGGTCTGAGGAAACTTATGCATTGCGCTGCGTAATTCCATCAGGGGCTTGTTGGTCAGAGCAACGGCGGTGAGCGCCTGCAGGGCTGAGACTATACCATCCCCGGTCGTCGTAATATCGTGACAAATGATATGTCCGGATGATTCACCGCCAAGCTGCCATTCGCGCCGCTGCATTTCCCGCAGAACAAACCGGTCGCCAACTGCCGTGCGTGCGAAAGGAACTTCTAATTTTGCAAGCGCCAGCTCCATACCAAAGTTGCTCATCCTAGTCCCCACAACGCCACCGAATTCAATATTCCGGCGCCGGCGCTCGCAGGCAATCACGAACAGCATCTCATCGCCATCAACGACATTGCCCTCGTGATCCACCATGATGCTCCGGTCACCGTCGCCGTCCAGTGCAACGCCGAGGTCGGCGCCCACCTCGAGAACTTTTTCTGTGAGCGCTGCTGGCGATGTGGAGCCGATTTTATCGTTGATATTTAAGCCGTTTGGGTCAGTTCCGATGGTGACGACATCTGCGCCCAGTTCAGAGAGCACAGCAGGTGCGATGTCGTAAGTTGCACCATTGGCGCAATCCACAACTACCTTCAGACCCGAAAGTGTCAACCTTGAGCCAACGGTGCTTTTACAAAACTCGATATAGCGGCCTCTCGCGTCGTCTATTCTGCTGGCCTTGCCCAGAGATTTCGGTGCAACTGTCGTCAGCGCCTTGCTGAGTTCCGCTTCAATCGCCAGTTCGACCTCATCGGGAAGTTTTGTCCCATTGTCGGAAAAAAACTTAATCCCGTTGTCCTCGAAGGAATTGTGCGACGCGCTGATCACGATACCCGCTTGAGCACGTAGAGTGCGCGTCAAGTAAGCAATTGCAGGTGTCGGCATCGGGCCAGTGAGATTGATATCCACCCCTGCTGCCGTCAAGCCTGCTTCCAGAGCAGCCTCAAACATATAACCGGAGATACGCGTATCTTTGCCAATCAATATCTTGCTACGGTTACCGCCTTGAGTGAACACCTTACCAGCTGCCCACCCCAGTTTAAGCATAAAATCAGGGGTAATCGGCGTCTGGCCAACCTTGCCGCGGATACCGTCTGTGCCGAAATAGCGTTTCTTAGCTGCCATAATTGCTGTGTCGTTTTTCTATGCAGTAACGAATAGTAAGGAATCTGGACTCAGAGTGCGAGTACTAACCTGCACCCACCCGTCGCGCTGATTGTGGGCCAGCGGAATCTGGGAGATAATTTGAGGTCTTCACTCACTGCGAGTAGGTTAGACCCGTGTGCGGAATTGTCGGCGCTATAGCTGAACGGAATGTCACCGAGATCCTCCTGGAAGGGTTGAAAAGACTGGAATATCGCGGCTACGATTCGGCGGGTATCGCGCTGCTTGTCCCTGACCGAAAAACAGTCAAAGTGCATAAAACCGCCGGCAAGGTGAGTAAACTTTTAGAGCGGGTCCAAGGCAAAGCGCTGCGGGGCCACGCGGGCATCGCCCACACACGCTGGGCAACTCACGGAAAACCCACAAACGCCAATGCGCACCCCCACAGCTCAGGCGGACAAATCGCCATTGTTCATAACGGTATCATCGAGAATTTCGAAAAACTTCGGAAGAAATTGACCAAATCCCGATATAAGATCGCCACGCAGACTGACAGTGAAGTCATTGCGCATCTGATCCATCTTGAGCGCAAGGGTAATAAAGTTTCTCTGTTCGATGCGACTCAAAAAGCAATCAGACGCCTCGAAGGCGCTTACGGCATTTGCGTCGCCGATGCGGCCACACCTGATGAATTAATCGTCGCGAGATCAGGCAGCCCTCTGGTTATTGGTGTCGGGATCGGAGAGAACTTTGTTGCCTCTGACCCACATGCACTCGGCCAGGTGACCGATCAGTTTATCTACCTTGAAGAGGGAGACATTGCCCGAATTACCCGTGACAACTATGAAATTTGGCACGACGGCAAGCAGATCAAACGCAAAGTTAGCACAGTGGCAGGCCGAAGCAGTGATGGCGATAAGGGCACCTACAAGCATTTCATGCTGAAAGAGATTTATGAGCAACCAGCTGTCATCCGGGACACGCTGGACGGCAGGGTTTCGAAAAACAAAGTCCTAGAGAATGCATTCGGCGTCAAGGCACCGGCCATTTTCGACAAGGTCAAACACGTCCAGTTTGTCGCGTGCGGCACTTCCTATCATGCCTGCCATGTAGCCAAATACTGGTTGGAGTCCATCGCTCGCATGGAGTGTTCAGTAGACATTGCCAGTGACTATCGCTATCGGGACATCATCGTGCCAGACGGGTCTTTGCTAGTCACCGTGTCTCAATCCGGCGAGACCGCAGATTCCCTGGCCGCGCTTCGCTACGCCAAAACACTCCCTTACACTGCCTATCTGGCGATTTGCAACGTTGCCACTAGTTCACTCGTGCGTGAATCAGACTTTTCTTTACTGACGATGGCCGGGCAGGAAGTTGGCGTTGCCTCAACCAAAGCGTTTACGGCACAGCTCGCCGTGCTGCTGATTCTCACCATTGCGCTGGGACGCCGGAATAGCCTGACACCGCGAAAAGAGGCAGCCCTCGTCGGAGAGCTCAACCGTTTACCGGAACTAATCGAAAGCACGCTCAGCCTCAACAGAGACATTCGTAAGATGTCGAGACAATTCGCCGATAAGCACCACAGCCTTTTTCTTGGCAGGGGAATCCAGTACCCCATCGCGAAAGAGGGTGCTCTAAAACTGAAGGAGATATCTTATATTCACGCTGAAGCATATCCTTCAGGCGAGCTTAAACATGGACCGCTGGCGCTGGTAGACGAAAACATGCCGGTCATCGCAGTAGCGCCTAATGACGATTTGCTTGAAAAACTGCGCACTAACCTAGCAGAAGTCAGCGCCCGTGGCGGAAAACTGTACGTCTTTTCTGACGAGAGCGTGAACTACCAGGGCGACAAGAATTGCAAGGTCATCCACGTCCCGGCCTCACCTGATGTTCTTGATCCGATCGTCTTCACCATTCCGCTGCAGCTCCTGTCTTATCATGTCGCCATCGTTAAAGGCACAGATGTAGACCAGCCTCGTAATTTAGCCAAATCAGTTACCGTAGAATGACCCCTAAAAAAATCATGAGCTGAAGAAAATGTTTATTATCTACGCACATGCTTTCTTTGCTCTTCTAGCAATTCCTTTTGGCATAGTAATTTTTTTGACAGAGAAGGGAACAGCATTGCACAAAGTGATAGGACGATTTTGGGTTTTCCTTCTGATTGTCGCTTCTTTGTCAGCCACATTTATACAAACGATTACCCCAGGACAGTATTCCCTGATTCATCTATTGATACCTTACACCATGGGATCACTCATTTATTCGATTTGGAGTATACGAAGATTCAAGAAAACTCGAATACAGAAGTATAAACGCTCGCATAAATTTTCAATGATTGGGGTGTATGTTGGAGCGCTTTTGATAGCTGGTGGGTTCACTCTGATGCCGGGAAGGTTTTTTCATACACTTTTGCTTGGCTAGCACGTCAGAAATTTTGAATCTGGTTAATTCAACTCGGTTACAGTGGAGTGAGTATTTCAAAAACATAGTCACAACGGACAATCTAAACGACTACACTTTTGGATGTGACATTATCTTCAACACTACACAACTTTCTCAATTCTCAGAGGAAGAGAATTATGACTACAGAGAGAAGTTGATGTATCAAATGAGTCAGAAAGGAATTTCAAATAAGGATATTTCTGACTATCTGAACAAACAAATAATCAAACCAAAACGCACTGAGCGATACACCACAAAACTCGTTTGGGCGATTCTTCAAGAATACACAAACAAACTAAACCGAAAAGATCATCTCGAAGTAGAGTTCAAAGCTAGCGGCCTTTATAAGAAAGTGGAAAATTGGACATGAGTAAAGAAAAGGAAATGCACGAGACTGGATGGGCGAATATTGAATTGCCGCCTCATTTGAAGAAAGCAAGAGTAGAGCAAGAGCGGTTAAATCAAGAGAATAAAGATAAATATACTACTGAGAAAGATTTAAAGTTTATGACTGCAGAAGAATATATGAAGCAAGACTTGGAGGATTAAAAGGAGATGAAAAAACCATTCATTACAGTTTTGTGTTTATTTTCTGGTGGTGCACTTGCTCAAGAGCCAATCAATCTCGAATGTCGCATGGAAAACGTCATTGACGAACCGACCTATTTCAGGCTTTTTGAAAATAAAGATGAAGTTAGAAGACCAGTTGATTTACCAGTTGAACGTATCACTTGGTCAGCAACGGCGGTGACGATCTCCTCAGAGATTGAGCGTTCCTCGGGAGCAAATCGAACGATACGGAGAAGCCGTATTAATCGAGAGACGTTAGAATGGACATACATTGATTACGCCAGAAACATGATGTTTGAGGCGGGCAAATGCAAGATAGTTGCTACAAGTAAAATTAAAATCTAGATCGGTTCTATTTTAAACTAAAAAAGGAACGCGGAATTGAAGTCAACTAACCAACGACCTTCCTCGCTAACTCATAATCAACTCGATCTATTTCAAAAATATCATAGGTAGATATGTATGAGCCAGACAGCGCTGTTGACACCAATATTTGTTCTTGTACTTTGGACTTCCGCAATTTTTCTAGTATTAGCGTTTGGACGCATTAAATATACTAAGAATCCGCAAGACGCAGCTCATTCGAAAGACTTAAAAGGAACTATGCCCGATTGGGTTGAAAGAGCCGCGGACAACTACAACCATCTTTTCGAACAACCAGTTGCATTTTATGCGCTGACTTTATGCATTGCTGTTATCAACAATTTTGATTGTTTTATGGTCCAATTGGCTTGGGCATTTGTGGTTTTGCGGATTATGCATTCCCTAGTACAGCTAACATTTAATTTAGTTTTGTTAAGATTCTTTATTTTTGTAATGGGATGGCTAGTTTTGGCGTTAATGGCTTATTCTCAACTCTTTGCCTAGGCTAATGGGCTAACTGCCTTTTCCAAGTCAATCCTTTGGAAATATAAACAAATCCTCTACCGTACATCCGAGGGTGTTCGATATTTTTAGTGCAAGAACGGTTGAGGGAACGTAGATTCCATTTTCGTAGG
>PBTW01000132.1 GCA_002729315.1 Gammaproteobacteria bacterium
TCGCCAACGGCTCACCATTTTCAGTAAAAACCGATAGCAGGCTTCTCGATATCTCCTTCAAAATTGCAAGGAATACCACCAAAGGCCTGTATCTGCTGATACGTGGCCAGTTCCTCGCGTTCGATTGGGCAGAGAGCACCATGACGATGACACCCAGTGGCACCGTTAAGATGGTCGGTGATAAGCCGCCGGTGAAGATTCCAGATGCGCCCTCGCTGTTAGTCCGCATTCTCGTTGACGTAACCTCCGTGGAGGTGTTTTTAAATGACGGTGAGATCTCCGCTTCGTATTGCTTTCTTCCCGGGGGCTACGAGAATGCAATAGAGATGCACACCTACAGTGGTCCGCAGGTCATTGAGAACTTTGAGATGCATGAACTGAAATCTGTCTGGACAGAATAAGTAGATGGCATTATGAAAACTTTGATCATCAGCGATATCCATGGCAACGCCGACGCTCTGCGAGCAGTAGTCGACGCCGAGGACGCCATCGACCACACAATCTTCTTGGGAGACGCGCTCCTTGCAGGACCGCAAGCAAATGAAACCGCAGCTATTCTGCAGTCGCTGGATCCTGAAGTATGCGTCATGGGAAATCATGACGAAGAAGTACTGGATCGCAGTCTTTATGCGAGCTGGCCTGATGAATGGGTGGCACTTCACGATTGGATTCTAGATAGGCTAGACGCATCCGCTTACGAGTATATCCAAGGTTATTCACCGGCCGGCCGATACACGGTTGGCGGAGTGGACATGTACCTGCATCATGGCGAAATCGACAAGAGCCTTCCAAAGATTCTACCCAACGCGCCCAACGAAAGTTTCCTCGCGCTGGAGTCGGATCAACCTTTAACTTTGTTCGGTCATACCCATGTCCAGTTTGAGCGTCAAATTGGTGGTACTCGCTACATTAACCCTGGAAGCGTGGGTCAACCAAGGTGCGGAATCTTCCACGCCTGTTATGGAGTCATCGTCGATGGAGAGTACTCTCCTAAACAAGTCACCTACGACCCCTCCGCATGGCTCGATGCGCTAGCGAACCTAGAAGTACTTGAGGCTCATCCCAAGTTCCGCGAATGGTTGAAAGACAGTCTCCTCAGTGGTTACGGGATTGGCGAGCGGGAGCCTTGGACAAGCTTTGCCGCAGAGGGTTACTTTTGAGCGAGACTGCCGACGATCGTTCATTACGAGCCATATTTCGACTGGTCTGGCGCTGTTGGCCATATTACCGCCCTCAACTCAAGCATCTCATTACGATTGTTGCTCTGAACTCTCTGATAGGCGTTGCCTATTTCGGCGGGATAGTCGTTGTTACAGATCTTGTTGAGAACAAAATACTGCTTGGAAGTAAGTTAGAGCCAGTTCAAGCGACACTGCTATTTGTCGATGATGGATACATCACTAGTGGAATAGAGGGTGAGCCACTCCTCACCGATGAGCAGCGGAAGCGCGTTCGGCTGGGAGTGCTTGCGGCTGCTGCGGCGTTTTGGATTATCTTAACTGCCTACACCACGGCCGTTTGGTACTACATGGTATGGACCTTTCAACGGATCAATCAACAACTGCGCGTGGAGATGCTGTCGCGCGCCGAGTACCTTTCTTTACGCTACCACAACGATACCCGCACGGGTGACGCGATTTACCGCATCTACCAAGACAGCGCCACAATTACTCACACACTGCAGTACTTTATCTTGAGTCCCGTGCGGGTGATCGCGATATCATTGTTCGCGGCAGCCGTGCTCACGATGTTATCGCTTTGGTTCGCCTTAATCTTATTTGTGAGCGCGGCGGCAATCGTGGGCTTGACACGCAGGTTGACACCAACGATACGAGCAAAAGCGCGACTGTCGCGAGAATTAAATAGCGACCTCACATCGCGGATTCAGGAGAACCTAACAGCGATGCGTGTCATTAAAGCGAACGGTGCTGAGCAGTTGATGATGGCTCGATTTGATCATGACTCTCAGGGGGCTCTCGACGCTGCCTTTCAATTTCGCAAATATATGTCGTTGCTCATGCTCGGCGTCATTCTGATCGGCTTTACTGGCTTCGCCGTGGCTGAATATTTCATGGCGACCTGGTCAGTCATTGAGAAGGCAACTTACATGGGAGCTTCAGTCTCAATGGTTGGCTTCGTGGTATGGAACCTTGGGGCATATAAATACGCGACTGCGCAGTCGGAGCAAAGCGCGCTCAACGCCTGGGAATGGGCCTCTTTGTGGTGTTTTATTCAAGATCTATCAGTGGGCTTACAGAGAGCCTTCTACCTTTTAGACCTAGAACCAGAGGTCACAGATCCGCTTGATCCCTCACCGTTTCCTGATTCAGTTGAGGATATCCGCTTTTCGTCAGTAACCTTTGGGTATAAGCCAGAGAAACCGGTGCTTTCGGAAGTGAGTCTAACCGCTCGAAAGGGAAGCATAACTGCCATCGTAGGGGGCACAGGCGTCGGGAAATCTACGTTGATGTCACTTGCGATTCGTTTGTACGACCCAGATTCCGGTAGCGTCGAAGTAAATGGCAAGAGTTTGCGAGATTTCGCGATATCCGATGTCCGAGTCAATGTCGCGATTGCGTTGCAGCAAAATACGCTGTTCGCACAAAGCGTCACTGACAACTTGCGCTACGGGCAAGATGCGATCGACGATAAGGCGATAGAATCGGCCGCCCGCATTGCCTGCGCGCACGAGTTTATCCTGGAGTTACCTATGGGATATGCCACTGAGCTCGGTGAGAGAGGAGGCAAGTTATCGACTGGGCAAAGACAACGGCTATCGATTGCCAGGGCGGTACTCCGAGATTCAGCAATTCTCATTCTCGACGAGCCAACGGCAGCACTGGATGCGGAGACAGAGCAAAGGGTGATTGCGAACCTCGCAGAGTGGGGAAAGGATAAGATCGTTTTCATCATCACGCATCGGCTATCAACAATTCGAAATGCTGATCAGATTGCCTTCCTAGATGACGGCAAAATTAAAGAAATTGGTACCCATAATGAGCTCATGTCCAAAACAGGAGACTATGCGAAATTTGTTAACGCCGAGTTAGGTGAAGCCCATGGGTGAGGCTCTTAGGTACGACGATCGCATTGACACGCAGTCGGAGCTTTCGGCTGCCGAGACGTTTCAATTGATCGGACGCGCTTTGAGCTTACTTAAAAACGTGCGCACCCTTCTCTTTACAAAATTAGGCTTCGCGGTGGTTTCTGTCATCCCGCCGTTAATCGTTCCCTGGATACTAAAAATAGTCGTCGACCAAGTCGTTCTTCAGAAACCCTTTGACACAGAGACGGTCCCGTTTCCGCCTTTCATGATGCCTCTCATAAACGCGACTGAGGGGCTGTCCCCGGGCGGCATAATGATGTCGGTCACGACATTGTTAATCATTACCTTAATCTTATTTGGCTTACGCGCGCCGCCCGCAGAGCAGGTGCAAGACATTGGAATGCCGCAGGGCTTCGATTCTGCAACGCAAGCGGAACAGGCACTTTCCTCTGGCGGCAGCAACACTAACGGCTTATGGGGCTTGGCAGAACTGCTACTCACCATTCGTCTCTCTCAACAGCTCGCTAATCGACTTCGCACGGATCTGATGGGGCGATTATCGCGGCTGGAGATGACCACGCTGGATGATCAACGGGTCGGCGACTCAGTTTATCGCGTGATGTATGACGCGCCGATGCTGCCTGAGATTTGTTATCGAATTTTAATTTACCCACTTACGATAATCCTGAGTACCGCTGTATCAATTTACTTGATGCAATACGCATATTTTTCCGTTGCCCCTCAATTAATTTGGCTCGCAGTTGGGATTATTCCACTCATCATACTCATTACCGCTCCAATGTCGGGCTGGGCGAGACGTCTACATCAAGAAAGTCGGGCCGCTGGCGCGAAGACCACAAACAGCATCGAGGAAAGCATCGAAAACGTGGATGCAGTCCAATCGCTGGGTGGGAGCACCAAAGAAGCGGAGAGGTTTGAGTCAGATAGCAGAGAATCCTATCGACGCTTTCTGCGGACGCAACTTCTAGCCGCAATTGTCAAAATTATCGCCTACTCCTGCTCTACGGTTGCACTCGGCATCGCCTTCGTCTTCATTACTGACGACGTAATCCTCGGTGTATTAACTCCTGGCGATTACACAGTGTTATTTGCAATGTTTTGGATGCTGGGCGAGAAAGCGCGACTGCTAGGCACTTATTGGATTGATCTACAAAAAAATGTCGCTGCAGTCCGTCGCGTATTCTTTTTCATCGATTACACCTCCGAAGCGGATAGGAATACTGCCCTGCTGTCAGCCGTTCGGCGCGGTGTATCGTTAGACGCCGTCTCATTTGCATACCCAGACGGTCGAGCTGCGCTAAGTGACATCAATCTCGAATTGTCTCTTGGAGAGTTAGTAGCCGTTGTGGGCCCTACAGGTGCAGGCAAAACGACTCTTGCCTACTTGTTACCTGGATTCTTGCAACCCAGTGCGGGGACAGTTCGTCTCGACGACATGGATATCTCTAATGTCTCAGTAGACGACCTCCGCCGCCAGGTGACCTATGTTTTTCAGGAGCACATGCTGATGTCAGGCAGCATTCGCGACAACCTGCTTTTAGCAAATCCGTTAGCAACAGAAGCCGACGTAGCCGAAGCGTGCCGCTTAGCGAATGCAACAGAATTTGTCGAGCAACTGCCCGACGGAATTGATACTCACCTTGGCCGATCCGGCGACACATTATCAGTAGGCCAGAAGCAGAGACTATCAATCGCTCGGGGTCTCATTCGAAAGACACCGATCATTATCTTGGACGAACCGACCGCCGCACTGGACCCGCAAACAGAAAATCAGCTCATGGCTGGCCTGCGGCAAGCGACTCACGATCACCTCGTGATAGTGATTGCTCATCGATTATCAACAATCCGGGACGCTGACCGAATTATCTTTCTTGAGGAGGGCCGACTGGTAGACGAGGGAAATCACGACTCACTCATGGCTGACCCCGACAGCCGTTACCGAGCCTTTGTTGAACTACAAAGTACGTAGCCATGGAATTTTTTTATATGAGAGCAACGTTAAAATTTTTATTGTGGGCCAGTGGCACTGCTGTTGCAGCTGTTGTTTTACTGGTAGTCATTGGACCTCGCATCTATGGCTCGATGATAATTCCCGATCATGAGTTCGGCTCCAAGCCTCTGCCAGCACCTCCAGACTACACACAGAGAAGTAGCTGGTCAGCCTGGCCAGATGCGGACAGCCCGGCAGAGAGATTGCCCGACGGGATAACCCCGACGCCCGATTCTGATCGACGAGCCTCAGCTTTTTTCGTGCATCCTACAACGTACGGTGGCCGCGATAACTGGGTACAGCCCATAAATCACGAAAAAACCCGACAAGAAACAGATCTCGGCACTACCTCGCGGCAGGCTTCTGCATTCAATGCCTGTTGTCGCGTTTATGCTCCTCGCTATCGCCAGTCAAACATTATGGGTTACCAACAGCAAGACGCCGATCAAATCTTCGAAGTAGGCTATCAAGACGTGCGGTCAGCATTTCTCCACTTTATCGAGACGATTGATCCGAACGAGCCTTTCGTATTAGCAAGTCATAGCCAAGGCACGTTCCATTTGATCCGTCTCATCGACGAGGAGGTGGATGGGACTCCGCTGATGAGCAGGTTCGTCGCAGCGTATGCGATCGGAGCCTCTCTGCCGCAAGCCCTCGTGGACAAGGCTTACCGAGATGTTGAGCTCTGTGCGGGGCCTGAACATACAGGTTGCTTTATCACTTGGGATGCCCACGAGGCTGATAAGGCAACGATTTCCTGGAGTGACAAGGAAGAACCTGTGCTATGGAACGGAAAGGACTACTCAGGCTTCGCGCCTGGACCGCGTGCTTGCGTGAATCCCATTACCTGGCGGACAGACGGCAAGGCAAGCATCAAACAAGCTCACCTTGGTGCCTTAGGAAATTGGTCTGGCATGACCGGCATTGACACCTCGCTCGGGAAACTCCATGCAGGGTCGGTAGCAGCACAATGCGGTCGCGCTGGTGGGCGCAATTGGCTTTTCGTGAATGGGGATCGCGATGATGCAATCAAGAGCCAGGGGATATGGTCGCTATTTGGCCGTAATTTGCATGGCTCCGACTTTAGCCTCTTCTGGCAAAACATTCGTGAGAATGCGAAACAACGCGTCGATGCATTTCTATCGGACCGCACGAGTCAACATCACTCTCAACCAAACATTGTTTTAATTTTGGTAGACGACCTCGGCTACTGTGATAGCGAGATTTATGGCTGCGGCAATGTGCCGACCCCCAACATGAAGCAGCTCGCCGACGATGGCGTCCGCTTCACGGCGGGTTACGTCACCAGCCCCGTATGCTCGCCATCCCGCGCGGGGCTGCTCACGGGAAGGTATCAGCATCGTTTTGGCCATGAATTCCTCGTGGAGGGTGATCCAACCGCAAACGCCGGCCTCCCCGTTGGCGAAATCACGATCGCCGATGCGCTNGGACAAGNTGGATATGCCACGGGCATGGTCGGNAAGTGGCATCTTGGANTAAAAAGTGNTCATCATCCNCTTAACCGTGGCTTCGACAGATTTTTNGGNATATTGAATTGGGGGGNGGACTACATTGACCCAACAAANGANGATGTTTACAGCTGGACGCACCCGCTAGCAAAACCAAGTGGTAGCAACGCGACAGTGTTGATCCAGAGTGATAGCAACATTTCGCGTGACAAAGATTTTGTCAAAGAGGACGCTTATCTGACCGACGCTTTCGCGCGCGAAGCCGCAGAATTCATTAAAGAAAAAAAGCGTGGGCCGTTTTTCCTATATATCCCGTTCACAGCGATACATGGCCCCTTACAGGTGACGGGCGACTACTACGACCCCCTAGCTCATATCAATGACGAGGCACGACGAATCTACGCAGGAATGACCTCTGCATTGGACCATGGCGTTGGGAAAATCCTTCGAGCGATCAGAACTGAGGGGCTTGAAGAAAACACCATTGTCGTCTTGCTGAGTGATAACGGTGCAGGTGTTGCGGATTACACAAACAATGGACCGCTGAGACTCGGCAAACACACCCTGTTTGAGGGCGGTGTGCGGGTCCCGTACATCGTTAAGTGGCCGGGAAAGATAGAGGCTGGTACGGAATATCGGCAACCCGTCAGCGCACTTGATGTCTTCCCCACCCTTCTAACTGCCGCTGGCGAAGATATGCCAGCGGACAAATCACTTGATGGTGTGGATTTACTTCCTCACCTTCACCGACAGAACAACTCTTCTCCTCATACTGCTCTATTTTGGCGGCAAGGGCCAAACTGGGCCGTACGCCAAAACCAGTGGAAGTTGATCCATGCAGCGAACCAAAACTGGCTCTATGACCTATCTCAGGATCCTGCCGAGCGTATAAATCTAGCAGAGCGGAGCCCCGAGGTTATCAAAAAACTCACCAAGGCCTTTGACGACTGGAATGCCGACAATGTCGATCCGCTCTGGCCTCCCTTGGCTGGCAAGAGCTTGCCCTCCTTCGCCGTGGACGGCGTAGCAATCACATGGGTGCTCTAGCTAAAATTTTAAAATGGGTGCATTTGTGAAGTGCTGTGGGGGGGGTTCCAATGCCCGGACGTTATGATGCTTGGTAATCAGAGTCGCAAAAAATTCTCACTTAAGCCGAGGGCGAATTATGAAGCTTTCCTTTGCATTCTCTGTGTCCTTCTTAGTCTCTTGTATGCTCCTAGGTTCAGCCAACGCTGACGAGCTGGTGCGCATTGCTCCTGAGGAAGTGGGCCTATCGGCCCAGCGCCTGGCGCGGTTCTCTTCGGCCATGGACAAAGGCATCACAGCTGGTGACTTTCCGGGCGCGACGGCCGCGATCGCGCGCAATGGGAAGATAGCTTTTTTCGAAACCTATGGCCAAAGGGACCCCGAGACGAACGCGCCTATGCAGGAGGACAGTATCTTTCGCATTGCGTCCATGACCAAGGCAGTCACTGGCGTGGCCGTGATGATTCTCTATGAAGAGGGTCACTTTAGGTTGACGGACCCAGTCTCGCACTTCATCCCTGCTTTCAAAAACATGGAGGTAGTAGCAGAAGACTCAAAGGAGACCGCGAGAAAAGGTAAAGATACAGGTGTAGACTACGATGAAAAGTGGCTGAAGGAAAACTGGGACACGCTGACTGAAGAGCAACAGGCGCAGGTGATTGCTTCTTACTATAAGAAAGGTGCGGCCCCTGAGAAGGCTAAAACAGTGCCCGCCAATCGCCCAATCACGATTCGTGATCTGTTGCGGCATACCGCCGGCATGTATAGCAATCCACCAGGGATCTGGGAACCAGGCTATGATCTTGGTCAGATGATCGATAGTCTGGCCTCCAAGCCGCTACGAACCCATCCAGGCAACGAGTTCGAGTACGGCCTTTCTATGGATGTGCTGGCGCGACTCGTCGAAGTTGTCTCTGGCCAACCTTTCGATGTTTTCATCAAAACTCGCATCTTTGATCCGCTGGGCATGGTAGATACGGACTTCTGGGTGCCACCAGACAAGGCATCAAGGTTGGTGGCAATGCCGGGGGACGGGCCGAGCGACGGCAAATCGAAGGGCGGTGCGTTGGCGGCCACTTACCTGGAACCTCCGATTATTCTGATGGGCGGCACCGGCCTTGTATCCACCACAATGGATTATTTGCGCTTCTGCCAGATGCTTCTGAACAACGGTGAGCTGAACGGCGCGAGAATCCTGGGACGCAAAGCAGTTGAACTAATGAGCCAAGATCACATGAGCGACGTTGCAAGCCGAGAGGTAGGTAAAAAAATGGCTGGTGAATTTAAATTCGGTCTGACATTCGGCGTTAAGGATAAACCAGGTAATACCGGTGCGTTAGGATCAGCAGGCACCTATTACTGGGGCGGCGCATACGGCACGTCATTCTGGATTGATCCAGAGGAAAATCTTATCGGTGTCTTCATGGTAAATGGCATCAAAGATGAAAAGGGTCGGGGGCATATGCCATATAGCGAGATGCTGGAGCACTTTACCTATCAGGCCTTAGTCGACTGAGCTCTGTGGCATGCAAAACAAGCAAATCCTGATCGACTCATTGCCGCAAGGAAAACTTACGGCGAAGAACTTTCGTTGCGAAGAGTCCGAGTTCCCCGCTATTGGTGAGGATGAGGTACTCATCAAGACAACCGCCCTCATAATCTCTGCAGGTACTCGGGCAGGCCTACAAGGCAGTGCCAGCTACGCTGGTGCACCCGAGGCTGGCCGAGTTATGAACGGGACTGGGGTCGGCGAGGTCGTAACGAGTAATTGCGACACTATTCCCGCCGGGAGTCTCGTAACGGCAAGTACTGGCTGGCAGCAGTACTCTGTCCACCAAGGCAGAGCCGTAGAAGTCATACCCGCTGACCATGACCCGGTTCGGTATCTTGGTGCACTTGGCATCAGCGGCTTGACCGCTTATTTTGGGTTGTTAGAGATTGCGGCCCCAAAACCTGGCGAAACAGTCTTAGTTTCTGCGGCGGCGGGATCGGTGGGACACCTTGTAGGCCAACTAGCGAGCATACACGGGGCTCGGGCTGTCGGCGTCTGCGGCAGTGATATCAAAGCGAAGGTTCTTGTTGAAAAGCTGGGCTTTGAGGCTGCGGTCAATTACAAGAGCGAGGATTTTCGCAAAGCGCTGAAAAACGTCACACCCGATGGTGTCGATGTTTACTTCGACAATACTGGAGGCATGATCTTAGGTTCTGCCCTGTTTCGGATGAACAAAGGCGGCCGCATCGCGTGTTGCGGTGTGGTATCCCAGTACGATACCGATAAACCTGAACCAAGCCCGAAGGGTATCCCCGGCCTACTAATCAACAAGCGCCTGAATATGAATGGCTTTTTAGTTTTCGATTACGCCGAGCGATACGCCGAGGCTCGCCATCAATTGTTAACTTGGTTAGATAGTGGCGAACTACAGTTTCTAACTGATGAAGTGTATGGGCTCGAGGCCGCGCCTCAAGCGTTCGTTGATCTACTCAGCGGAGGTAACCTTGGATCGCGAGTAGTCAGAGTTAATTAAACTTGCCGGTCCAGAAATTTCACGCAGGAAAGTTGGCTTTTATCGATGTCCGGACTCAAGAAAAATTATATCGCTGGTGAATGGGTAGAAGGCGTTAGCGGCGAAGACAATATTAACCCGTCCGACACCACAGACGTGGTCGGCACCTATGCGTGGGCTGACTCAGCACAAACTGAGCGAGCAATTGAGGCCGCCAGCGCTGCAGCACCTGCTTGGGGGCAATCCTCTATCCAGAAACGGAGCGATGCCCTCGATGCGATTGGTAACGAGCTGATAGCGCGAAAGGAAGAGCTTGGCGAGTTAGTTGCTCGGGAGGAAGGCAAAACGTTGCTCGAGGGAATTGGAGAGACAGTGCGTGCGGCCCAGATCTTCAAATTCTTCGGCGCCGAAACGCTGCGGCTTAATGGAGAAATTTTTGACTCAGTACGCCCCGGTCTTGACGTCACCATCACTCGCGCACCACTAGGCGTGGTGGGGCTGATCCTCCCGTGGAACTTTCCAATCGCGATTCCCGCATGGAAGGTTGCACCTGCACTAGCCTACGGTAACTCAGTTGTTTTCAAGCCAGCGGAACTGGTTCCAGCAACCGCGCATGTAATGTCAGAAATAATCGTCAACGCAGGAATACCAGACGGGGTGTTCAACTTAGTAATGGGTAGTGGCTCCGAGGTAGGCACGACCATTGTTAATCACCAAAAAGTAACCGGGATAAGTTTCACTGGCTCCGTCGAAACAGGCCAGAGCGTGGCGCGAGGAGCGGTCTCTCGTATGGCCAAGGTCCAGTTGGAGATGGGCGGAAAGAACCCCTTGATTGTGTTGGATGACGCGGACCTTACCACTGCCGTCGACTGCGCCATCAATGGTGCATATTTTTCAACCGGGCAGCGCTGTACAGCATCCAGCAGGCTTATTGTCACCGAGGGCATCTACGACAAGTTCGTATCCTCGATGCGGGAAAGACTGTCAACTCTCGTCGTTGACCATGCGCTGAAGGCTGGTACAGATATCGGGCCGGTGGTGGACGAGCGTCAACTCCAAAAAAATCTCGACTACATTCAGATCGGTGTGGAGGAGGGAGCGAAGCTCGTCTATGGCGGTGAACGCCTGTCACGAGATACTCCTGGGTTTTACATGAGCCCAGCGCTTTTTATCGATACCAGCCCCAACATGCGAATTAATCGAGAGGAAATTTTTGGTCCTATTGCGAGCATTATTCCAGCAAAGGGTTACGATGAAGCGCTAGCGATCGCTAACGATACCGACCTGGGACTATCGTCAGGCATCATTACTACATCGCTCAAGCACGCGAGTCACTTTAAACGAAATATTCAAGCTGGAGTCGCGATGGTCAACGCGCCAACTGCAGGCGTCGATTATCACGTCGCGTTCGGCGGCACCAAGAGCTCCAGCTATGGTGCGCGCGAGCAAGGTAGCTACGCAAAAGAGTTCTATACAACCGTCAGAACGGCCTACACCCAAGCTTAGTTATTCGCGCAAACTTTGTGGTGAACCTTGAGTGTCCTGTCAGCCAACTCTGTCATCGTGATTTCCTGAAAACCTATCACCATTGGCTTGATCACATCGTTGAGTGGCGCAACGAGCTTGGACCGAATGCCGGAAGCACCTGCTGCTGCACCTACGATCGAACCGGAGGTCGCGCCATTACAATCGGTATCCCACCCGCCTTCAACAGCACGGCAAATAGATTGATGAAAATCAGTCTCTCCAAAAATCAAAGAACCGATCACGACCAGAGCGTTATTTACAGTATGCACTCCGTGTAAGTCGCCGTAATACTCCTGCACCCAATCCATATAGACCTCAAAGTCCTCGCACTGCGGCATTTTTACTAATGCCGCTCGGCACGCCTCTGCGAGTTTGCAGTGTTCCGGAATCTCTGACAGTCCAATTTGCACAAGCTCGATCGGACTACTAACAACAAAGGCTGCGGCAATGATCGCGGCGAACATCATCTCGCCGTATATACCGTTCGCCCGGTGAGTCCAACAAGAATCGCGATAGGCAAACTCGGCGGCGAGCTCTGGATTACCGGCGCAAACATAACCCCAGGCATCTGCGCGAATCTGAGCCCCGATCCATTCACGATAGGGGTTGCGGTGCATGCTTGTGTACTCGGGCGTAACCCAATCCGAAGGCGCCCTCCTCGGCACCGCATTGTTGTAATTCAGGATGGCCTGCGTTTCCGCCGTACAAATGTAGTTATAGGGAATACTAAAATTCCACGTTCTCGCAACATCGCGCCAGACGAAATCTGGCCCATAGGTTTCAAGCACACTCAAACCAATGAGGGTGTAATGGATATCGTCGTCGGCCTCCATGAAAGCAATGTTTTCCCGTTGCGATTGTGGACAATACAAAGTGTATTCATCGCCGGCATGAGCGCCGCTGAAATAGTCGTCAAGCGGCCAATCATCCCGATTCTTCAGGTAGTCGCGAATCGCGTCGCGCCCTGACTTGCCTGCCTGACCGCGAATGCCCATCGCCTCCACAGGTTTTCCAAGCGCGCATCCTGCAGCGCGGCCCGTCCAAGCACCGTGCAGCCTATCAAGCAGTTCGCTGTCATCCAGCGAGCCCAGTTGCCGCGGTCCTTCTGGACGCGCAGCGCGAATTTCTTCAAGGCTGTTGGGTTGGAAATATGGAAATTCTGGATCGATGGGTAATGCATCGATTTCCTTATACAAAAGGTCAATAGCGCCAAAGTTCATTTGATCGGCGTCATCGTCAAGCGCGGCAACTCGATCAGCAAGACTTTTTGGCACCGTCCGCCCTTCGTAATTGCTCTGCACGACGGCGTATCGTAGAACTTCAAGCGGCGTATCCCAGCCCGCGAAAACTTTGTCGTCGTTCCAGTTATTCATTTATTGTTCATCCATAATTCGAGTGGTTCGTCGTGGAAGACTTCGATGGCATTGGCCCAGGCTCACCCTCTTTCAGCGCGTGGATGGAATCCAGAACTTCGAGGTTTCTTATCGACTCTTGCTGATCAATCTGTGGGCACTCAAGCAAACCGGCTGCGAGGCACCGATGTACTGCCTCAGTCTGGTAGATGAATCCCGCCTGATTGGGGTGCCCATCGGGTATTTGGATCGTATCAGGCAGCGGGTACTCATACCTTCGCTCTGGGGCGGGTTTGTTGCTGTTGCAATAGCGAGAGGGCGTCTCCTCTGGAATCCGCACCGTCAGCCTCGTTGGGCAATGTGCGGGCTGTTCCAGCGTGATGCGGCCTTTGCTGCCAATAAACTCCGTCACCTCAGGGAACTCACTGGGGAACGGGATGAAAGCGAGGTTGGCAAAGCGATTGCCTGAGTATTCGAGAATAGCGCCGCCCGGCCCGTAATGCTTGCCAGCGACCTGCACGCGTATTGGCTTCGCCTCACCAAACGCGAGTGTAGCGGCTTGGGTGGTGTAATAAGTGTCAAAATCAGCTTGTACCATGAGCACGTCACCAATCTCGCCCTTTTCAATGAGGGCACGCGCGTGTTCCACTGCGGGCATGAAGCGTGTCCACATGCCGTCTTGGAGCATTACCCGCCTCGCGTTGGCAGCAGCATACATCTCGCGAGCTTCCTTCGCGGATTCTGCGAGCGCTTTTTCGCAGAGCACATGCTTACCGGCTGCAATCGCCATGAGGGAATGCTCCTTGTGTAACCGATTAATGGTGCCGATATATACTGCGTCTATGTCGGGCGCGGCTAGCAATTGCTCGTAGCCACCGTAAGCGCGCTCGATGCCAAGTGCGGCTGCAAAGGCAACAGCATCGTCGCCATCCCGAGCGGCGACCGCAGCGATGCTCGCACCAGCACATTCGCCCGAGGCTAACGCCCATTGCCGAGAGATATCCCCCGCACCGATAATTCCCCACCGCAACGGGAAGGCCGTATCCTCGGCGCGGGTCAATCCAAGCCGGATATCTCTGGGGGTTTCTGGAAGCATCTNGTGNACGTTCATTTACGGCACGTCAGTGCATCATNATGCGAGTGGCAAAAACCGGACCAATTAGTATGACCGCCGTGAACNNGCGCGACGTTGCCGCTCAAGCTAAAAANACGCTCGNTCATAGTTCTCCTACGTCAGCAACCCAGACTTCAGGTGAGGACAACCATTCCTTATCATCGTCCATGCGGCCGTCCCAACCGCCAGCGACATAAAGCTTGTCATTAATGATTCTTGAGGCTGGTGATGAAATCGGCTTGGGTAAGTGGCAAGTGACTTCCCACTCTCCACCTTCTCGCAGGGTCACGACGTTGCCGCAGAAACCCTTCTTTCCTCCCTCCGGTGTACTGTGGCCACCTACCATCCAGATTCGATCGCCATGGACAAAAGTCGCACCTTCCGAGTGTGAATGTGCGACAGGCAACGGCGGGCCCTCGCTCCAAGAGTCGCTCTGCGGGTCATACACATCAACCATCACTTGATCGAGCTGCTGCAGGTCATGATTAAACTGCCCACCGATGATGTAAATCATGCCATTCAGTTCGGCGATCGAATGCTGATTGCGCGGTACTGGCAGCGGAGCAGCCTTAGTCCACAGGGCATGGCCGTTACCAGCCCATTCCTTGAGATCCAACACGAAATGATCCGGCGAATCGGTATCACGGTCCTCCATCAACCCAGAGACGTAGTGCAATTTGTCACCCAGCCGAGCAAGCCCGCCACCAGCACGGCGACCAGGCAGCAGCGGTCCAGCCGTGTACCGATCCAGCTCCAGGTTGAAATACCAGACCTCCGCGATAATGTGATCTTTGATCTTACGAGTGGGTTTATCTTTCATGCCTCCTGCAAACCAGAAGCCATTGCCGTCAGCGACCAGGTCGACATGGGACACACGGCTCGGGCAGTCCTGCAATTGGGTCCAGGACCCATCCGCCGGATCGAAAACATCGACTCGTCTGCTCGAAACAACGTCATTCTCATAGCCGCCGAGCACATATAGCTTGTCGTCTAGCACGAGACTGGCAGGCTCCCATTTGCCGACCGGCATATCTGGCAGCTGGTCCCAGCTTACTTCGTAGACTGGCTCAATCATGCCTACACCTCATTAATTCTCTGCTCAGACCACCGAGCAATAAACCAAGAAACGCTAATTATTTTGGGAACTGACGATCCATCGCAGCAATCAAACGTTCGCAACGCTTCTCCAACATGGCGCGCGTGTGCGTCCCGTCGCAAAAAATGTAGAACTCTTCCGTTTGTATAGCCCGCATAACCTGTGCGCCAACCATCTCGGCCGGTACTGCCATGTCAGAGATTATTGCCTTAATGTCGTCATTCACGCGCGCTTTGAGCGCGTCGATAATTGGCGTGTCTACGACGTTTGGGCAGAGTACTGAAACGCCCACGTTGCTATCGGCCAAGTCATTGCGCAGGTATTCAGACATGCCCACGAGGGCAAATTTGCTCGTTCCGTAGGCAGACTGATGGCCGTGACCCTCGATGCCGCTGAACGAGGCGGTGTTGACAATATGAGCGACCTCGCCATGCGCGAGCATTCGAGGCAAGAACTGTTTAATACCGTTGAGCGGGCCGTAGACGTTGACTTCGTAGACATTGCGCCATTTTTCGTCAGGCGTATTTAGGATCTTGTCACCACCGCCAATGCCGGCATTGTTGAACAGGACATGCAGATTGCCGAAGTGCTTTTCCACTACGTCAGCGGCTTTCCCCAGCGATGCCTCATCAGTCGAGTCGACCTGCAATGCCAAAATATTTTCAGTGATAACTTTAAGTTCAGCTTCGGCTAACTGCAGCTGATCTTCCTTGATGTCCGTGATGACCACCTTCATGCCGGCGCGGGCGAGCACCTTGGCAGTGCCCAGCCCAATGCCACCAGCCGCTCCAGTGATCAGTGCTGTCTTGCCTGCAAGGTCCTCGATCAAAGCTCCTGTACCTTGTTCTCCTCAATGAGATCGAAGTCAATTTCGTAACCCAGCCCGGGTCCCTTCGGCGCATGCACCATGCCATTTGAGTCAACTTCGATATCCTTCACCAGGCCGTGTTTTTGCACCTCGTCTGGCAGTAGCACTTCAAAATATTCGCAGTTCGGAATTGCCATGATGAGATGCAGATTGGCCACATTGTTCAGCGAGTTGCCACCATGGTGCACCTCATAATTCATTTGGAATGTCTCAGCCGTATGGGCCGTCTTGAGGCAGGTTGTCAGGCCGCCTTTGATCGCCGGATCACCACGCAGATAGTCAGTCGCCTTTTCCATAATCCAAGGTGCGTAAGACTTTAGGCCGGTACGAGGCAGCTCGGTTGCCATCAATGGAATCGCCAGCACCTGTTTGAGTTTGACGTATCCATACAAGTCATCCCAGTGCAGCGGATCCTCGTACCAGTAGAAATTCAATGCCTCAATTGCGCGACCAACATGCAGCGCATTCGGGTAGTCATACGACCATGTGGAATCAAGCATTAAGCGGTAGTCGTCGCCAACCGCTGCACGAGTGGCTTCGCAAATCTTGACGTCGAGGCGCGGATCGCCGGGCGGGTGAATCTTGTAAGCAGTCCAGCCCCTCTCTTTATAACTCACGGCCTCTTCGGCGTATTCCTCTGGCGTTTCGAAAACTACCGAGCTTGCGTAGGCGGGTACCGATGATCGATAGGAGCCCATCAGCTTATGAATGGGAACACCTGCCGCTTTGCCGGCAAGATCCCAAAGTGCTACGTCAATGGCGCCGATCACAGGCATGGCTGAACCCATCGCCCAGCCACCTAATTTTTGCATGATGTATTCACGATCGAGAGGGTCTCGCCCAACTAAAAACCGTTTGTACTGGCCAGCGATTTGTTCCGCCCCACCCCCCAGAGAGCTCAGTGCGGAGCCCAAGAAAGCATGGCCCTCGGTGCCGTCATCACAAATAATTCGAATAAGCGCCATGTGAGCGGTGCGGGTGCCGCTACTCTTCACTTGCAACGTGTAGCGGGTCGGCGGGATATTTTTCCACTCCCAAATCGTCACTTTAACGTCTGCAATTTTCATCTGGCGACTCCTTCTCCTGATACTTCAGGCTTTAGCGATTCGATTGCCAGCCACAGGGGTGTCCATAGGAAAGTATGCACCCTCAAGCTTTTCCCCACTGACTTTGCCTTCGAAGCTAACCTCAAAATCCCAGCCACCTTTGTCTACCGAAAACTCAAACCTGAGCTCAGGATGGCCGTAAGAGCTCGAGGTAATGTTGTACGGCCCAAAATCATCGTCGATGAAACTGATAATGCCTTTTGTGAAGTCGAGCTGCTGGCGACCCCACCCCGTCTCGAGCTCCCAGATACCGCCAGCCGCACCTGTAAGGGTGGCATTCTCAATCGGACTTTTAGCCTGTTCCGGTTCCACTGCTAGCGTTTTGGCGACTGCTACCGTGCGCTCGGCAAGCTCTGAGAAACGGTTGTCGTTGTGATCACGCACCGCTGACTTGAGGCGGTCATTAAAAACGCCAACCCATTTTTCCGGTAGCGCCTTGGCACCCATCCTGGCCCCAAGAATTGATCCTACGGTGGCGCCGGTGCAGTCCGTATCCCAGCCGCCACGAACGGTGACTATGATCCCTTTTTCGAAATCGTCACTGCCGTAATACAGACCCATAACGACCAATGCAGCATTATTAATTGTATGCACGCCGTGGTAATTCCCGTAATGATCGGAGATCTTCTGCCACGTCACCTCCCAATCAGCTTCGGCTTTACACCAGGCCTGAGTGTCCTTCACACACTCTGCGAGTCTACAATTGGCGGGGATCTCACCCAGGCCAGCCGCAACGATATCGTCAATATCATCGTAGACGAAAGCCGCAGCAATCATCGCAGCAACGAACATTTCTCCATAAATGCCGTTCTTTGTATGGGAAATCGAAGCATCGTAAAAAGCCAGCTCCGCGGCCTTTTCAGGCCAAGCTGGTGCCACGTAGCCAAAAATGTCAGCTCGGATTTGAGCCCCTATCCACTCCCGAAATGGATTTCGGTGAGAGGCTGAATCTGGCGGGAAAATGCCCTGTACAAAGTTTCGATAAGCGCAGTCCTCTGCGGTGTAAACCAGCCCGTAAGGCATGTAATGGAGCCAGGTGTTGGCGATCGCGCGCGGGGTTAATTTGTGCCCTTTTGCCTCGAGAGCGATGAGTCCTAATATTGGAAAGTCTAGATCATCATCTCTATCCATGAACTCAATATTGCCAAGTGTTGACGAGCGCAAGGAGCGCGGAATTATCTTCTCGTCATATGGCAAATAATTATCTAACGGCAACGCGTTCTTGTGATTCAGATATTTATCTATCCTCTCTTTTGGCCACCCCTCGACTGGCTTACCTAACGCGCAACCAGCCGCTCTACCAAGCCAGGCGCCATGAGTTCGATCAAAGAGTTCCTCATCGCTCAGGTTGCACTCAAGTTTACGAACCATCTCAGGACGTTCTTTGTGGATTTCGCCGAGCGTTGAGGGTTCGACGTAAGAGAATGATTCATCAATTTGTAATTCCATTAGTTCGTCGTAAAGAGTAACTAATTCGGCACCACCGACGTCCTCATCGAGCGCGGCTTTTATTCGAGTGCTAATTTCTTCGATGTCACAGCCCTCTTCCTGGCGCTGTATCAGCTCGGCTCTGATTAGCCCTCGCTCCATAATTTTCATCGCACTTTTCCCTTATTTTTGTTTCTAGTCGCAAGTGGACATTAACTCAAACCAGAGCACACCTTGAGCAGATCAAGGCGATAACCGATGATCTTCACCCATAATTAAGTCTGACTTATTTGAGAGCGAAAGCTCTAAGGCTTGATGCCTTTTTATCTGAACTTTGCCTCGGAAATTGTCTTAACGATTCGGGCGGATGGCGCTCTCCTCGATCTCATTCCCGACCCGCCGTCGCCAATCCGAACCACAGCGAGTTGTCTACCTTGGCGTTGCGCATTGCCCGCCTCGCCTCCAGGATAGTTTGTCCAGCCTTAGTCTGATCATAGAACCACTCTTCGGTTGCCCAGGGGCCAATAGGAGTGTCGGCCAGCTCACAAGCGAGTTCCTCATAATAGGTCCGAATATCGTGAACAGTGCCATACATGACCTCTAGCGCCCGCTCAGTTGGAAAACCTACTGAGTCCCAGGGCTCGCCGGACGCGATCTTTGCAAATTTGTCGAGTGCGTCAGGCACCTCCTCCACAGAAATTTGCATCCCTATAGAGCTTCGCTTGCTGCGTGCAAGAGCTCTGTCATACGCCGGACGCAACGCCTGCGCTTCATCTACAGCCGGGTGCAGAGTGGGATCCATCTGCGGTGGAAGGGCGCAAGCAACGGGCTCACCGTCCTCGGCGTAAATGTGGACCGGGTACTCCCTGATGGCCGGTCCTTCTCTTTCCCCAAGCAACTCAAACGCGGCTTTCAGGACTGCAATCTGGAATTTTTTATCTCTCGGTTTTCCGAGGGGTAATCCAGGGGGAAATATTGTGTGCAATGCGCGGGGCACTCTCATTCGCTCCGCGACATCTCGGGCTCGAGTAATCACCACCGTCGCCAGTCCTGCCCTCTCAAAAACGTGCGCCAGCGTACAAACCGTGCGCGGGCATAGCGGACAGGTACCCGTGATTACTACGATGTCCACCTCTTCCGCGAGCATTTGCTTCGCGCAGTGCGGTCCAGAATCGAGGCGAATCTCAGAAACGGTCGTGGACTGATTGCCTGCAAATGCGTAGTGATTATCTGCGACGTCACCAATTACGCCACCTGCAGCCATTTCTTCTAACCGATCGATTGGATAGACAACATTAAGGTCAGCAGCGAAGCCACCACGATCAAAATTGACGCTGTGATGACCAAGCATCAGGTCGCGCACGTCTCTTGGCAACGTTTCGTAATGAAAATCAGTGTCACCAATTTCGAAACCCGGCGTACCCATACGATGCAATGCGGCCGTGGTAACAATAGCAACCTTGCATTGGTCCATCGGCTTAGTCTCGCTGAAAGGAGTATCAGAAAACTCCGGTAGTGGCATGCTGGATGCGTATTTGCGCATTGCCACTTCATCCTTTCCAAAAACAGACATTGCGACTCCTCACTAAGGGATGAACGAGTGTCTAGCTAATACGACCTAGTTTCGGCATCCCTCGCGACCACGCTGCCGTGATAACCATGCTTGCGAGCGCGCCAATGGTCGCACAAGCAAAAGGGTTGGGGCCGATGCTAGCGAGCGCATCTGCGTTAATAATTTCGGCGTGGAGCGTGCCGAATACTATGAAGCCTGCCAACATGCCGAGCAGAGCACCTCTTTCTGTGACACCAGGCCAGAGACTGCCCAGGATCAATGGGCCGGCAAATGCTGAAGTAATACCGCCGATACCCATCCAGACCAATAAAGCTATGTTCACATCCAGCAATGCCCACGCCATGGCCGCACTGGAGATCAGCACAATCAGAGTTCCCCAACGACTGATAGTCAACACGCGGCGATCCAGTTCTTCGCTGGTAAGGTTAGGCGACCATTTGGTCGCAAAAGTTCGACGATAAAGGTCATTGGCAAATACCTGCGCCGAGGAGACAACAAGCCCATCGGCTGTAGACATGACAGCACACAAAACCGCGATGCATAGAAACGCAGCCAACGCAGTCGGTAGGACAGTGATAAACAATTGAGGTATCGCTTGATTAGAGCCCACGGCGAGCAGGGCGTCGCCAAGGTGCGCCCGCGCCAACAGACCACCTAAGGTGACAGCGGGCAGTATCATGGCAAAACAAAACGCCAGCAGCAAAAAACGCCTGCGGCTTTCAGTTGAATCGAGAGCCCATAATTTGTTACCAAGGTGCGGCAGCATTCCCATTGGTATATGTGCGATGACTATCGCAGCAATCGCCCAGGGTGTAGCCACAATCAAGGCTGCGGGGTTAAATAATTGAGTGTTTTGATAGTCCAACTCAGTCAAGCGGCTCATGACTCCCGTGGGTCCGCCCTCCAAGCCAAAGCCTGCAAAAAACATGACTGCCACGCCAATAGCAATGGCTACCATCACAGCGCCTTGGACGCTATCGGTAAGAATGTCTGCATGTGCTCCGCCTAGCGTCACGTAAAACAGCAAAATGAGCGTCGTAATGATCAGCGCCGGGCCAGTAGGAAGACCCAGCATGGTCTCAAACATCACCAACCCAGATACCAGCTGACCCGCCAAGTAAAAGAACAAGATCAATGACATAACCGCCGCGATGATGCGGATGCGATCAGAATCAAATCGGTCTCCCAGGTACTCTGGAATCGACCGACTGCCAAACTGATTGCCAGAATCTGAGACCACTCGTAAGCATATTAGGACACCGATATAGACCCCTATTGGGTACGTGAATGCGTAGAGGAGAATTGATACGCCGTGCGAGTAGGCCAAACCCGGCAGGCCAAGAAACGTTGCACCTGAGGCATTTGTCGCCGCAAACGCGAGTGCCAGGGTTAATGGCCCGTAGGAACCTCTTGCAACGGCATAATCGTCAGCCTGCGCAACGCGACGGCTACCCCAGAAGCCCAAGCCCAGCATGCAAGCGCTGTAAAGTGCAAAAAAAATCCACGCCCAGACCTGAAGAGTCACTACAACTCTATCCCCGGGATCTTTGCTCGAAGCGCTGAATAGATTCGGCAGCCCTATCTAGCGATCCTAGAATACGCTCTACTAACAAATCCATATCGACGCCCTCGGTACTCTTTTGTCCGGCGCGGTAGCGTGCATACACACCGTGCAAAATGGCCGCCGACTTCCAATGGTTAAAGGCATAATAGAAATCCAATTTCCGGATATCGCACCCAGTGTGGCGCGCGTACCGCTGTTCTAGTTCCCCCCGAAGCGGCAAACCGCCAACAGACGTCGGGGCGTCGGGATATTTAGCAACATCGGCCTCGGTTTCTGGCCAGGTCTTTAGGGTATAAGCGAGATCAGCGAGTGGGTCACCAAGTGTGGATATCTCCCAGTCTATGACTGCGGATACCTCAGAGTTGTCACCGAACAAGCAATTGTGAAAGCCATAGTCACCGTGAACGACCCGCGCGGCCCCCTGCTCTGGCGTGTGATCAAGAAAAAATTGTCTGAGATCATGTGCTCGCGGATCATCCAGTTGAGCTGGTTCAATGGAGGCCTGCCAGGAGCGGTACCAAACATTTACCTGTCGCGCTATGTAATCCTCTTTCTTTGCAAATTCACCGAGTCCGATCTCGTCTGGATCAAATTTATGAAGTTTAGCCAGCGTATCAATAAATGAATTCGCCATTTTTTCGCGGGCGGCGTCTGGAATCCAGTCGATGGTCTGCTCCCTGGTGTGAAGTGGCCGCCCCTCTACGAACCCCATCACATAGAAGATAGCCCCGGTGACTTCTGCGTCATCACAAAACCCATAGGCTGCTGGAACAGGGAATCCTGTAGGTGCTAGTGAGGAAATTACTGCCCATTCTCGACCCATATCATGCGCCTTGGGCAGCAGTTTTCCGCGCGGAGGCCGGCGCACTACGGCTTGATTGCCGCTCGCGTCTTGCAGCAAGTATGTCAAGTT
>PBTW01000136.1 GCA_002729315.1 Gammaproteobacteria bacterium
CAAGAGTTTCTTTTTTTTCGCATATCGGCAAATTGGTCAACCGTAACTGGTTGTGGGTTGATTTGTTTAAACTCTGGCACAATCAAAAATGGCAAACGCTCGTCGTCTTGGTACAATTCTTGTAGTGTGGTGCGTTTTTGGGCGGCGGCGCGCGCGTAGGCTTTCTCGGCAATTGACAGAGCGCCAGCGGCAATGGTCAATATTTCTGCTCCTACCCTGTCTGTAATTTGTCCCTCAAGCGCACCCTTGTATTTGGCCTCCAAACCGGCCACCGTGCCAAAGCTCTTTTCAAACGACGCGCGTTCACTATCGCGCACAACGCTGTCATCAAGAGCTTTAAGAACCATGATCATGGCCGAATATGCCTGACCACCAGAGCCGGAAGCAAGCAAGTTTGCTATTCCTCTATATTTTTCTTGCGCCTCTAATAGCTTATCGGATTTTTTTGACCACTTGCCACCCTGATCAAGAATAAACTTTGCCCTTTCCTCACGGCTTTGAGGTTTGTACATCTGTAAAAACTTAGCCGCCTCGTCCGGCAATTCATTGTCAAAGTAATGTTCGGCGGATGCCGCCGACCAAGCAGGGTAATCATTATAATCACTAAATTTTGGCGCGGTCTTGCGTGCCCTTGATACAGCCTCCGCCTTATCCAATGCCAGCTCATTGACGCGCATCTGCATCTCGTCAGCTCTTGCCTGTTGGCGAGCGATCTCGGCGTCGCGTTGTGCCTTCATAGTTTTCTGCACGCCCTGCGCCGCGCCAGCTAAACCCTGACCCAGCGCACCGCCAAAGCTAGTGCGTGGCTGATCTGATGCCGCAAGCAATGCCTGTGCCGCGTTCATATATGCGCTAGTCACTTGAGCGCGTTGCTCTGGCGTCAGCTCTTGCCCCTTCGGAATTGATACGCCCCCGATGGCGCCGCCTATTCTATCAAATAAACTTGCCATTAAAGACCCCCTAACANCCCGCCACCAATGACCAAGGCCGCAGTTAATGGGTTACCCAATGCCGCCGCGCCACCAAGCGCACTTGCTATACCTGCGCCGCCAGCGGCACCACCTAAAATTCCAGCNCCTAGTGACCCNCCGCTACCTGTGGTGGTTGTCGAGGACGATATGGGAATGCCAGACAGGACAGAATTTAGAAGATTAAACCTGTTGTAAAAGTCAGCCTCCGGCGCTCNAAAATCAGCGTAAAGCTGGTCAAGTCCGAGCTGATTAAACGCTTGCTCTGCGTCGCCAATCGCGCCGAGCTGGTTGATTGCTGACGCTTCGTCTTGAGTGCCCAAGTAAGAGTATTTGAGCTGATCCTCTAAGAGCTGATTATTGAGCTGGGCTTCACGAATGTCTGCGGTGAGCTGGTTGGTCACGTCGCTTTTAAACAAGTCGGTGCCCATTTTCTGAGCGTTTGCAAGCATGTTTTGGCGCAGACCGGCACCCGTCTTAGCGATAGTTTCATCGCCGCGCGCTTGCACTAATCCNTCTTGNAAGCCNAGGCGATTGTTACCAAAGGCACCAGCGCGGATCGCCTTGTCNCGCTCTGCTTGCTGACCCATATCAACCTGCCGGCCAATGTCTTGCCGCACGCCAGACATAACGCCCTCAATGATNTCCTCATTGTANAATGGNTCNACATATGTNGATTGGAAAGTCGACGGGTCAAACTGACCAGCCGTTATGTTTGTGCCATCTTGACCAATNAGTTCGTTTAAACGATCTCTATATCCCGCCCCCATAATGCTGTCGAAATTGCCCCTGACGGCTTCCATAGCCGCTAACTGGTCNGGCGTCATTTCGGCAATGCGATCACCAGTNTATGGCGTAAANCCCTCATTAAAAAAGTCCATGGCNATGCCATAGTTGTCTTTATACATCGCCATCAATTCGGGATCGATTTTGCTCGTCGACGTTGTGCTACTGCTTGGCTTGCTACCCATTTTAATTTATCTCCATCTTATCAAGGCATTTGACAAACCAGCCTTGCTGGTGCCAGCCCTTATTTTTAAGGTGCCGTGCCCAGCCGGTTCGCCCGTTTGCCGAAATCATGCCGCAACCTAAATATTGCGCGAAACCTTCAACATGCGCCATGTGTTCATATACGTCNTCTAGTTCGCCCAGAACCATAAAGACATGGAGGCATTTTACTTGAGGATAATTAAAAACCTCGATTAACGCCATGCTCTTTTTAGTCGGCCAGATAAGCATATCGCCGTTTTGCACAAAGCCCTCAATGTCCTCNATGGTGTATGTNCCGTGCGCGTATTTATCCAGCGCGTCCTCCAGCTTGTCACGCCATTGCAACCAGACATCCTCGGTTGAGCTTTCTTCTTGCACGTTTAAAACCTCATATTTCGTCATACCGCCACCGTGGTCAAAACACCTGACGTGTTTACCCCAAGTAACCATTGACCGCCGTTGGCGTCGATCAAAACAATCTGTGTGTTTGTGTTGCCGCCAATAAAGGTGCGCTCGCCTTTTACAAAAGTCGTCTGCGCCAGCGTGTTTATAGCCGACGCAACCTGCGTTTGATGCGTTTGGTTATATTCCGCCGGTGCGTCTGGTACGTTTGCCCGTGTCATCTTCTGCCCCTTACCGCTACCTCGGCGCGCACGGCGCCAAGTTTCCAGTTTCTTGTTGTTACACCATTGATTGTGATTTGCACCTGCCTAGCNGAAAACCGGCAGTCAGTGTAGCCGTCGCNATCNATTGTAAACTGTCCAAAATCTTGNTCNACCCCNANNGGATTAGGCTTGCCGCTNAANGCAAACGATACAGCACCGGCGGCGGTGCTTTCTTCGTCAGGATATAGCCGCGANACNTANGCNATGCGGTCGCCTTGCGAGATTTCCAGCGGCGCCGATTTCGCAAATGGCGTCCGCGATCCGATGTTAAATGCCCCCGACAGCGTGCCGGTTTCATGCACAAACACATTGCCGTTATTGTCAGCCGCGATGGGCTTCTCAAACACCGGCGCGTCGACCCAGCTTTGGCGATCTAGCTCGCCGACCGCCCAAAGGTTTTCGGCATAATTCCATGTGATATATTTGGTGTTATATTGATTTTCCCCAATCGGAAAAAACCACCACACCTCATTAAACTCGGCATTGTTACCGCCAGCGACCAGCTCGCTATAGTTTCTGTTCAGATCGTCATATAGGAAATCAGACACGTCGCACTTGAGTGGGCGCACCGCGCCGTCATAAACAAACGGGGTGTTGGCACCGATCCAGCTCACAAAATTTGACGTGGACACGATACTGCGCGGCGAGATAGCACCACAGCCATCGCCGACTTTTTCAATGCCGTAACCCAGCGGCGCGCCGACGTAGTACATGCGATGCACGTCTTGATCTGTGAAAATAAGCAGGTCATTTTTGTAACGCTTGGCGCCGATAATAGAACCGGATGTCTGCAACGTGATTGAGCCGGCCAAGTTAGTGGCTGTCGGTGACCATGTCTCGGCATCTTCTTGATCGCTGAAGCTGATGAGCCGTGGGTTGCCGCCCGCGCCCAAAGCGACCACAGCGCGCTGGTTGGTTACAGCGACGCCGATGTTATTAGTTGGCGCGTTGCTTAGAACAATTAAGGTTGCGTCTGGCGCGCCGGAGCCGGCGTCAGGCCGGTAGCGATACAGCCGACCGTCAGAGTTTGTGCAGACTAAAAGGTGGTCGCCAAACGTGTCGAGGTGTGTGTTAAACGCAGTGCGCTTGATGCCGCTTGTTGATCGAGCTGTGCCGTAGGCTTCTTCGCCGTAGTTTGCCGCGCCCCAGCCTAACAGCGTTTGACCGGCTGACGTGTCTCCAACAAATCCCGCTGGCGTAATATTAAAAAACGAACCATCGCGAAACACATGCACCTGTGTGGCGTTGGCAACCGCCAATACATCTTTCGCGTCATTGTCTCGGTAGGCAAGTATCGCCTTATTGTCACCGCCTCCGAATGCGGTGGTGTTTATACGGTTCCAGCCGCCGATTGGCTCTAGGTGCGAGTTATTGAAACGAATAAGGTCGCTGTCAACAAACCGGCCTTTGGCTGAGTACGGTGTCCCGTTTTGCACTACACCGGCGGGCGGCGTTATGGTGACTAAGGTGCCCATTACTTGATAACCTCTAGCTGTAATTGTGCGGCTGTCATCAGTTTGTCTGATTGCTTAACGACCTCATTCCTGAAGCTCTCAACAGCCGCGCCCGCTTGACGCTGTTGCTGTGCGTTCTCTACAAGCAGTAAAGGCAACCATGCGACAGCACAGCCCCACTCGTCGACCTCTGCACCGGTGTTCGGATTTGTGCCCCGCATGGATACAAAAAACGCGCAAGCGGTTTTTCTGCACGGCTCAAAGTTATTTAATGGACAATTTGCTTCAACCTCAATTTGCATTTTAATCTTTCTGCGCCACGATTATGTCTACATACTTAACATCGAAATCAATCGCGGTGCCTGTGAATGCACTCGATGCACCTAGTCCGCTAATTCCGTGAGTGTGCGTATTGCCAGACCCCTTTGATGATGTGCGGCCAACCGTTGCGTCGGTTGCGACGCCGCCCAAATGGTAGTCCTCGTTATTGTTGCTTGCCAGCTCCGTGTGCCCGCCCCGTTTCGCTTGGTTTGTAGCTGACAAAAGCGTGGTGTTATTGTTCGTGATATTGGCCGCAATAAAATGTCGGTGAGCTGGCATCTGGCTTACGGTTATGGCATGCCCGTCAATACTACCAGTTATTGACGTTGCCACGGAGCCAGCCGGCGTCACGCTTTGGAATACGTTTGTAAACGCTACGCTACCACCCGACTTGTCGGTTGTTGACCCTACGCTACCCGTGACCACCCGAAACACCGCATTGTTAAAGCCGCTGTCGGTCGATTTCGTCCAGCCGGTCGGCGCGTTTGTTTGCTGAAACACCATGCGCGTGCCTGACGGAAACGTGTCTGGCGCCAGCCCGCCAATGGTCAATGTCGCGCAAGAAATGGCACCAGTGACCGCTAGGTCGTTGGTCATGGTGACGTTACCGTTTGTCAAAACCGAAACGCGGGTTGTCGGTGCATTAACTGCATTACCTGACGACCCACTAGCTGGCGCTGTCTGTAAATTAAGATTACCGCCAGCCGCATTACCCGTGCTAGAGCCGGCGGCGATATTGACATCAGTGCCGGCCTGATCTGTTCCTGACGCACTATCAGGACGCATGCCCGCAATGACCGATTGTGAGTTTGCATTACGCAACACGACCGAGCCAGATGTGCCCGCAAACTTTGCGTCAACCGCGTCAAGGTTGGCGTTCAGTTTCCCACCCCAAGTGTTGGCGCTGGAGCCAACCGCTGGCTTAGTCAGGTTTAAATTACTTGTAAACGTATCGGTCATATTATTGCCTTTTTCTTACGACGAATTTACCAAAAAAATCGTTTTTATGCTACGCTTTTGCGTTGTGTTTTTGCCCTTTTGCGCCCGCTTCTGGTCTGCATGAAATCGGTCTTGCTCTTGTTTGTGCTTTTGCCAAAACCGCGCATCTATGTCGGTCAGGTCTAGTACCTGTGTCTGACGTATGCCTTTACGCATTCAATATCTCCATTGGTATCATCATGCACGATCCCAAAACACCACGGTTGATTTGTTATTTCATCGGGCAATGGAAACGGTTTGCCAATGCCGGCGCACCAATCCCGCATATAATTGTTGGTGCTAATGACGTAGGTATCAACCCACTGGCTTATTGAGCCGTCAGCATTATGTATTCGCGCCCAAAACGCTGAACGGTTTGGTGGCAGTTCGCTTGGCTGGTTTGAAAGATAAGAGCCGTGATTTTGCGTGAATACAAATTTTGCCTGTTTTGTTCCCGCAGTTAAATCATGCTTTATGCCGTGCCATTGCAACAAATCTAGCCCATAGGTATCCCCCGTGCATCCGTAAGCGGCAAGGGTTTCATTGCTGGGCGTAGTAAAATCATAAAAGCTGATGCAATTATCTGGGTAGGGAGGCCGATAATTTCCATATTCGCCTATCACGTTTTGGGCATTAGATGTAAGGCCATCAACGGTGTATTCTGAAAACGCGGCAACCAAGCGATTGATTTGAACCAGTGCCTCCTCGCGGTCACACGAATAATCCACACGCTTTATTTCTCCACCCATATACACATCATCACGGAAATTTTGGGTAAAATCTGGCTCTAAGTTTTCAGTGTAAATTTTCTCTGCCTTTATATCCTCAAAATACTCTTTCAGTAGCGTTTGGATTTCATCGGCTGTTTTAGCTTCTCCCTGTTGCACCTCCGCGTACCCTATTTCATCATCTGTTGCACAAATGCGGGTAAAGCCATCTTCTGTAATTGTCGTGTATTCATAACTCATGGGGTTAGCACCATAGTAAAACTTGTAGTGTTATTAGAGTTTGGAAAAATGTTGCTTATTCCTGCGGGCATTTGCCATTGCCCTGCTGAATAATAATTGCCATTGATGCCCAATCCACCCAACGCACTATAGGTTGCGCTTGTCCGTGTAAATGTGCGAGACGAGCCGTTGCCAGTGATAGTACAGCTAGTCCACCCTGAATTAGCTGGATGACCATTGTTAGTACGCCCGATGGCACCAGCCCCGCCGGTAATATCAATCAATGAAAAAAGATATCGGCTGTTAATCGAGCTGAAACTAAGCCCCCAAAATCGCGTAGTCCGACTGTTCATAGTAAAATCAGTCGTAGATGCGTAGCCTGTTTGAAAATTTGCGCCCGATACAATTAAGCTGTGTTTCTCAATAACGTATTGTGAACCCGCCTGATAGAATGAATTGCCGGTGGCAATAGTGAAAGATGCTGATGCGCCATACCACTCAGAAAACGACATTTGTGCGCCTGATGATTTACTAATCAGCCCGCGAATGTCGCTGTCATTAATACTTGCTTGAGAGCCAGACGATCCACCGGCCTCAACGTGTATCTCGTTCAACGAAATGGCACCTGATGTCTGCAACCCCATGTCAACGACCCGCTTTTAACTGTTCGATTTCGGCTTTGAGTTCCTTGATTGCTTCGATAAGAACCGGAACCAGACGATCATAGGACATAGTCAGATAGTCATCACCGGACTTGCTGTTGCCATCCTCATCCAAATCGAATGGTGCGGCTGTTACGACTTCTGGAAAATGCTCTTGTACTTCCTGTGCGCGTAGACCTATTTCGGTTTGGTCAAACGTGGTCTTAAAGCCAACGCTTACGCATTTTTCTTCGTCCCATTGATACGTTACGCCCTCTAGAGAGCATACCTTTTCAAGGGCGTTTTCCAGTTTGGCGAAATCCTTTTTCAAACGCTCATCGGAAGCGTAGGCAATGACGTTACCCGCGCTTTCCAAGGTTGCCACGTCTCCGAAATGCATTCTGTCGCCAGAGCCAATATATTGTTGGAATGCACCGCGTGTTGTTGAGCCTGAGTACCATCCAATAAATGGATTGGTACTTCGATACAGGTTTAACTGGCCTGTGCTATTAAGAGCAGTGGTTATTCCTATGTTAAACTTCTCTGCGGCAAACGGATTACCACCATCTGGAACGCCAATCTGATTGGTGCTGTAATTGCCCCCGCCTCTAATATGGACAGTAGCTCCATCTTTTGCGGAAATATATGTATTAGGGTCTGCACCGCCTTGGCCGCTAATAATCATGTAATCATTAACACCACTCATATCATCGGTTTTCATGCCCACATAAACGGCTGACGTTGCGTAGGCATCTTCGCCTAGTATTAACCCACCGCCCTCACACTCTAAGGCATTAGCAGTCTGTACTTTGCTTGAATTAATAATCATCTGTGAGGGCGCACCACCACTGCCAGCATCATAAGCACCAGCAAAAATTTGTACTTGTGTCGCTTCTTCTACGCCCCAGCCGCCACCTCCGATGTACACTTGGCGCAATGAGCCATTATCCCAGCCAGCCAGCCCAAGCCATGAGGTACTGCAATCATCTTTCTGCGCGAAAGTTAATATGCCGCCGTTGTTATCGCCATCCGTGTCACTGCGCCGAAGCTGTATTGAGCCATAAGAGCTAGAGCCTACTTTCTGAATGGTGAGTGTTTCAAAACCTAAATCTGTTGTGGCAATCCCTATATTCCCATTTGATGAAATAATAGCCCTCTCACTGCCAGCGGTATCAAACCTGATAGTGTCATCATCCGTGCTTTCTTCAAATTGTATTTTGGTGTCGCCATCAGCATCCTCTGTAGCGGAGATGGTAGTAAAGCTCAAATTACCCGACCCATCCGTCGCCAAAACTTGCCCGTTGCTTCCGTCCGCCGCCGGCAGGGTCAACGTGTAGCTGGTGCCAATCGTGGCGGCGGCTTGCAGAGATACCGAGTGTGAGCTGTCCGCATCTGCCAGTATTAAATCGCCCTGCCCCTTCAGCGTCACGCTTGTGGTGACACTCAACGTCGACAAATCTTGCGAGCCGCTTAGAAGCCCGTCAGTTTTTGTCCAATTTGCATTGAGCTGGGTGCCCCAGCTATCGGCGTCGCCGTCGATTGTCGGTAGCCCAAAACTGTAATTTGTTGTGGTCGTGCCCATTTAAACCTCACGTTCAGAATATGTTTTTGTTGAATCGGTCTGCTCTGTGTAAGTTTTGGTCGACGGCGTTTGCTCTGTGTATGTTGCAGTCGAGAAGCCGGTGTCGATGTACAGGTGGCGGATCGCGCTTACGAATGTCGCGACCGCCGTCGCCGTTATTGCCCCAGCAAACGTCCCAAATACTGACGCGACCGCCGACGCACTTGCTG
>PBTW01000014.1 GCA_002729315.1 Gammaproteobacteria bacterium
TGGAATGACCGCAATTGGATCAGAGAAATCTATTAAAGCTGAGCGCAGTTCTCCCCGGCGGGATTTATAATTGACCCTGCCGGCCATGGACAGATCCCTATCGAACCATGGCGCAAAGAGAACCCCACCATAGACTTCTACGCCTAACTGCACATAGCCCTGCCGGCAAATCTCCGGATTAGGCTTAACTTTCAGACTGGGGGAGTCTGTGTGGGCGCCTGTCAGGCGCAGGCCCTCACCAAGCAGCGACTGCGAATTGTGGCGGAAAGCAATCAGCGCTGAATCATTTCTCGTAACGAAATAATTGCGGCCGTCAGCCAAGTCCCATTGCTCTCCTTCAGACAGTGCAATGAAACCAGAATCAAGCAGCATCGATTTGAGCGCCGCCACCGCGTGAAATGCAGTAGGAGAGCGCTCAAGAAAATCCAGCAGCTCTGTATTGAAGCGTTTCTGACTCATAGGTAGGGCGGGAATTTCCGATTCTACCGAATCTCCAGCAATTCAACATCAAAGATAAGCGCTGAATTCGGCGGGATTGCCGGGGTTGGGGATGCCTCACCATAAGCAAGGCCCGGCGGGATAAACAAGCGCCACTTGTCTCCTATTTTCATCAACTGCAAGGCTTCAGTCCAACCTGCGATGACTTGAGAAACGCCAAAAGTCGCCGGCTCACCCCGATCAACAGAGCTATCAAAAACAGTACCGTCAGTCAGGGTGCCATGATAATGCGCTAATACTGAGTCGGTGGTAGTGGGCGAATCGCCTTCGCCAGACGCCAGAACACGATATTGCAGACCTGAAGGTAAGGTAATAACGCCATCTTGCTGGCCATTTTCAGCCAAAAATGCTTCGCTGGCGGACAGATTATCTGCCAGTGCAGACTGCGCTGCCTCCTGCTGCTGCTGCACAAATGACTGGATTGCTGTCATCATTGCTGCCTCATCCATTTGAACTGTTTCACCAAGTGCATCACTGAGACCGGCGATAAAAGCGTCGATCTGCACGTCAGCTGTGATGCCTTGCTGCAGCAGGTTCATACCAATATTTACCCCTAGAGAATATCCCACCCGGTTATCAGAGTCCTCCAGATCGACTACTGACTGAGCTGAGACAGCTACCATAGCTCCTAGAGCTGCTAGCAATAGCATAAACTTAGCTGTCACCATGCATATTTTCATACCAATTTCCTTCAATTCATCGGACAATTACTACAGGCAAGCGCGAACCAACCTCCAGCTTCGAGTGCGCGATGCTACCCGAGACGCGTGAAAATTTCCACAAAGGCAGCGACTTGACGTCCCCAAGCAATACCAAGAGAGCAGCATTCTCAACAGGCCTGGCCCTCGCCACGGCTTCACTGACTTTTTTAGCAGCCTGCGCCCAACCGATAGCTATCTCCATCAATAACCGCGCTGTGTATGACCCTAGGGGGCGATTACTGGAAAATGAAACACTTGATGCGGACCTGCAAGGCTGCATTAACCTTTCGCTTAAGCAGCAAAATCTCTTAAACCCATCAGAGATCACGACCCTCTCTTGCGCCAATTCTGAAATTCAAAATCTGGACAATATTGGTGTTCTCTCCCGACTGAGATTTCTCGATGTCAGCGGAAATCAGATTATGAACCTCACGCCGCTAGAGGCTCTTTCAGAGCTGAGCGGAATCAACCTGGCTAACAATCAGATTCTCGATATCGGCCCTTTATTTAACCTGCCCGGCCTGACATCGGTTTTACTGGAAGGAAATAGCGCAGTACCCTGCAGCCAGCTGCAATCACTCAAGCAGAAGCTTGAACGCAAATTCAGTCTACCCTCTCGCTGTTCACCCTAGGGTTGAGGCTCGGGGCATTCCGCTGTGGAAACGAAATAGCTCATCCGGGGCGAGAATAAGACTTTTCTCCATCTCTCCGAAAAACTCCAGCCTCGCGCTCACCTCAGCATGGCCGGTCTCATAGGCAAGCATCAGATAATCCTGAAAGTGTCTCGCCTCGGAGCGCAACAGATTCCGGTAAAACTTGCTTAGCCCCGGGTCGAGCACCTCCGCTAACAACGCGAATCGCTCACAGGAGCGCGCTTCAATGAAGGCTCCGATCAACAGGGTGTCAACCAGCGCCAGAGATTCCGAATGCGAGATATGTTGGCGCAAGCCAGACGCATAGCGAGACGGTGCAATCTGCGTATATTTGATGCCTCGCTCCCTCATGAGTTCGACCACTTGCTGGAAATGCAGAAGCTCTTCTCTGGCCAGCTGCGACATCTTTGTCAGCAATGTCCTGTTGTCTGTGTAGCGATACATCAGCTTCATCGCAGTTGCAGCCGCTTTCTTTTCACAGTTCGCATGATCGATCAACAGCTCTTCAGGATGATTCAGAGCTTCTGCCAACCATTCCCCCGGCGTTTCACAAAATAGAAAATTATAGACCGACCCGGTCAAAGCGGTATCGGCTGGGCGGCACTCAGTGGTGCGTATCATTTTTATCATTTCCTTAGCGGTCTTGTTTAGGTTGAAGTACCTCATCACCAACATCTGCCACATCGACAAGCTTAGTATCTTGCTTCTTACTCGTTTTCGCCCCCAGTTCCCGAAGCGCTTCCGCCCGTCTAACCAAATTTCCGCGACCCGAAACCAGTTTATTCCTGGCTTTTTCAAAACTTTTCCGTGTCGCGTCGAGACGCCCGCCTACTTCTTCAAGATCATCAACGAACGCCACAAACTTATCGTAGAGTGCACCTGCACGGCCAGCAATTTCATTAGCATTTTGATTCTGCTGCGCGAGCCGCCAAAGATTCTGTACAGTCCTGAGCGTAGTCAGCAAGGTTGAGGGAACAACAAAGATAATATCTCTCTCGAAAGCATACTGAAATAGGTCTCGGTCCATCTGCACTGCTGTACTGTAGGCAGCCTCAACAGGCATGAACAGAAACACATAGTCCAGTGAATTTAGTCCAATAAGATTCTGATAATCCTTAGCTGAAAGTGTTTTGACGTGCTGCCCGATCGATGCAATGTGCTGCTTTAACAGCGCGTCTTTTTCAGACCCCTGATCATGCGAACAGAATGCGTCCCAGGCTTTAAGCGAAACTTTCGAATCAATCACGATATCGCGGGACTCGGGCAAATGGACGATAACATCAGGCTGGGATTTGCTTCCGTCTTCCGCCTTCAGCGCAACCTGTACTTCGTATTCGCGCCCTTTCGTTAGGCCAGATTTTTCGAGAATAGACTCCAGCACAAATTCACCCCAGGTACCCTGCGCTTTATTATCGGATTTCAGGGCGTTGGTAAGATTGACCGCGTCTTTACTAATCTTGTTGTTCAGGGCCTGTAGGGACTTAATTTCTCGAACAAGGGAGAAGCGCTCTTTGGATTCCTTGTCGTATGTTTCTTCAACACGCTTCTCGAATTGCGTTATTTTTTCCTGCAGCGGGGACAGCAGCGCCGTGATATTTTCTTTACTGCTCTGACTAAAGCTCTTACTTTTAGACTCAAGCAAGTCATTAGCCATATTCTTGAACGATTCTCCGAGTTGCTCTTTAGAGCGCTCAATAAAAGCGAGTTTTTCATCGAACTGACTTCGCTCCAACTCAGAACGGGCGTGCAGGCCTGCCAATTCCTCTTTCGTTGTCGTCAACTCTGACTGGCTTTTTGCAAGCACCTCTTTCACCGCGGCGAGTTCCGAAGTTAACAGAGCTAACTCCTTTTCCTTCGATTTGAGTCTCTCACTGGCGGAGACCACTTCAATTCGGATTTGACTCAATTTCGCAAGCACGACAAGAATGCAGATTATCGCAGCGGTTGCGATGAAGAGCAGGATACCGAAAAAGAACGGCATAAAGGTTTCACTCACAATGAGCGATCCGGGGAAAACGAACGAAAAGAGAGACGATCAGGATAAATTATCATTTATGACTTGCAACAGTTCTTGGTTCAGCTCCCCCGATTCAGGATTGCTGACTAAGGCCTCAGTGACGACATTGACCACCGCACCCGTTTCAAGAATCCGAACACTGAAATCCTGCGCTTCATTCGGCTCGATTTCCTCTCCACGGCCCAATAGTCTGCCGAACCAGCCCGGCGGGTCAGGCTCATCAACAACGCCGGCAAATCTGACGTTAATCACAGACTGATCACGATTCTCATCGAGAATATCGATTTCTGCGCTTTGCAGGGCCTGCCGAACCTGGACCCATGCTCTGTTGTAGTCCAGCTTCAACTCCAAAACCGGATCACGACCATCGCCAGCAATGATGTTTGCCTTACTTTCTGCCTGGATAGTACCAGCCAGCAAGCTGGCGGAAGATGCCTGGTAAATATCATTCCGATCGGCCAAGAACTGAGACACCGAACGCAACATGTCCTGCTCGAGATCCAAAGAAGAAGATTCTTCTGGCCACGTTACGATTGTCGGAATCGGGTTTTCACGAAGATCCTGTACATGCGTGACGTATATTTCGGAATACCCTGAGTGCAGCCCGGGCTCAATCCGAATCTGATACTTGTGGCGGTTTTCCTGATCCAGTCCGATTTCCACCCAGGAAGTTTCCAGTATGCCTGCACCCGGATTTTCATAGTCAAGGGCAATCTGTAGCTCTGTCCAATAATCCCTGATCAGCGGCCATACTTGCCCGGGAGTCGCGTCAATGAGAATCCACCGCACACCAGACAAACTTTGAATGATCACACCTTCGCGGCGACGCTCCTCGATGGGCCTTGGTAGAGGGATTTCTTCGAAGGCGACTGCGTCTGCGGAATAAGACTCTGGAATTACATAAAGCTGATCAATCGTGTAGCTATCTAATTCAGCAGGTATCCGCATATCCGGAATCACCTGCGCCGCCTGATATCCTCCTTCATCGGCTAACAGGGCGCTGTCCCTATCAATGAGACCACACGAACTCAGGCACAGTGACGTACTCAGCAGAAGCAGCGGTCTCGTAAGATAAGCACTAAACAGTTTCATTCCCGACACCCACGTCTATTGCTATAACTCAAACGTTAAGATTGATTTCGATACCGGCAGCAGCGAGCGCGTTACTAACTTGGGCATGATATCGCGAACTGAGTTCCACCAGAGGCAGCCTTAGTGCGGGACTTATCATGCCCATTTTCGCCAGAGCCCACTTAACCGGCACCGGGTTTCCTTCCAGAAACAGTGATTCATGCAGCAAATTCATAGAGCCGTCAAGCTGCTCCGCTTGCGCCTGATCTCCGGCTAATGCAGCAGCACACATTTGGCTCATCAACGAGGGGGCCACATTGGCAGTGACGGAAATCGTGCCGTCTGCCCCAGCAAGAATCAGCTCCCGTGACAGTCCGTCCTCACCACTGTATATCGCCAGTCTGTCTTTGTAAGCAGCCATTAGCCTGAGTCCTGTCTCGAGGTCTCCCGTAGCATCTTTAATGCCTACGATATTATCAAACTCAGTCAGGCGCGCGATCGTTTCAAAGGAAAGATCGCATGCTGTCCGGCCCGGCACGTTGTAAAGAACTTGCGGAATGTCGACTGACTCCGCAATCACTTTAAAGTGTTGATAGAGCCCTTCTTGGGAAGGCCTTGTGTAGTAGGGGGTCACCAGCAGCGCCGCGTCAGCACCGGAGTTCAACGCATCTGAGGTAAATTCTAGTGCTTCGTGGGTGTTGTTAGAGCCGGTTCCTGCAACCACCGGAATCCGATGATTCACATAGGACACACAATGGCTCACCAGTTCGCAGTGCTCCGCTGGACTCAGCGTTGCGGATTCACCGGTGGTACCAACCACAACTATTGCATCGGTACCGGATTCAATGTGCCAATCAAGCAAACGATCAAAGGTCCTCAGATCAAGCGCGCCACGCTCAGTCATCGGCGTCACAATCGCAACTAGACTACCCTGGATTCGCGTTTTCAATGAATGTCGAGCCTGAGAAACTATACAGCGACTATCATATCACAGGCGCTGAAACGCAGTCATTCGTTCACGTCGGGCGTTTTCGCCTGTACTCGACTCGGCCACGCGTTGATGATTGCCTTGATGAGGGTCGCCAGCGGAATGGCAAAAAACACCCCTGCCAACCCCCAGATGCCACCAAAGACCAGAACCGCCGCGATGATCGCAATCGGATGCAGGTCATTCGCCTCAGAAAAAATAACCGGAACCAAAACATTCCCATCTATGATTTGCAGGATCAGATAAGCGATCATCACGGTGTAAAACTCACTACCAATCCCCCACTGAACATAAGCGACTGCTGCAACCGGAACCGTGACCACGGTCGCGCCGATGTACGGCACGATGACGGACAACCCAATGAGAACGGACAGCAGCAGCGCGTAATTCATACCGAACAGTATTAGGAGCAGATAAGCTGCCCCTCCGACAATAAATACTTCGATAAACTTGCCCCGAATGTAGTTGGAGATCTGCTCATCCATCTCCTTCCAGATCCGTATCATCAGCGGTCGATTACGAGGCAGAAAATTGCCTGCCCAAAGCACCAAATCATCTTTGTCTTTCATAACGAAAAACACAAGGATGGGCACCAGTAGCAGGAAGATCATCCAGCCAAAGACGTTCGGCAGACTTGCCAATGAATATTCGAGTATTCTCTGACCAAAGCCACCAATTTCACCACCAAAGCCATCGATGAACGTCTCAACCTGATTTTCAGAAAATAACGTGGGGTAATTATCGGGCAGCGACATTAGTGCGGCCTGCCAATCGCGCAGAAACTTTGGTATCTCGTTCGCCAGCAGCCTCAGTTGATCCCATGCTCTTGGCATGAGATACAGCAACATTAGCGCGAAGAGGCTTATAAACAGACTATAAACGAAAAAGAACGCTAGGCGCGCAGAAGCACCATAACGTAAAAGCAGATTTACCAGGCCCTGCATCAGATAAGCGATGACAATAGCGGCAATGAGAGGAGCCAGAGTCTCTCCGATCAGCACCAGTAGGAATAAACCCACAGCCACAAGGATGAGAAGAATGAGGGACTCTTCGTCGTGAAAGTACCGATCAAAGAAGTCGTTAAGAAGTTTCTTCATAGGCGACAGACGCTTGCCCGGCTGAACTTAGCCTCGTTGAATCCAGAAAGTATAAACACCTTCATAATTCTTAAACTCAAGAATTTGATGATCGCTGCGCTCAACAAAAAGTGAGAAGTCTTTCTCGGACGCAGGGTCCGTGGCCACTACCTTTAATATCTGCAATGGAGCCAATTCATTTAACGCCAGCTTTGCTTTCAATAGGGGCATTGGGCATGACAGGCCAGTGACGTCTAATTCTCGATGCGATTCCCTCATGCCCGACATGGTATCAAGCGTTGGGGCCAGCTGACCATGACAAACTCAGCCAATTTATCACTTAGCCACTCATACAACTGCACTATTTATGATACGCTCCCGTATCACTAGTTGCAGGTTAAACTGAATGCCGTACCGTACTTTCCCAAAGAAATTTCTGGGGATTTGCCTCTATCTTGGTGCCGCCGCCTGCCTGGCACAGCCTAATCTGCCACGTCTCGGTGATCGGATTTCAGGGACCGTGTCTCTGGACCAGGAATATCTGATGGGGCAGCAGTTCCTGAGCCAGTTGCGACGTGGCGCACCGACGATAGCTGACGCGCTGCTCAACAACTATCTCGAAAACATCTCCCATCGGTTGGCAGCTCGAAGCCAGCTGACAGACCGCCGTCTGTCGTTTGTGATCATCGACAGCGAGGAGATCAATGCGTTTGCCGCACCCGGAGGGATCATCGGAGTCAATACTGGCTTATTTTTGAACGCTGGCAGTGAGGCAGAATTTGCTTCTGTTATGGGACACGAAATAGCTCATGTCAGCCAGAGGCACTTCGCCAGAGGTGTCGATGAAGCGCAAGCCGGCCGTGTTGGTCATCTCGCTTCTTTGCTTGCCAGTGTATTGGTGATGGCGACCTCAGATGGTGGACACGGTGCAGCAGCTCTTGGAGCTGCGCAGGGTATTGCCATGGATCGGCAGCTAAGATTTAGCCGCAGCAATGAAAAAGAAGCTGATCGCATTGGTCAGGACACCCTCTACAATGCAGGCTTCGACCCAAGCGCTCAGGCGAGAATGTATGAGCAATTGCTTGCGGCCAACCGATTTGGACGTCGACCGCCAGAATTTTTACTCACCCACCCGCTGACAGAGTCTCGAATTTCAGACAGCAGAGCTCGCGCCTCGCGCTACCCACAGCGCGACTACGCACCTAGCTTGAATTATCAGATCATTAGAGCCCGCGTCGTTGGGCATTACACTCGGGATAAAGCAGCACTGGTCATTGATTTGGAACAAAACCTAGAAAACAGCACAAGCTCTTTCAACGAAGAAGTGAACCGATACTCTTTGGCAGTAGCCTACTGGGAAAACGGGCAGTACGCAGAGGCCGACAGGACCCTAGCTCCACTGCTAGCGAAATACCCGAACCTGATCAGTCTCGTCGTGACTCAAGCGGAGATCTATACGAAGCGAAATGAAGCTGAGCGGGCGATACAGTATTTAGAACGACATCTAGAGATCAACCCCGGCAATCATCCTCTTGCCATGGCACATGTAGATGCGCTGCTAGCATCGAAATCCTACAACGCAGCGGCAGAGATCATGGAGCAGCACACAAAAACCCGGGAAAGCGATCATCATTTGTGGTACCAACTTGCCGAGATATGGGGGCAGGCCGGCAACATCAGCAAAGTTCATCAAGCCCGCGCCGAGTATTTCACGCTGATTTCAGATTTTCGCGCTGCCCGCCAACAACTGCAGTTCGCCCTGCAAATTGAAACCGATGAAGCGAGAAATCCGGCGCTTCAGACTCGACTCCGTCAGAAGATCAAAGATCTAGAGAGCAGACAGCGGGCTTTGAATGGATAGAAACAGATAAACCTCAGATTACGCTTTCCCACGGACAGCCAGCCGCTGCTCATCCGCAAAATTTAGCATGCGGGTCAATGGCTTCATGGCGTTTTGTGCCACTTCGGGCGCAATCTCAATGGCATTAGCCGGATTGGACAGGCTCTCACGCAAAGATTCAAGAGAATTCATCGCCATCCAGGGACAATGAGCGCAACTTCGGCAGGTAGCGTCTTCTCCAGCTGTTGGAGCGACGATAAATGTTTTACCCGGAGAGACTTGCTGGAGCTTGTGCAAAATCCCTTTGTCTGTTGCCACGATGAACTCGTCATTTGGCAGTCGCTGGGAAGCTGAGATAATCTGAGTGGTCGAGCCAACAAAGTCGGCCATGTCGAGTACCGATTGCGGAGATTCCGGATGCGCCAGTATCGCCGCGTCCGGATGCAGGCGCCGCATGTCTGCCAGCCCCCGCGCTTTGAATTCCTCATGCACAATACAGGCAGCGTCCCACAGCAAGACATCCGCCCCGGTGGTACGCTGCACATAACTACCTAAATGCTTGTCCGGCGCCCAGAGTATCTTTTTACCCTGCTCCGACAGGTACTCCGCGATATCCAGGGCAATACTAGAGGTGACTACCCAGTCCGCCCTCGCCTTTACCGCTGCAGAAGTGTTTGCGTAGACCACGACTTCCCGATCAGGGTGCGCATCACAGTACGGCCCAAAATCTTCAATCGGGCAGGCTATGTCCAATGAGCAAGTTGCTCTCAGGGTCGGCATCAGAACAGTCTTATCGGGAGACAGGATTTTCGCGGTTTCACCCATAAACCGAACCCCTGCCACGACCAGAATATCTGCATCGCAGTCATGCCCGAATCTGGCCATCTCGAGGCTGTCTCCGACAAATCCTTGACTTTCTTCAGCAAGCTCCTGCAATACACTCTCAGTGTAGTAATGAGCCACGAGACAAGCGTTTCGTTCGCCTAACAACGTTAGAATCTCGGATTTACAGTCAGCGGACTCCGATGCGGACATAGGCCGAGGCGCTTTAGCGCGGGACAAATAATCTCGAACTATCTGTTGATCTGATGCGAGCTGGCTTGACGAAAAATTATGCATATTCATTTATGGATAGAACGTAGTGAAGATATTATCACAGACGAAGAACTGCCGCCCTTCGGTAAGCTTAAAACCGAGGAGGTGCTTTCTTAGGTCGTGACACAGGTTGACTTTTACGCGAGACGCGGCCGAACCCATGGGAGGTTCTGACATCGCACTCTCGGACCAACCTAGCGCATAAAAATCTGAAGGAAATTAAATGGTGGGTCGTATAGGATTCGAACCTATGACCAATTGGTTAAAAGCCAACTGCTCTACCGACTGAGCTAACGACCCACGGGAGGGCGGTATAGTACTATCAAACTAAAAAAACTCAAGTCACCACCGGATATTTACCTCAGTATCTGCATGTCTCACTGGTCGCGAGCCGGGTCACACAGCTGAGCATCAGCAAACCCTTGCTTCCAGAGGCAACAGCTATCGCATAAGCCACAGGCGTTTCCCTGTCCATCTGCCTGATAGCACGAGACAGTGAGTCCGTAATCGACTCCCAGTTTCATCCCGGTTTTTATTATGTCAGCCTTTGACTTCTCGATGAGTGGTGCATGTAAAACGATGGCTGAACCTTCGACCGCCCTCTTGGTTGCCAGATCCATCATACTCTGAACCGCATTGATGTAGGCTGGCCTACAGTCCGGATAGCCTGAATAATCCAGAGAATTGACGCCAATGTAGATCGCACTGGCGTCGATTACTTCAGCCTAGGCCAAAACGTAGGCCAGAAACACAGTATTTCTCGCTGGAACATAAGTAACAGGAATACCTTCCGCCCCACCTTCAGGAACCGCCAAATTCTTGTCGGTAAGAACGGACCCGCCAAGTGCGTAGAGACCCAGGCTGACAACCCTGTGCTCGATAACCCCTTGGGACTCGACAAGGCGCTTAGCAGCCGCAAGTTAACTTACTGATCGCTGTCCATAATCGAAGCTGAGCGCAAAACAGTCATGACCCTGATCAAGAGCTATAGTCAGGCGGTTCGCAGAATCCAAACCACCAGACACCAATACAACTGCGCGATCAGTCATCCAATTTACCTCCAGTATTCTTCACTCTTAGTTTGTTCGTCTACCTAGCACCAACTGCAATAGTTTTTATGGAGCTGTAACTGCATACGAACAACCAGTTGGTAGTCTAAATTCTACTGCGCCAACTGATTAAGGTTTCGGAGCTCGGAGGAGGGAGAGAATAAAATCTCACCCGCTCGCTCGAAAAGGCCACCTTCGAGCATTTCAGCTTTGACCTGAATATTATCCTGCTCTTCACGGATCACAAATTTGGACTGATCCTCGCTAAAATGGCGCTCGGATCACTCCGGTCGTTTCGGTGGGACTCACCGAAACGACCGTTTTCAGATCAAGCACAATGCAGACGCGGGGACCGACCTGGGATACTGATAAAGCGCTATTGGTATCAATGGGAGAAATCAAAGCCCCATTGCATAGCAACCTCATCAGCGGCAGAAAATTCGGTTAAGCCAGCGGTTCGCCACAAGTCACTATCACCAGGGAACACTGATGGCGCTTAACCTCTTGCAGCATAGTAATCAGCAACAGATGATCGCCCCCGACAAACGCATAGATCGTGTCACAATACCAGCAGCCCAGCGGACAACCCGTTAAATCAACAAACGCCGTCGGCTTTCCCACGCTCTTCGTTTTTCTTCTCAGGGAGTGAAGGATTTTGGTAATCCGCAAGGCTTACGAACTGGACTCGGTCGTAGGCGGGCAAATCGGCCCTGACTTGTGTAAATCATCCGAAGAGCAGCCTGACGTACTGTCGATGATACTGGGTTCAATCGAGAGTGAGTAGCCGCGTATCCGCGAGATTGGCCACACCTGTATTGGGAAAACGGCGTTTGATGTCGTTCAATAGGCGCCTTGCCTGCGGAATGTTGCCTAAGCCTTGATAAGCTAACCCTAATCCGTACATGGCATCAGGCAGCTTTGCCGAATTATCATACTTATTCAGTATGACCTCATATGAGTCTCGTGCTTCGTCGTATCGATTCAGGTAAAGAAACGCCTGACCTTTCCAATAGAAGGCATTGGTTACAAAGCGTCCTTGAGGGTAGATGCTCAGATATTGATCGAATTCAGCGATCGAGCGCTCAAAGTTACTGTTGATCACGGAGTCATAGGCCATTTGATACAGCTGCTGCTCGCTCAGTACCGCAGGTTGCAGCGTCGCTCTCGATGTGGGGGGCTGCGCCGGTGCTTCTGCCGCGCTATCCACCATACCAGTCCCGGGGCCGCCGCTCGGAACTGGCGATGCTTCGGCCTGAACATCATGATCTGCAGGTCCGCTCGTACTGATCCCGCCACCCGCATCTTGTGGTCTTTCCGGCGCAACCGAGACCATCGATTGACTGACGGTTGCTGTCTCTAGATTACGAAGCCGGCTATCCGTGTCCGTATAGCGACTCAGCGAATTCCGTTGCAGTTTACGCAACTCGAAGCCTTGCTCCTCAACCATACCGCGCAGGGCCTGGACTTCAGCCTGAAGTTGGCGGTTCTGCTCCAGCAGAAGAGAGAGTGCATCATTATTCGATGGCGATTGTTGGTTAACAGAAGAGCCACCGCGCACAACAGGCTGCGACTCTACTACGGCTCCGAGACCCTGAGCGGAAGCGGCAGCGCTTATTCCGGGCAGCACGACCCCGACCAATATAAGTTTCACCACCATAAGCAAATATTTGTTAATCATCTGATCGATCGAAGATCTCAATACGCCGGTTACGGCTGTGTGCTGCTTCCATTTGACCGGATTGCGCAGGACGCTCTTTTCCATAGCTTACCACCTAGATTCGCGAACGATCCGCACCATTGACGATCCGGTAGTTGATAATGCCATTCGCGCGCCGCTCTTCATACGTTTCTTGACTTAAAATTGATGAAGTGGGTCCTCCAAGCAATTCCGCCGCTGCATTCAGTTAAAAAAAGGAGACCAGGCTGGCTCCCNNACGTCGCCGATCGANGATGGTAAACGGAACTTTACGCGACCGTCAATGGAGACAGCGTCCAGAACACCCCTTCCTCCAAACTTGGTGGCATACATGATCATGCTACCGTTGGGCGCAACACTCGGAGACTCATCCAGTGACGTATCAGTCAGCGTGATTACCCTCAGCGTCTCGATGTTCAGAATAGCTATCTGATAGTTAGGGCTTTGGCGCGACACCCTTCGAACATGAACCATATTGACACCATCCGGCAAGAACTGCCCTTTCATACACTGAAAGCAATCATAGGTCAGCCGTTCGACGTTAAAAGAACTGGCTCCCACTTCCATTTGATAGATTTGCGGCTGGCCGGTCCGATCCGACATAAATACAATTGACCGCCCATCCTTTGACCATGCTGGCTCAGTGTCTATCGCCGGGTGATCCGTTACTCTGATCAGCTCATTGTTTGTCAAATCCTGAACATAAATGTCCGGGCTCCCGTCTTTAGACAACACCATGGCCAGACGAGTGCCATCGGGCGACCACACTGGAGAACTGTTAATGTTCGGATAGTTGGTGATTTGCCGCCGCTGACCTGTCGCAATGTTCTGGGTGTAAATTCGCGGCAGACTGGTTTCAAACGAGACGTAAGCTATATCCTCACCGTTAGGCGACCAACTGGGAGACATGATCGGTTCATTGGATTCGAGCAGCACCTGAGCACGCTGACCGTCGTAATCGGCTTTTTCGAGGCGGAAGACCGTTTGACCTCCCGCAGACTGCTCCGACACGATGTAGAGTATCTGGGTGGTGAACGCGCCACGGGTACCAGTTACCAGCTCAAACACCACATTGCTGATTTCGTGACCGATGTCGCGCAGCTGCGTTACGCTGCCGGTCAATATTTCACCGGCCAGCTTTAATTCACGATTGATGTCGAAAAGTTCATACTGCACCCGCACCAGCTGACTGCCCGTCGCTCTGTTTATCTTGCCAATCAGCAAGTAATCCTGAGCAAGAACCCGCCAATCACTAAAAAAGACTTCTCTCTCCTCATTCGGTAGGCTCAACATGTTGCCTGGGGAAAGCGCCCGAAACTCACCGACTTGCTGCAGATCATCCATGACTATCTGATCAATATCTTCACTCAATACACCATCACCCTCCCAGGCGAATGGCACAATAGCAATCGGAATTGGGTTATCGACTCCCTGAGTAATCTGGATGCTCAGTTCAGCCTGAGCATAGGTAGACCACAGACAAATCATTACAAGAAAGGCTCGGTTGTTCATCATCAGTTTAAAAGATCCTCAGGCTCAAAAATCAGGGATAGAGACCTAAAATTCGCATTAAAAACGTTAATCGGCAAACTTTGCAGTTCTCCGAAAGGCGCCGCCCGATAAAGCGCGTTCTCCGCAGACCGGTCAAAAGCCGGATCACCGCTGGATTGCGTTATAACAGCGTCAAGCACTTCTCCCGTCGGCAGCATTCGTATTTGCAGGACAGCTCGCATTCCATTTCGTGCGCTTGGTGGCCTGGACCACGTCTCCTGGACAGCCTGTTGAATCAGTGCAGTCGCACTTTGCACCAACTCCAACTCGGTCCTAGCCGCATCCGCCGCCGAAGCCTTCGCCAACTCCTGCTGACGAAGCCGTTCCACTTCCTGCTTTCTGCTCCGTTCCTGCTCGGCGGAGGTTTCTTGCTGACGACGTCTTTGTGTCTCTGCTTCAAGGCGCTCCTGCTCTTCTCGTTCGGCGCGCTCACGCAGCCTTTCCAGTTCTTCGCGCTCGCGCAGGGCCGCTTTCTCCCGCTCCAATCGCTGCTGCTCTGCCTCACGCTCCAGTCTCTGCGCTTCCTGCTGTTGCTGCTCTTGCCGCCCCTGCTCAACACGCCTTTGTTCCCTAAGCAGCTGATTACGGAGCTGTGGGTTCTCATCGATGAAAAGCGCTTTGATGACCGTCGGTTGAACTAGTTCTAATGACTGGAGGTCCGACGCCGACTGCAGATAGAGCAGCGTCAGAAAAATCATAATATGGATTACCAATGCCACCACGATAGAAAGCGGATAGCCGTTGTAGATCACGAAATTGCTCAGCGGAGTGTGCATACCGTATGAAGTCAGATTGTTTCAAGTGGTTGAGTGATGAAGTTGGGATTCGTCACACCAGCCGCATTGAGAGTAGTGATCAGGGTAATCATCGAACCCCAATCAGCTTGGGTGTCACCCTCGACAAGGACCTGTATTTCCGGGTTTGCATTGAGAATTCTTCCGACCTGCTCTCCTATTACGTCCAGTGTCATCGCTTGCCTGTCCTCCCCCGTCGCACCGATACTCAGAAAATATTCCCCGGCGGCGGTAATCGATACAATGAGTGTCTCAAGATTTTCATCGATATCTAGCGGCTCGTTATTAGCCTGCGGCAAATCAACATCTATCCCCTGTTCGAGCATCGGCGCAGTGACCATGAACACAATAAGCAATACCAACATCACGTCGATATAAGGTACGACATTGATCTCCGCCATGGGTTTGCGCTTTTTGCGAGTCATTGTTTCCATAACTGAGAAAAATCGCCCCGTGAAACAAGATTAATTGCTGTGAATCTGGCGGTGCAGGATGCTGGAGAATTCATCGCTAAATGTGATGTAGCTACTTGTGACAAAATCCAAGGTCGACGAATAGCGGTTGTAAGCGACCACCGCAGGTATCGCCGCGAAAAGGCCTATAGCAGTCGCAAATAACGCCTCTGCAATCCCGGGGGCAACTACCTGCAGGGTTGCCTGCGCCTGAGTTGCCAAACCAAGAAAGGAATTCATGATGCCAATAACCGTTCCAAACAGGCCAATATACGGCGAAACGGAGCCGACAGTAGCCAAAAATGAAAGATGTCTTTCCAACTTTTCCTCCTCTCTCGAATAGGCGACGCGCATAGCGCGCTGCGCTCCTTCCATAATCGCTTCTCCTTCGACGCTGGACTGTGCCCGCAGCCGCATGAACTCTTTGAATCCGGCACGGAATATATTTTCCATGCCCACTATCTGCAGGTCTTCCTTCTGCATCTGAGTGCCTTCCTTGTACAGCTGACTCAGATCCATGCCAGACCAGAACCTCTGCTCAAAACTCAGCACACCTTTCTGCGCCGCAACCAATACCAGCCAGCGCTGCACGATAATCACCCATGACACGATTGAGAGAGTCAACAAAATCAGAAATACCAGCTGAACAGCCGGGCTGGCATAAAAAATAAGATCAATTGGATTCAGTCCTTCATTCACTTTCAGATTCTCCGGGCCCACTTCGGGAAGAGGGCTCTGTGCGGTCGGGACCGTGATAAAGAAACCACCCGGTCCTCTGAATATTTCGGCCAGTTTGGAAAATAGTTTCGGCAAATGGTATTTAACCCAGCTGTGCTGACCAACACGTGTCCGGGTCTGGGCAAATACGGTACAGAGTATGTCAGAATCATGGCAAATCACGGCACCCAAATGGGGAAAGGCGCGCTGCAGATCAAAACGTGTTTACTGCGACTCGTCAAACAGGTCCGAAGCCGGACCTTCCTGTGTCATGCCGAAATGGCGATAGGCATACTGTGTGGCAACGCGACCTCGAGGCGTGCGCATGATGAAGCCTTGCTGGATTAAATAGGGCTCGACGATATCCTCCAGCGTGTCCCGTTCCTCACTGAGCGCTGCCGCCAAGGAATCTATACCGACAGGCCCTCCTGAAAATTTCTCAATCAGCGCCAGCAGAAGCCTGCGATCAAGCTGATCAAAGCCGTGCTTATCAATGCTCAACATATCTAGCGCGCCACGAGCTGAGTGATCATCCACTGTGCCCGTATGCTTGACCTCCGCAAAGTCCCGAACACGCCGCAGCAGCCTGTTGGCGATCCTAGGTGTGCCGCGTGAACGACGCGCAATCTCCTCTGCTCCCCCAGCCGTGATTTTCGTTGCCATGATGCCGGCAGTACGCTCGACAATCTGTTGTAAATCGCCCACTGAATAGAACTCCAATCTCTGGATAATCCCGAATCTGTCACGCAGAGGAGAAGTCAGTAAGCCAGCTCGCGTCGTCGCCCCTACCAGAGTAAAAGGAGGCAAATCCAGCTTTATAGAACGTGCCGCCGGCCCCTCGCCGATCATGATATCCAGCTGATAATCCTCCATGGCCGGATACAGTATTTCCTCTATCGCAGGATTGAGTCGATGAATTTCATCGATAAAAAGCACATCCCCTTCTTCAAGATTGGTCAGCATGGCAGCTAGGTCCCCTGCTTTTTCAAGCACGGGCCCAGAAGTGGTTTTAATGGCAGCTTTCAGCTCATTAGCAATGATGTTCGCCAGCGTAGTCTTCCCCAAACCGGGAGGACCGAAAACGAGGGTATGATCCAGAGATTCCGAACGATTTCGTGCAGCATTGATAAATATATCCATCTGCTCCTTCACTTCGGCCTGACCAACGTAGTCTGTCAAGGACAGAGGCCGAATAGTACGCTCCTGTGAGGCTTCTTGCGCGTTGCTACCAGGAGAGATTAGCCGTTCTTCTTGCATGCATACTCCGGACGCTACAGCATTCCTTTTAACGCGAGGCGGATCAGCGTTTCACTGTCAGCAATATTTGGCTCAGATTCGAGCACCGAGGCAACTGCACGGCTCGCCTGCTGGTGATTGTAGCCCAGCGACTGGAGCGCGGTTTCAGCTTCTTTGCTCAACAGCGAGGCTGATGGGGCATGGGCGCTGGTCGAATTCACTGCACCGCTGTCGTCCCAGTCGCTGAGTCGGTCCCGCATCTCTACCAGCAAGCGTTCTGCGGTTTTTTTTCCGATGCCGGGCATATTCACCAATGCTGAAAGGTCATTTTCCCTGACCGTTTGGGCGAATTCCTCAGCTTCCATACTTGAAAGAATAGCCAGAGCCATTTTGGGTCCTACCCCGTTAACCTTTATGAGGGCTCGGAACAACGCCTTGTCCGACGAATGGTAGAAACCATACAGCAACTGAGCATCTTCCCGAACCACAAAATGGATATGCAGTCTCAACTCTTTACCGACCTCAGGTAGTCGATAGGCCGTGCTCATGGGAACCAGAACTTCATAGGTTAGCCCGCCGACTTCTATAAGAATAGCCGGAGAACTTTTCTCAACCAGTAAGCCCCTGATTTGGCCAATCATCTTTTTCCGCTCCAACTCATAGTGGATGCACGAGCCAACACAGCAACTTTTAACGAAGGCGTTTGCGACTAAAAGACTTGGCACCAGCCAGGCCGATCAGGCTCCTTTGCGTGTTGGTGTGGCAAATAGCGACAGCAAGCGCATCGGCTGCATCTTCAGCTAGTGTATCACTGATTCCCAACAAGGCCTTCACCATATGTTGAACCTGCCCTTTCTGCGCCGCCCCTGTGCCAACCACAGCCTGTTTTACCTGCCGCGCCGAATATTCTGAGACCTCGAGCTTAGATTGCAAGCAGGCTGCCATTGCGGCACCTCTGGCCTGTCCGAGCTTTAGTGCAGAACTCGCATTTCGGCCCACGAAAACCTCTTCGATCGCAGCTTGCGACGGCCGATGCGTTTCCACCAGTTGCGACAGTCCATCAAATATTTTTTTGAGCCGAGCGGGCAAAGCACTCTCTTCAGTGCGGATACAGCCGCAATCGACATAGGACAGTCGACTGCCCTGAACATCAATTAGGCCATAGCCAGTGATACGCGAGCCGGGATCAATACCTAGCACAAGAGACATAGGCAGTGCTCATCAGAATTACAGGTGCTAGGTGCTTCGCGAGTGCAACCCCCAAGCTGCAGAAAACGCTTAGAGCTGACTGGCAATGTCATCTGAAATACTGGCATTTGAATACACATTCTGGACATCATCCAAGTCCTCCAAATGCTCGATCAATTTCAGCAACTTTCCTGCCCCCTCAAGGTCCAGCTCAACCTCAGTTGAGGCAATCATCGTTATTTCGGCACTATCAGGCTTAAGATCTGAGGCATTGAGAGCATCCTGAGTGGGGCCGAAAGATTCGAGCGTGGTTCTAACCTCAATCGTACAATCGTCATTACTGACGACATCATGGGCGCCGGCCTCGAGGGCCAGCTCCATGATCGTTTCCTCATCAGCGCCGGCTGAGAAACTGAGCACCCCTGTACGTTCAAACAAGTAGGCGACGGAGCCGCTCGCACCGAGCCCTCCGCCGAATTTGCTGAAGCCATGCCTGACTTCGGCAACCGTACGGTTCTTGTTATCCGTTAGTGTCTCACAGAGAATCGCCACACCACCCGGACCATAGCCTTCATATACAAGTTCCTCCAAATTTTCGCTCTCGGCGGCTCCGGCGCCACGGGCGATGGCACGGTCGATAGTGTCGCGGGTCATATTCGCTCCAAGCGCCTTATCGACTATAGCGCGGAGCCGAGGGTTGTCTGCCACTTTGCCACCGCCCATCTTCGCCGCAACTGTCAGTTCACGAATAATCTTTGTGAAGACCTTCCCCCGCTTAGCGTCTTGACCGGCTTTGCGGTGCTTTATGTTGGCCCATTTACTGTGACCCGCCATGTCTGCAATTCCTCATTTGTGAGGCCGGCGCAGCCGGCAATTATTGAACACTCTCCGTCGTGGAGGGATTCAATGCAGGTTCCGATTGACCNACCNTCTCCCGTAATTTGATATTTAATTCTCTAAGCTGAGCGCTGGACACANCCCCAGGCGCATCAGTCAGGGGACAGGCTGCCGTTTGCGTTTTCGGGAAGGCAATCACATCGCGAATCGAAGTGGAGCCGGTCATTAGCATGATAAGCCGATCGAAACCGAAAGCGATGCCACCATGTGGCGGGCAGCCATAGCTGAGGGCATCTAGGAGGAACCCGAATTTTTCCTTGGCCTCCACGTCACCGATGCCCAGNACCTCGAAGACGGCTTTCTGCATCTGTGGTTGGTTGATACGGATGGACCCACCCCCCAACTCAGTGCCGTTCAGCACCATATCNTAGGCTCGTGACAGTGCCGCTGAGGGGTTTTCGCGCAATTGCTCGACCGGCACAGAAGGGGCNGTGAAGGGATGATGCAGTGAGGTAAGATTCCCCTCGCCATCCTCTTCGAACATAGGAAAGTCAACCACCCACAGCGGAGCCCAACGATCGGCAACCAGACCGAGCTCTTCAGCAACCCGTATCCGCAAGGCGCCCATGGCCTCATTGACTACTTTAGCCTTATCGGCTCCGAAAAAAATGATATCTCCTGTAGCGACTGCAAGTTTCTGCATCAGCGCCTGAGTTACTCCTTCTCCGATGAATTTGATTATGGGTGATTGCAGACCTTCGAGTCCTGAGGCCGCGTCATTGACCTTGATCCAGGCCAGTCCTTTAGCACCGTAAATAGCAACAAATTCGGTCAAATCGTCAATGGACTTCCGGCTAAGCGCGGCACCGCCCGGTACCCGAAGCGCTGCGACCCTGCTCGCAGCATCCGATGCTGGCGCGCTGAAGACATTGAACTCTACCCCCCGCATCAGCTCATCGATGTCGACAAGCTGCANATCAATCCTCAAATCAGGCTTGTCCGAACCGTACAGGCGCATCGCATCAGCATGNGTCANNCTNGGGAACTCNCCCAGATCNACNTGAAGNTGNGNCNGAAAGANCTGTTTGATCATNTCCTCCATGATCTCCATGATCTGGTCTTCACCCATGAAGGAGGTCTCAATGTCGATCTGCGTGAATTCCGGCTGTCGGTCAGCCCTGAGGTCTTCATCACGAAAACACTTNGCGATCTGATAGTAGCGATCCATCCCGGCGGCCATCAGGATCTGCTTAAAGAGCTGAGGCGACTGCGGCAAGGCAAAAAATCGACTCGGATGGGTCCTGCTCGGAACCAGATAATCTCTGGCACCCTCTGGCGTAGCCTTTGTGAGAAGCGGCGTCTCGATATCCAAAAACCCATTATCGTCCAGAAAATTGCGCACCGTATTGGCCACTTTTGAACGGAAACGCAGCCTCTGAATCATCTCGGGACGCCTAAGGTCAATATATCTGTAATGGAGGCGAACGTCCTCGCCAACATCAGCGTACTCATCGAGCTGCATCGGAGGTGTTCTCGCAGCATTCAATATAATCAATTCTTTACCCAAAACTTCGACGAAACCAGTCGACATCTCCTCATTGCGCGTCCCATCGGGGCGCCGACGCACTTTGCCACGCACCTGCAAAACGAACTCGCTACGCACCGTTTCAGCAGCGGCGAAGCTCTCGTGAGTATCAGGGTCGAACACAACCTGAGCAATCCCCTCTCGATCACGCAGATCTAAAAAGATAACGCCACCATGATCTCGTCGACGGTGCACCCACCCACAAATGGTGATCTCCTGGTCAACATGTGATTCGTTGAGCTCTCCGCAATAATAGCTGCGCATAGTTTTTCCCTTTTAACGGCGCGAAGTCCGCGCGCTTAACTGCTGTCCGCTGTCGCTCGTGAATTAGCGTTTCCGGCTGATTTACCCTCAGAAGCATTGCTCTGAGNAGGCTTATCGGCTTTGCTTTCTGTCGCNTTGCTATCGGGCCCGGACGCTTTGCAGTCGCTCACCTTAGATTCACCACCGGAATCGGCGAGCTGTTTTTTTTCGCCCGTTTTAAAGTCTGTCTCATACCATCCACCTCCCTTAAGGCGAAAGCTGGCTGCCGAGACGAGTTTTTGCAAATTCGCTGAACCGCAGGCAGGGCAGTCAAGCAAAGGCGCATCACTGATCTTTTGCAGGGCTTCCAGTGAATGGCCGCAACTTCCGCATTGGTATTCGTAAATTGGCATGTCAATAATCGTACTATGTTGGTAATCGGAGCCAGACCAAAGGGCGCTGAAAAAAAGCGCGCATTATACCTTATGGAAAAAATAACCGTAATCTCTTATGGCAAGGAATTTCTGGGCGCTTGAGAGCAGATACGTTCGCTAAAACCACATCTAGCGCATANATCGCCAGCTAGGCTGGTCGGATGAGCTCCTGTTAAACAAGCTGTAACAGGAGTGCTAGTGCAAAGTAAGAACTGTGCCCAAATGAAGTCATGCGCATACAGCGGCCTCAAAATATTTGCCTCAGTCCCTCCTCCTCGCTTAAGCAACAAGACCTTAGCCAACGAACAATTAAATAAGATCTGACTCACAACCGCACGTCACTAAAAAGTTGGGATGTCACTCCGATTGACTCCCTTGATATCGTCAGTACCGAAGCGGAAGTGGAACCAAACGTAACATTTGCAGATATCGTCTCAGGAAAGTCTCTCAGTGAATTTTGGCTCTATTTTTTCCGGGTAATTTGCGAATTTTTTAAAATCAGACACACACGTCAACTTACTNGATTAAAGTGATCGGAATCACTTGCTAGGCCACAGTGAATGCTTTATAAATAGCGACCCTTAGAGGCCAGCAGTTCAATGACTTGCAAGTCGCTATCGGAAGGCCGGAATAGACCTCGAATCCAGCCGTAAGCGCTAATGATTTTAGACAGCGCACGGCCAAGCAACCTGCGGCAGAGCGGGACACCACAAAATTGCGAATCAAAGACACTAACTTGAACCATTCAATCCACTGATAAAGAGAACGGGCATGGCTGTAAAAAAATCTTCCAAACCTGATGCCAAGAAAAAAGCGGCACCTTCACGCAGAGCGCCAGCGATNCAGAGAAAATACACTAAAACCGAAATTCTGAACGAAATCGCCCAGAACACATCACTGAGTAAGAAAGATGTTTCTTCAGTACTCGATGAGCTGTCCGTCGTTATCGAGCGTCACATAAAGAAGCGCGGTGCTGGAGAGTTCACGCTACCCGGCCTGATAAAAATAAAATCTGTGCAGCGGCCAGCGCGACCAGCCCGCAAAGGAGTGCCTAACCCTTTCAAACCCGGCGAGCTAATGGACGTACCCCGAAAGCCGGCGTCTACACGAGTCAAAGTCCTGCCCTTGAAAAAACTCAAAGAGTTCGCGCTTTGAAGCCCGGTGCGCAGAACGGATAGCCGTGGCTTCGAGCAACAGGCTGGCGGCTTACTGTTTAAAAGGCAGCCTTGGCTGCCTTTTTTCTGATGGTTAAAAATATCATGCGAGCCAGTAATTACCTATTAGCAACGCTGAAAGAAACTCCTGCCGATGCCGAGGTCGTCAGTCATCAACTGATGCTCCGGGCCGGCATGATTCGGAAACTGACGAGTGGTCTCTACACCTGGCTACCCCTAGGGACGCGGGTTCTGAGAAAAGTCTCACAGATTGTGCGTGAAGAGATGGATCGGTCAGGAGCAATGGAGGTATCTATGCCCGTCGTCCAGCACGCCGAGCTTTGGGAACGGTCAGGGCGCTGGCACACTATGGGTCCGGAACTGGCGCGCTTCAAAGACCGGCATGAGCGGGACTTCTGCCTGGGCCCCACACACGAGGAAGTCATTACTGACCTCGTCAAAAATGAATATGGCAGTTACAAACAACTACCTGTCAACCTGTATCAGATTCAGACTAAGTTTCGAGACGAGCGCCGACCACGATTCGGAGTCATGCGCTCCCGTGAATTCATCATGAAAGACGCCTATTCATTCCACGCTAATGAAGAGTCGCTCGACCAGACTTACGAAGTCATGCACGCCACCTACTGTGCCATTTTTGAACGCCTTGGATTGGAGTTCCGTGCGGTGGTTGCTGATTCAGGTAACATCGGGGGGAATACTTCACACGAGTTCCACGTCCTAGCTGATTCAGGCGAAGACGAAATTGCGTTTAGCGACAGCAGCAATTACGCCGCAAACATAGAGATGGCCGAAGGCCTGCTGCCAGATGAGCCTGACTCTGGCGATATCCTGACCTCGGAGTGCATTTACACCGGTGACGCCCATTCAATAGATGCCGTCAGCGATTTCTTACAGACTCAAACAGATCGCATCGTCAAAACGCTTTTGGTTCGCGGCGAAGATGAACAGGGTGAAGCAAATGGTGAATTGGTTGCCCTGCTCCTTCGCGGGGACCAGGAACTCAACGAGACCAAAGCCCAGAAACTATCGGGCGTCCTGTCTCCGCTAACTTTTGCGACAGATGAAGAAATCAAGGACAGGATCGGCTGCCAGCCGGGCGCGATCGGCCCTGTTAAGTTGAACATCCTTACCATTGCAGATCACAGCGTGGTGACCATGAAAAATTTCGTGTGCGGAGCAAATCGGGACAATCACCATCTTCGCAACGCCAACTGGGAGCAGGATTGCCATTTTCATGAATCGGCAGACATCAGAAAGGTTCTCTCAGGTGACCGCAGCCCCGACGGTAAAGGTACTCTATCTATAAAGCGCGGGATTGAAGTGGGCCATATCTTTAAACTTGGCAAAAAGTACAGCTCGGCACTCGGCGCCACTGTACTTGACGAACAAGGGAAAGCTGTTGTCATGTCAATGGGCTGCTACGGCATCGGCGTCACCAGAGTGGTCGCAGCCTGCATCGAGCAAAACCATGACGAAAAGGGCATAATCTGGCCCGAGAATATCGCCCCTTTTCAACTGGTGATCGTACAGCTGGACGCACACAAATCGACACAGGTCCCGGCAGTTGCTGGTTCGATTTATGAACAAGCAACCGCGATGGGAATAGAAGTTTTGCTGGACGACAGGGACAAGAAAACCAGTCCAGGGGTCAAATTTGCAGAGTCGGAACTCCTCGGCATCCCACACCGCCTCCTCGTTTCTGCAAGAGGGATTGCGGAAGATTCTATCGAGTACACCTTTAGAAGAACTGGAGAAAAACGTCGAGTTCCTCCATCNTNTGTCACCTCTTTTTTAGAGGGGCTGTGTCGTTAGGTTTGCACGAGCAGNCANGNCNTGGCTGTGTTGTCCTAGACCCTCGACATCGGTATTTTNTNCGGGGGCAGTTTCGACAACAACTCGCCAAATTGAAAGCAGCGGGANCAAGCGCGGATCAACTGGACAACGGATCCATGAAGCTCGCGTAAATCTCGCTAAACAACTGAAATAACAATTCATGGAAACTCCTTACATTCTCATTCTTTACTACAGCAGATCAGGCGCTACGGCTGCCATGGCACGGGCAATCACTCAGGGAGTGGAATCAATCGACGGCATCGAGGCCAAGATCCGCACCGTACCAAGCGTTTCCCCCGACCACAAAGCCACCGCTGCCTCCATACCTGAAGCCGGGGCAATCTACAGCAGCCTGGATGAACTGAGACACTGCGCAGGGCTCATTTTGGGAAGCCCTACCCGTTTCGGGCAAATGGCGGCGCCGTTGAAGTATTTCATTGACAGCACCGGTTCCCTTTGGAGCGCGGGCGCGCTCATCGATAAACCGGTCGGCACTTTCACTTCCACGGCGAGCCTGCATGGTGGTCAAGAAGCAACACTGTTTAATATGGCAGTCCCGATGATTCATCACGGTATGGTGTACTGTGGAATCCCATTCTCAGAAGACGCTCTATACACTACCCAATCCGGAGGCACACCTTATGGCGCGAGCCATGTTGCCGGCTCGGAAGCCACTGGGGATCTCACCTCTGATGAAATTGACCTATGCCAGGCTCTGGGCAGTCGCATCGCCAGACTCAGTTTGAGGCTGCTTTAATGAACGAGGGAGACAGCGCCCCAACAATCAGAGCTGCAAAGCTGAGTTATCAGTGTATTGTGGGAAGCTACTATGCACTCCTGAGTCTTTTCCTGATCAACAGCTTGAGCGCGCTCGATCAATTCAGCCCTGCGGTACCGTTTATATGGTTATTGCAGTCAGCCCCGCTGCTGGGTTTTTCTCAAGCAATTCATCGCAAAAAAGTGAAGCAACTTATCTGGTTGAGTCTGGTTGTGCTACTTTATTTCATACACGGAGTTTTAGTCGCGTTTGACCCTACCAGAAGAATCGCTGGAACAGCAGAGTTGGGATTGAGTGTTCTGTTGTTCTGCGCACTCCTAATCTTCTTGCGAGTCGCACAGAAACTCAGCAATCCATCCGTCACCAACCCATGACGTCTTTCACCAGAGGCACTGTCAATCGCCTTTGCCTCTGAAAGGACTCTGAATCAAGCCGCTCTAGCACTGCAATTAGACCAGCCAGACTGCGGTCAGCTCGATGCAAAATATAGTTGCAGACCTGATCACTAAACGAGATTCCCCGCAAGTTTGCCCGATACTGCAGAATCTGTTTTTTGAAACCATCATCTGCAGCCTGTAATTGAAAAATCAAGCCCTTCTGCATTCGGGAAAGCAAATCCGCCAGCGACAGCAGCAAGTCTCTCGGCGCACAGCTTGCGGCGACCACGAAGAGAACATTGGTCTCGGCTGTTTCGTTCAAACAGTGGAAAATGGCTTCCTGCCAAACGATGTCTGTTGCCACAGCATCAAGATCATCAACACAGATGACAGACATCGCACGCGAATGCTCCAGAATTTGCGGAGCGAAGTCCTGCCGGCCTATAAGGGGCAAATAGAGCGTCGACGCGCCGGATTTAGCATAGCTGTGACACAGCGCTTGCAATAGATGACTTCGCCCGCTGCCCTCTGCGCCCCACAAGTAGATCAGCTGAGCTGAGAGCAGCGTACCGGTAAGCACGTCAAACAAATGTTTGTTGCCGGGAGAAACCAGAAAATTGGCGAATGTCGCTTCATCATTGAGGCGAATCCCAAGTGGCAATTGGCTGGTAGAATCAGAATTCACAACAGATCAACCCTACCTGGTCCAGCGATAGTGCAGCAGTCCGGAACTGACATCCATCGAACTCTTGATTGGCAGCAAATCCCGATCAAGAGCTATCAACTCGTAAAGCTGCTGTGGGTCCCCGACCAAACCAAGACGCAATTCCAACCTCTCTCCTGCGACCTGTGATGTCGTCACACTATCAACCAGTCCCAGACCGCCGACATAGGCAATCAAAGCAGAGTAATCCTGCAAGTCACTGATGCCGTCGACTCGAAGAATCGCCGAGGCTGCAAGGTCCGCGTCAGGCAAGATGGCAAAGTATTGTGCGAGTTGGGCCGTTACCCGCTCAAGCGGCCCGTTCAGATACCCTCCCAGATCCGTCGAGAAACCATCAAAAGTCTCTGAGTCACCTTGAAATTGAAACTGCCATAGGCCTACCAGTTCTCCACTTGATGTGAAGTGCAATCGCCCGGTCAAAATACTGTCGGCACCATAGCGGAGGCTGGCGGTTCGAATGGCTTCTTCATCCAGCCTCCAAACCAGATCCGCACTCAGGTTTCTGCGATCCTCAAAATCGAGTACGGGAAATAGGACAGGCAGTCCCCTCGCGTCCGCAAAGCCCTTGATATGGTCGACAATGTCGTTGTTAATATCCGAGGTCATCAGGCTGCGGTTGCCTGATTCATCCTGCAGCGCCATCCAAATCAGAACACTGGGTCGGTTACTGCCCCAGAGCGGTATCTGAGCATCAGCCAGCATCCGCTCAATCAATACAGAAGAAAATTCTACTTCGATAAAGCGCTGCTCTATGGCTGCAGGAACTGCTTGCCTCTGTTGGTCCTGGTCGAGCATCAGACCATCGGGGTTCTCGTCAACTGACCGCTCAACCGTGTCTCCAGGCAGCGCTAGCTGTGGTACATTTGCCTGACGGGTTGAAGCTGGAATAACCGTTTCGCTGAAGTAGCGTATCGCTTCAACGTAGCTCTGCGCATTTTCAAGCGCATCCTGCACCGCCGGATGACTGAGATTGCGCTGTTCCCCGGTTGCCCTGACCACCACAATCTGCAAAGCGTTTTTGAAGGCCTGACTTCTTTCAGCGTCGCTTTCGTTCGCGACCGGCACCCGCTCACTGTAGATCCCTGCAACCGGTAAACCATAAGCATTGCTAACCAGCAACAGTAGAGACAGTACAATCGATCGGGTCGGCACAGCTTTCAACATCACGGGTAGTAGCGCTTTCATCTATACAGTGTACTTCAAATTCTCTATATCGGTCTCGGACACGAGGATAAAAACAGACATTTCTTCACCTGACCACTCCGGTCGTTCCTGATAGAATCCCATGATCGCGCACCCAAGCATCTTGCTTACAGAAAGGCCCCGATAGTGCCAAATAATCAAGAATCCAACTCAGAAGCGCCATCAGGCGGCCCGCTCAGCTACCGTGACGCCGGCGTCGACATTGATGCTGGCAATGCACTGGTAGGCGCGATTAAATCAGTCACACAACGCACTTTACGACCCGAGGTACTAACCGAGCTGGGAGGCTTTGGTGCCTTGTGCGCATTGCCGCGCAATTATCGAGAGCCTGTATTGGTCGCAGCCACCGATGGCGTTGGTACAAAGCTAATGCTGGCGCAGCAAATGGCCAAACACGACACCATTGGCATTGATCTCGTGGCAATGTGCGTCAATGACCTGATCGTGTGCGGCGCCGAACCCCTGTTCTTTTTGGATTACTACGCAACGGGTGGCCTAGACATCGATATAGCAAAGCAGGTTATTGCCGGCATCGGCATGGGCTGCAAGCTGGCAGGGTGCGCATTGATTGGCGGGGAAACTGCTGAGATGCCGGGCATGTATCAACCGCGGGACTATGATCTGGCAGGTTTCGCGGTCGGTGTCGTCGAAAAATCCGGCATAATCGACCAATCAGGGGTCCGAGAAGGCGACGTTCTGATCGGCATTGACTCTTCAGGCCCGCACTCTAACGGCTACTCGCTGATCAGAAAGGTCCTTGAGCGTTCCGCAGCAAGCCTTTCGGAGACATTTGAAACCAGCACTCTCGGTGAAATCTTACTTGAACCGACCCGCATTTATGTCAAACAGCTTGTTGAACTACGCGGCAAAGCGGAAGTCTCAGCAATAGCACACATCACCGGAGGGGGGATCCTCGACAATCTGCCTCGGGTGTTACCTGAAAGCCTGGCTGCGCGTATTGAAGGTGACTCGTGGCATCGACCGGCAATTTTCAACTGGCTTCAGGACAACGGGCATATTGGAGAGCAGGAAATGATGCGAACCTTTAACTGCGGGATCGGCATGATTGCAGCAGTGCGTTCAGCCGATGTAGAAATTGCACTCGATACTCTTAATCGAGACACTCAGTGCGCTCAGGTGATTGGCGAAGTCATCGCCCGCGGCGCCGGTAATGAAGCATTACAACTGAGGTAGCGGTATCGCAGAGAGTTCAGCAGTAAACGCCAGCAAAAGGGAGTAAATCTCCACATGGGTAATCAGCAATGCTGTGTAGTCGTGCTTATTTCTGGAAATGGTAACAACCTTCAGGCCCTGATCGACGCCAGCTCACATTTCGGCTACACCATCAGCCACGTTATATCCAACAATCCGGGCGCATTCGGTCTCGAACGCGCCAAACGCTGCGGAATATCCAGCAGTGTTCTAAACCATCGGGACTTCGGAACACGCGGCGACTTTGATAGCGCTTTGCAACAAGCAATCGAGAATCAGGGCCCTGATCTTGTCGTACTTGCCGGATTTATGCGCATTCTTGGACCCGAAATCGTCAAGAACTTTTCCGGCAGAATGCTAAATATTCATCCAAGCTTGCTCCCCAAATATCCCGGGATCAATACCCATCAAAGAGTCCTCGATTCCGGTGATCATGAGCATGGGGCGACTGTTCATTTTGTTACCGAAGCGCTTGACGGAGGACCCTCGATCGCTCAAGGCCGAATATCGATCAACGCGAATGAAACTGCGCAAGAACTCTCCGCACGGGTACTGGTCAGGGAACAGCAGCTTTACCCCACGGTCGTCTCATGGTTTGCCAGCGGCAGGTTATACCTGCAGCGGGGTCAGGCAGTGATGGACGGCGCCAAACTCCCTCGCGAAGGCCTGCAAATCAATTTATGACACACGCCACCATTGTACTCGTGTTTTTACTGTTGCAAGTTTCGCTCTCTTGCGCCGCCGCCGATACCCTTGAGGAATTTTCAGCCTACTACAGCGCAACGACCAACGGGATTCGTGGTACTGCGGAGCGACATCTGGTCCAACTGACTCAGCACAGTTACCGACTAAGCGTTTCTCTCGAGGCCAAGCTTGGGGGACTGAAAATTGGCGCCCTTGAACAAGCAAGCGAGTTCGGCTTTTCGGGCGGCCAGATAAAACCGCTTACGTATAGCTATCAAGTGTCCGGCGTCAGCTCAGCCGTCGAAACGGTCGTTTTCAACTGGGATTCCATGCTTGCCCTGAGTGCAAACGAAGAGCAATCCTGGTCTGTGGCCATCAACAACAACACGCTGGATGAACTCAGCTACCAACTCGCTTTGGCGCTGGACATAGCGGTCCCAGGTGAAACCATTTACTCCTATGAAACCGTAGATGGCGACGCACTAGATAAATCAAGCTTTCGGGTTTTGGGCGAAGAAATTATTTCAACCCCGCTCGGTGATTTTCGATGCGTCAAGCTGGAGCGAAATCGTGCGGCGAGCAGCGGTCGCACCACGACCATCTGGCTTGCCTTGGATTGGTCCTATCTGCTGGCAAGAATCGAACAAACCAGCGCATTTGGCCTGGATATCACTCTGGACCTCACCGACGCCCTAGTAGCAGGCCAGAGAGTCTCCGGCCTGACCGACTGATGGGGTAAGATCACGTCCAGAAGCGTTTTAGGACGATTGCGGCTTGTTAGGCGAATCCGGATCCAGGGTTCCCGACTCAAGCGCCACCTCACTTCGCTGCATCTGATACTTACGCATCTTCTCCACCAAAGTGGTCCGCCGCATGTGTAAACGGCTGGCTGCACGAGCGACGACACCACCACTGTCGTCGAGTGCCTGACCAATCAGACTTCGCTCAAGATTGGCGAGATACTCTTTAAGATCAAGGCCGTGCATCGGCAATAAGGTGTCGTGCTCGCTAGTGGAGGCAGCGCCAGTTCGGTCTGGACGCTCAGAGCGACCGTAATTGCCATCGGTCTGCGCGGTACTTGTCCTAATTTTCACCGGCAAGTCTTCCACTCCCACGATGTGGTGGGGGTACAAGATAGCCATGCGTTCAATCAGGTTGGCTAGCTCTCTAACATTACCCGGCCAGGGGTATCGCTGCAGGCGACTAATAGCGCCTGAATTGAAGCGCACTGATCCTCTCCCTTCTAACTCCATGACGGAAATAAGTTCGTTGAGTAACAACGGAACGTCCTCAGCGCGAGCTCGCAGAGGCGGCATCTCGATCGGAAAGACATTCAGTCGATAGTACAGATCCTCCCGGAACTCTCCGGATGCAATCATCTGCTCAAGATCGTTATGAGTAGCGGCTAGAATACGAACATCGCTATGAAGAGTATTGATCCCACCGACACGCTCAAAACTTTTTTCCTGCAGCACCCGGAGCAGCTTAACCTGCATGCTCAGCGGCATGTCACCGATCTCATCTAAAAATAGGGTTCCTCCGTCGGCTAGTTCGAAGCGCCCCGCCCGGGCAGAGACTGCTCCGGTAAAAGCCCCCTTTTCATGGCCAAAAAGCTCACTCTCAAGCAATTCTCGCGGAATCGCGCCACAGTTAATCGGAATAAACGGTTTGTCTGCTCGAGAAGAATTGAGATGCAGGTTTCGTGCGACAACCTCTTTACCGGTACCTGACTCACCCGTAATCAGAACGCTAACTTCTTTTGCTGCAACCTGACCCATCATCCTACGGACTCGCCCGATCTCCGCACTGTTGCCCACGAGTGAGCGGAACATATTGAAGTCACTTACTTCCTTTAAGTCACGCAGGCGATTGAAATGCTCATGAAATAGTTTTGCTTTATGAATCGCGTCCAAAAGAAGTTGATGTGAAAGCTTACTGGGAAGAATTTCCGCAATCTGACTGCGCATCTCCGCAGCAAATTCTATCGAAGAGCCGAATTCGCCTACCACAATACAAGGGCAACCTGCTTCCCAATCACACAGGGCTTGAATAAGACGCTCAAGCTGAGAGCCAGAGCTTTCGGC